>CASICJ010000006.1 GCA_949373085.1 uncultured Verrucomicrobiales bacterium
GACCGTTAATCCGCCTTTTGCTTCTTCTCGCCATCACAGCGGACGCAATACTCGGAAAGGAAGGACTTGATCCGCTAATCCGAATCCGACAAGTCGTATCCCTCTCCAAAAGGGTGGGAACTCAGCAAAATCGGTAAAAGAAAGATTTCGAGTCTGAAAAATTCGCAATACTTAAGAAAAAATCTCCATTGCTGGTTTTCCGATCCCATCTTTGGTTGCGTAAAATGGACGCCCCTCAATATCAAACGAGGTTTTCGGCGAAATCCCCATAGCCTGAAAAACCGTGGCGTGCAAATCCTCAACTGCAAGCGGATTCTCAACTGCCACAAACGGTCGTTCATCCGCGGTTTTACCAAATTGAAAGCCCTTCTTCACCCCACCACCAAACATCAACACGCTCGTCCCACCAGTGAAGTGCCTATGCTGACCATAATGTTTTAATTCTGAGATAACATCAACCTTGTGAGTCGTCTGATCTCGCGCATTTGATCCTGGCACACCCTCAATAATCATATCGCGACTGAACTCGCTGGCAATGACGACCAAGGTCCGATCCAGCATTCCTCGCTCCTCTAAATCACGAATCAACTGGGCGATTGGCTGATCAATTTCAGACTTTAATCTCTTTAATGTGGCATGTCCTTTTTCGTGAGTATCCCAGTGTTTGAACGGCTGGTATTCGGTAGTGACCTCGATAAATCGAGCACCCGATTCCACGAGTCGCCTTGCCAACAAGCAGCCCTGCCCAAAGCGGGTTTTACCATATTTTCCAGCCGACTTCTCATCTTCCTTTGTGAGATCAAAGGCCGATGACTCCCTTGAATTTAACAAGCGATGAGCCTTCTCCATCGATTGCAGCATCGACTCCTGTTGAAACTCACTTCCACTTTTTCCAACCAAACCCTCTGAAATCAATTTTTTATAAAGTTTATATCGATTGGCAAATCGATCTGGAGTCATTCCATTTGGCGGCTGGACTGCCCCGATCGCCTGATCAGGATAGGGCAGCAGAAAGGGTCCAAATTCACTCCCAAAAAATCCGCCAGTGTGGAAAGCTTTCAGCTCTTCTTTCTCGCCGACCCCCTCGAGTCGCTGACCAATATCAATGAAGGCCGGCATCGCCTCATTTCGCTGGCCCAACACCTTGGCCATCCACGCCCCAATATGCGGGGCTGCCACCGTTTGGGGCGGAACGTATCCGGTATGCCAATGGTATTGATGCCGTGAATGAAGAATATGGCCAAGATCGGGTTGCACCGCCGAGCGGATTAAAGTCCCCTTATCCATCACCTTCGCGACTTCCTCAAACCCTTCCGTGAAATTGATCCCACTTACCGAGGTTGGGATGGCAGGAAAGGTGCTACCAACATCCGACACTTTAAGGCCGTTCCGAAACGGTTCGTAGTGCTTTGGATCAAAAGTATCAGGTGCCGCCATTCCTCCACCCATCCAGAGTAGAATGCAACAATCAGCCCTTGCCTCGGGCTGTTCAATTTCATCTCCAAACGAGCGAGGCGCGCCCATTGCCAAAGTCGCCGCGGAAGCAGTTCCGAGCTTCTTAAGAAAGTCACGCCGATTTTCAAATTCAAGTGGTTTTGACATAGTTCCGTATCAGTTAATAAATTGAAATTCCGGCAGCATAAAAATTGCCCACAAAAAGTCTGCCGCAGAGTCCGGGGTAACTCGTCCCCCTAGAATCTTACGGGCCACTTGTTTTTCAAGTGAACTTGGTAGGCGAGACAAGGCTTCAAGATAGAGGGTTTCGACAATCTCTTTCTCAGCAAAAATTTTGGTGGCACCTCGATTCAAATAATCAACAAATTCCCTCCCGTTATTGAGTTCGAGAGCTTGCAAGGTAGTTAAGTCAGCGGGCCGGGTCGTAACAACCTGCTCACGATTTGGACGCCCAAGCGCACGCATCAAGAGAGTCGACTTCATCAACGAGGCCCTAACAATCCGAGCTTTCTCACTTCCTCTTTCAACCTTCGCGTCAATCTTGCCGGGCGCCGTCTCAGTAATTTCCCACACCGCATCGATGAATTGCTCAGCCGTCATTCGCTTTGCACTGGGCCCTTCAAAAACAAAACCCTCACCGCTCTTCGACGCAACCACCGTTGCGCTTTGATACGTCCGGGAGCTCACAATGATCGAGAGGGTTCTCTTGAGGTCGTAACCATTCTGAGCAAGATCCCACGCTAGGTAATTGAGCATATCCTCGCTCCATGGACGATTGCTCATGATGTCCACAGGCTCAACCAGTCCTCGCCCCATCAAACGAGCCCAAAGACGATTCACGATGGTCCGAGCTAGGCGACCATTATCCGGCGCTGTCGCAAGCTCTGCAACCCTCTTCAATCTGTCATCACGCGATAATGTCTTATCGATGGCCCCAAGTTCATCAAAGAGAAACTTCGCATCCATCTTTTTACCAGTCGGCTTATCACAACGATACATCTCAAGTGGCTTTCCTGCGATTATCGCAGCCATCCCGTAAGCATCTTCCAGTTTCCAATCATTAATGAAGCTATCGTGACATGAAGCACACTTCATATTCTCGCCAAAGAAGAGCTGCGAGACATTCTGGGCAAACTGAATCTCGCGAACCTGCGACGCATTGACATTACCACGCCACTTTATTCCCTTAATAAAGCCTTCCGATTCAGTGGTGGGATTCAACAACTCTCTTACAAATTGGTCATAAGGCTTATTCTCTTTAAGCGACCGGTAAAGCCACCCCGTGACCTGACGGCGTCCCCCGTCAATAAAACCAGTTCCTGCATAATCATTCCGCAAAAGATCATTCCAAAACGTCATCCAATGATCGGCATAATCGAGATCGCGAGATAGAACTTGCTTGATTTTCGCCTCCCGCTTTACGCCTAGATCCGAAGTCACAAAATTTTCCAATTCCTTTTTTGAAGGGAGGAGACCTACGAGGTCTAGACTCACTCTTCTCAAGAACCGGGTATCCGAAATCAATTCAGGAGGCTGGACCCGATTCTTCTCAAAATAGGCTGTTGCTATTTGGTCGATTGGGTTCTCACCTTCGGGACCCGGCAAATCAACTTTTTGATGACCTAAAGGAGCCTTCCATGTTTTCTTTTTAAAAGTAAGCCCCTTCTCCCAAGCCAGCCCCTCATCTACCCACCTAGCTAAAACTGCAATCTGCTCAGCCGGCAGAGGATCAGCATCGTGTGGCATCCGTTCGTCTTCATCCTGGGCAGTGAGAACTTCAATCAAAAGACTCTTCTCAGAGTCACCAGGCACGACTGTCTCGGAATCAAGCAAGGCCTCACGAGTATCAAGTGAAAGTCCGCCCTTATATTTTCCATTCGTGTGGCACTTCGCGCAATTCTCTCTTATAATAGGAAGAACCTCATGGGCAAAATCCACCTTTGCTGAAACAAATGAAGTCACACCAATTAGCAGAGTAATTTGAGTTTTTAGAGTCATAGTGCGATAATAACACGGGGGTATCTGGTTCACCGGAAGATCTTAAGATCAGCGCAAGATCTCAGGAGTTACCATCGAAAACGACCCAACCGCCCTTTATTTTCTAAGGAAGACAGTAGATTATTTTATCTTTGAGGACCATCTAATTCCAAGCTATCGACCGTGAACCATAGTTTACTATGAAAAAGCAATGCCATCCATCCCCATGAAGAACACAAGACGATTCTGGTCTTTCGCCATTTTCTCGTTCCAGACTCTTTTTCAAGCCCAGTCGGAGGTTCTTGAAGAAGGGGAACCCCTCGAGATTGGTGAAGTTGTCATTAACGAGTTCATGGCATCGAACGATGGCGGCCAAACTAGTAATCCAAGCGATTGGTATCCAATCGCAAATCAGATTAATGGCACCACTCACGATTGGATCGAAATCCTCAATAACAGCTCCTCGCCTCTCGATCTCGGGGGGTGGCATCTCACCGACGAATCTTCAGCACTAGAAAAGTGGACCTTCCCTTCGCCCACAAGCATTCCCGCAGGAGGATTTCTCATCATCTACGCTTCGGGTTCTGGTGTGCTCGATGCAAACGGAAATTTAAACACTAACTTCAAACTTTCATCAAGTGGGGAATACATCGCGCTCGTTAATTCATCAGGCACAATTACCAGCGAATTTTGCCCAGACAACACTAACTACCCAAAACAAGACGAAGATATTTCTTATGGTCTCGACCCTACAAACAGAGCCCCAGTTTACTTCTCATCCCCCACCCCGGGCTTTGCCAACAATACTTCCGGAATTGCCAAAGT
The DNA here is from genome assembly GCA_949373085.1 of uncultured Verrucomicrobiales bacterium. Lineage (GTDB taxonomy): Bacteria > Verrucomicrobiota > Verrucomicrobiia > Verrucomicrobiales > Akkermansiaceae > SW10. Next base: position 4,258 of record CASICJ010000006.1, read on the forward strand.
ACTTGATACTAATTTTAGTCCGGATCGTGGCTACTACGACCAAGCTATCAATGTCACCATCACGAGCGACACCCCTGGAGCGACCATCTATTTCACTACGGATGGCACCCGCCCAGTCAATCAGACGGGAAACCCAACAGCCAATGCTTCTATTTACTCCGGCCCCATTCCAGTCAACAAATCCACGACACTCAAAGCATCCGCAACCAAAGCCGGGTTCACCCCAACAAACATCGACTGCCAAACCTACCTCTTGTTTGACATTGAAAATACGCGATCTGATGGAACTGATCCCGCAGGATTAAACACCGCCTTTCTGGAGCAAAATCAGCCCCCTGGTTGGGGTAACCTATCGGCAGGAGACTACAGGATGGACACTCGCGTATCTAAATCAACAAACCTTGCCACCGGTCATCAAGATACCATTGCTCAAACGATGCTTAAGGGACTGCGAGATATTCCTACCATTTCCATCGCTATGGATCGTACTGACTTTAGTGGTGGAAGTGGAATTTACACAAACTCGACGAATGGGGGCCTCGAATATGAATGCTCCGCCGAATATATTCCATCCTCCACCGACACTCGTAATGACTGGCAAATCAATTGCGGGATCAAAGTTCAGGGCGGAGCGAGCCGTAACCCGGGCTCCAGTCCAAAACACTCGATGAATTTCCGGTTCCGGACCCAATACGGCTCCGGGCGACTGCGCGAAAAACTCTTTCAAAATTCAGAAGTTGAAGCATTCAACTCCATCACCCTGCGCGCAGGATACAATAACTCTTGGATCCACCGTGATAATGGTCAGCGCAGTCGCGGCTCCATGATTCGTGATCAATGGATGCGCGAGTCTATGCTCGATATGGGAAATCCTGCAGCGGGTCACGGATTTATGGTTCACGTTTTTGTTAATAGTCTTTATTGGGGCGTCCACAACCTCTGCGAGCGCCCAGAGGCTTCTCACTACGCAGCTTACAACGGTGGTGATGACAGCCTCCTTGATGCCCGCAATGGCTCTTCTATCGTAGATGGTTCTGCGACCGCTTGGAATACTATTCCAAGCGTTGTTTCCAGCGGTAATTGGGAGCGGATCCAGCAGGTCCTCGATATCGATCACTATATCGACTATCAGATTATCAATCGTTACGGCGGCAATTCGGATCTCAAGGCAGGTGGCAATTGGCGGGCCGCAGGAGGCGGGCCATTTACAACCGGCCAACCTGAGAAAATGGCGCCTTGGCAACTCTATTCGTGGGATAGTGAGCGCTCCCTCGAGAGTCCTACTCTCAACAACTCTCCACGCGACCCCATGAACGTGCGAAGCCAACTCGAGGCGCTATCGGAATATCGAATACGTTTTGCCGATAGATTAAAAAAACACTTCGGCCCGGGAGGCGCCCTCACTGCCGAAGCCACTGCCGCGCGTTGGATGAAATTCGCAGACAATCTCGACCGCGCGATCATTGCTGAGTCCGCCCGCTGGGGCGATCATCGTGGTACTCTTTACACCCGCGACAATCAATGGCTCACCGAACAAAATCGCCTCATCGACAGCTACTTCCCCGCCCGAAGCAATGTCGTTGTAGCTAATTACGGATCCCTTGTCCCATCGGTGAACGCTCCAGATTTTCTAGTAAGCGACTCTCTTCAAAGCAAAGGGATAATTCCTGTTGGAGGCAGTCTTAAGATTACTTCCACCACTGGTACCATCTACTACACAACTGATGGTAATGATCCCCGCCTACCCGGAGGCGGGATCAATCCAAACTCAACCTCAATCGGAGGAGGGAGTAATCAGACTAACTTTATCCAACTTCAAGAAAATGGCTGGAAATTTCTCGATACCGGTATTGCGCAAAGCGATAGTGAAGTTGTAGTTGGAAATGCCGATTACAACAGCAGCGACTGGAAGCATCCTTTTTTCAATGACACCATCTGGGTAACAGGGCGAGCCCTATTAGGATACGGCACGATCAATGGGCGGACCATGAACACTGATCTCAACTTCCAAACTCCCCGCCTTCCAACAATTTACTTCCGTAAATCTTTTACCGTCACTGATGCCGCCAGCTTTACTCGACTGAATCTCAATTTTGTCCGCGATGATGGAGCCATTGTTTACCTCAATGGCAAAGAAATCGGACGAAGTAACATGAGCGGTGGAAATCAACGATATGAGGATTACGCCATTAGCGCCACCTCCAATGAGGGAGGCCTCGTTAATCTTGGGACTCTCACTCTGACCGGCGGCGACCTCCTCGAGGGAACTAACGTTCTTTCCGTCGAAGTCCACCAAAACAGCGCCAGTAGCAGTGACACCGGTCTTGATGTCCAACTCTCCGGCATCGCTCCGGCAGGCGGTGACGGTGGTGGCAACATCGTTCCATTGACAGGTGGTGCTACGGTGTGTGCACGCGCCTTTGAAAATGGAGAATGGTCAGCACTTACAACAGGCGATTTTCTTATCGCGCCCATTGCTGACACCTCAAACATCGTAATTTCAGAAATCATGTATAATCCACTTGGGACATCGGAAGACGGAGAATGGATTGAACTCATGAACATCTCAGCCGCGACCGCCGACCTTTCCAATCTCACCTTCACGGGTATCGACTACACTTTCCCTCTTGGCTTCACGCTCGCTCCCGACGCTCGGGTGGTTGTCGTCAAGGACCAGATCGAATTTGCATCCCTCTACAACACCGCAGGAACAAACATAGCCCCCGGCGATTTCTCGACCTCTAGCTTAAGAAATTCCGGAGAGCAAATTGCTCTGATCGACGCTCTCGGACTCGATGCCCGCAGATTTAAATACAACGACAAGGATCCTTGGCCAACTTCACCTGACGGTGACGGTTACTCAATCGTCCTAATTTCACCGAAAACTATTCCCGATCATTCCTTACCCAACAATTGGAGAGCCAGTACGATTTCGGGAGGTAGTCCAGGAAAGGGGGACGACAACAGCTTTACTGGTGATCCAAACGCCGATAACGACGGTGATGGGCTCAGCGCACTTCTTGAATACGCCCTTGGATCCATTCAAGGCGATACGAGATTCAGTCCAGAATCTATCCCAAGCTCCGGCACCGATCTCTTTGACGATGGCATAGGGAACTTCAAAGAATATCTTACCTTAACTTACCGTCGAAACCTCGCCGCCGATGACATCCTCTTCAAAGTCGAAGTTAGTTCGGATCTTATTAGCTGGGACCCACTCAGAACGACCGCGGTCTCCTCAATTTCCAATGACGACGGAACAGAAACCGTGATTTGGCGAAGCCTCATTCCGATTGAAGATCAAGAGCGCAATTTTATACGCCTTAGGGTCTCTCAAAAACCGTAAAATCGGTAGTAACGCCATTACAATAGAGCTTAAACTATACGTCATCCACGTTAACGAGGCTTGAAAATAATAGCCAAGCCCCTAGCCACGGAGCAGAATATCGGCAATTACAAGGACCTTCTTCACTTCCCGAAGCAAATTATGAAATTCTTTATTATCGTTTCCCTTCTGATCTCCTACGCATCCGCCCGCAAACCAAACATTATCCTGATTTACATGGATGACATGGGCTATTCAGACATTGGTTGCTTCGGTTCTACAAAAAACCGCACGCCCGTCCTCGACCAAATGGCCAAGGAAGGCATGCGCTTTACTAACTTTTATGTCACCTCCGGCGTATGCACCCCCTCCCGCTCAAGCCTCCTCACTGGCTGTTATCCCCGTCGTTTGAACATGCATATTGATCAAAACAACAAGTGGGTCCTCTTTCCAAATGCCCGCAAAGGACTCAATCCAGATGAAACAACTGTCGCTGAAATCCTAAAGGAGCAAGGCTATGCAACCACCTGTATCGGAAAATGGCACCTTGGAGATCAACCCGATTTCCTACCAACCCGCCATGGCTTCGATTCCTACTTTGGAATCCCTTACTCCAACGACATGGCTCGAAAAAACATTCCACTTCCACTTCTCCGAGATGAACAAGTTATTGAAGCACCAGTCGCCCAATCACCAATCACTCGGCGTTATACAGAGGAAGCGTTAAAGTTTATCCAAGCCAACCGCGAAAAGCCTTTCTTCCTCTACCTCCCACACACCTCCGTCCACCTCCCACTCTTCCCGGGTGAAAAATTTAAAGGTAAGTCCAGTAACGGAAAATACGGCGACTGGATCGAAGAGGTCGATGCCTGCACAGGAATCATTTTAGAAACTCTCAAAAAAGAAGAGATCGATCAAAACACCCTTGTTATTTTCACCTCAGACAATGGTTCTAACTCCCAAAACGGTGGTAGCAACGCCCCTCTGAAGGGTTCCAAAGGATCCACTCACGAAGGAGGTATGCGCGTGGCTTGCCTGATGCGCTGGCCTGGAAAAATCCCCGCCAAATCAAGCTGCTCTGAAGTCGCCTCGACTCTCGACCTCCTCCCCACCCTCACAGCTCTCACCGACGGAAAACTTCCAGAAAAAAAGATAGATGGCCACGACATCAGCGATCTTCTTTTTGCCAAGCCAAACGCAAAATCGCCACACGACGCTTTCTACTACTATCATACTAGCCAACTCCAAGCTGTCCGCAGCGGGAAATGGAAACTTGTTCTCCCACAGACCCAAAAACTCGAAGGCTGGAGCTATAAAAAGAAAAACACCCCCATCCAGCTTTTTGATCTTTTAATCGACCCTGCAGAATCAAATAACCTCGCAGGGGAAAACCCGAAAATTATTACCAGACTTACCCAATTAATCAAATCAGCACAGGCAGACCTGGGAGACGGCAACAACAAGGGTAAAGGTCAACGACCAGCCGGCTGGGTTGATGAAGCCAAGCCGCTCCTGCTCCAAAAATAATCGTGAAGTTCTTCCTTCCTGCTCTTTTTTTGTATTTCCCACTCTTAGCTAGGGAGCCGTGGGAACGTCACACCATTGATAACAGCTCGAAAGGAGCCGATGGCGTCCGTCTGGCTGACATTAACGGCGACGGCCTCATGGATATCGCCACCGGTTGGGAAGAAGGCGGAGTCGTTCGTGCCTATCTCCATCCCGGACACGCCAAAACGAAACAAGAATGGCCCGCCGTTACCGTGGGAAGAGTCCGTTCGGCCGAAGACGCGCTATTCGCAGATTTCGATGGCGACGGGAACATCGACGTGGTGAGTTCCTGTGAGGGAGGAACCAAAAGCATGTTCGTTCATTGGGCTCCGAAATCCGCTGATGCCATTCTCGATTCATCAAAATGGAAAACCGAAACCATTCCTGTCACCCACGGAACACAATCGTGGATGTATGCTCTCCCTAGGTCAATAGACGGAAAGAATGGCATCGATCTTGTTGTGAGTTCCAAAGGTAAGAATGGCAGCGTGGGTTGGCTGGAGATTCCGAAAGACGCCCGGAATGTTTCCTCATGGAAGTATCACAAACTTCAAGATGCCGGCTGGATCATGTCCCTCATCTCCATCGACATGAACAAGGATGGCCACAAGGACATCCTCATCAGTGACCGCCGTGGTCCAAACCGCGGCGTTTATTGGCTGGAGTATCCCGGAACCGAGGCTGTGATTGATCCCGCACAATGGAAACGTCATGATATCGGCGGAGGAAACCGCGAGATCAAATTCATCTCTTACGGCGATCTCGATCAAGATGGTCAAACCGATATTATTGCGATCGATTCGACTTCCATCATTTGGTTTCGCTCCACCGAATCTGAGTGGAGGGAACATGTCATCCCGCTTCCAAATGGAGTCGGAGGAGGCAAGAGCGCAGTGACTTTCGACGTGAACCACGATGGCCAAAACGACCTTGTCTTCAGCTGCGAAAGTGCCAAAGCACCATTATCAGGAACCCAATGGCTTTCTTACAAAAACACTCCCTTTGACCCGGTCTGGCAAAGCCACGAAATCGCCGGTAAGGCAGGAATCAAGTATGACCGTATCGTCCCCTCAGACGTCGATGGCGATGGAGATCTCGATATTCTCTGCTGCGAAGAACGTGACCAACTCGGCGTCTTTTGGTACGAAAACCCTTTCGGCCAATAGATGATTTCACCTTTGGAACTCCCGCCATCCTTATCGGCTCTCTTCCTGACGGAGCGCTACAGCCATTTCGTACCCCCCTTAAACCTCCACCTTGTCCAGACACAGTGTCTTGTAAGACGCCTACGGATTGTAACGAGATAAGTCTCCGAATCCCAGATCATCTGGCATAGACAATGAGGATGTTTGGTAGCTTCGCACAAGTCACCCCAACTATTGAGACAGCGACAAGAGTGCGGAATCCAATCATCGCTCCACCTCACCCCGTCCAAGATCGATGAGTCGCGAAAATAAATACTCCCCGCCAACCCTAAGCCCGCAGTGCTCATATTCACTGGTATAAAAAGCCTTCATATTTGGCACCGCATCAACGGTCTCGCGGGAGAACTTAACATTTACAAACATATCATCAGCATAAATAGCACAGGCCACCGGAACGGTATTCCGGCTCAAAACCTCCAGATTATAAAGCGGAGGCCAATCCGATTTCGCCGCCAAGATATTAGCAGCTTCCTTCATCCCTTTGAGCTCAGAAATTTCATCAAACATCCACGGGAAGATCATTTCTCCATAAAACAAAAAATCCTCATAATCATCAAAATGGGAGTAACTTTTTTTCTGTACTAAATCACATGACCACCCGCTTGCCGCTCCCTGCGCATAGATCGCCTCGTGTAAAATCGCAAAAATTGGGTTAGTATCAAAGCGAACCGTCGCTTGTAATCCCACCTTGAAGGCGTGGCTTACCATCTCCGTTTCTCCAGCTTTCACAAAAGCCTCCTCAAGCAGGAAATGAATCTCCTCCGCAGTATAAGCGAACCCAAATTTCATTCCGAGAGTTTGCACCATCCGAGGCGAAATCCGATCCCCATTCGGGAAGAGAACTTCATGCTCCTCTAAATGTTTCGCCAGCTTAGCGAGTCGAGCTTTATCCATCGGAAACTTCTCAAAATACTTCCGGTTCCTTTCTTCAACAATAGGGAAGGTTCCTTCGTAAATCTCCCGCGCCGTCTGCTCGAGTCCGGGGACTCCACCAAAGATGAAGCACTCCTTCAAGCCTTCCGGGTGAAGACTTAAATAGGTCATTGTACACCACCCTCCAAAGCTTTGGCCAATTGTGGACCAAGGTATTCCCGGACTCATGTGAGAGCGGATCAGCTCGGCATCCCTTACAATGTTATCCTGCCGGAAGTGTGTCAGATATTCCGCCTGTGCAGCGGCATCACCTTCTAGGTCCAAAGTCTGATAATCCACCGGAGTGCTCAGACCATTTCCCCGCGTATCATACATCAGCACACGATACTCGGTAAGAGCACGCTTCAACCAACCCGTCTTCTGAATCGGAATAGGAGCCCGAAACCCTGGACCGCCTTGCAGAAAAACGAGGAAAGGTTTATCCGAGCTCTTTGGCTCGAGATCACGAACTTCGCGAACAAAGAGATCGATCTGCCTTCCTCTAGGATCACGATAATCAAGAGGAACTTTAAAAGCATGGTCAATCAGCTCAAGCCCGGGAATCCGATAAGGGTCTGACGAATTCATAAGTTTGATTTTTTTTCAGGAACAAAGGGCATCTTCGCTCCAGATTTCTTAAGCCATTTCGCCAATTCATTCTTTAAATTAGCAGCTAATTTCAGCTTCGTCCTAGCCAGGTTCTTCTTCTCACCCTGATCTGCAACGACATCATAAAGCTCGATGGAATCATCATCATAAAAGTGAATGAGCTTGTAATTCCCACATCGCACCACTCCTCCCAGACGATTCCTCTTGTGAAAGGCGTAGTTGGGATAATGGAAGAAAAGAGACTTCCTCTTCAGCCCCGTATCCCCTTTCAAAATTGGGATCAAACTTTCCCCATCAAGCGGAATTCCCTTCTTGGGTTTCAATCCCGCCACCTCAAGTAAAGTCGGGAAGGTATCCGTCGTTATGATGGGCGTATTGGAACTCGAACCCGCCTTTACTTTTCCTGGCCAACGGATGGCCCAAGGGACCCTGATTCCTCCTTCATAAAGATGCCCCTTGTTTGCCCTTAAAGGCCCATTTCCAAATAAAGAGCCATTATCGGAAGTGAAAATCACAATCGTATCATCCGCCAAACCCAAGTCGTCGAGCGATTTCAACACCCGCCCAATCGAACGATCCATTCCCTCAATCATCGCTGCGTAAGGCGCATTTTCCACCGGACGCTTTTTATATTTCTCGATCAGATCCTCCGGTGCCTCGATCGGGTAGTGAACCGAATAATTCCAAAACGTCAGGAAGAACGGCCCTTTCTTTTGGTTTTTAATAAAGTCGATGCATTCTGTCGCCAATCGATCAGGGAGATATTCCCCTTTCGGCCCTTCTTTTAAAGTCGGGATCTTATAGGGCGCAAAATACGTCGGGGGCCCTCCCCGGTCATAGCCACCAATATTAAGGTTAAAGCCCTGCGACTCTGGACGTAATCCGAGTTCGTATTTCTCACCCAATTCGTTCACCCCTTTGCGGTGGGACAAGTGCCACTTCCCCACAAAGCCGGTCGCATATCCAACCTCGTTTTTCAAACGCTCCGCCAAAGTCTCCGCTTCTAAAGGAAGATAAGTCAATTTTTTCGCTCCAGCCTGTGTCCGACCCTCCGGCACCATGCCATCTTTAAACCCTGGTGCATGATTCGTAATTGCCAGTCTTGCCGGAGACATTCCGGTCATCATCGCTGCACGAGTCGGCGTGCACACCGGAGCTGCCGCATAGCCGTGTGGAAAAACCATTCCCTGTTTCACGAAGCGATCGAGGTTTGGGGTATCCAAATGCTCATTCCCGTTAAAGTGAACATCATACCACCCCAAATCATCCGCCATAATCAGGAGGATATTGGGAGGCTTCTCCGCTTTTGAGACAAGCGTGGTGCACAGCAGACTCAATAAGGTCAGTTTCAATTTCATCATCTCAAGTTCTGGTTAGTTTTTCTCAACCTTCAGCATCGGGGCTGTCTTGGGATCTTCCCCTATCGCTGCAAAAGTCTTTTTATGAGCCAAACTCTGCATATTCGACTGACCTGCTAGGACATAAACTTTAAGGGGCTTCCCCATCACATTCCCTTGCAGGAAGAAGGCTGCAAGCCCCGCCAAACCCAAAAAACTCCCCCGATTCATCGTTACAGAACCCTGACTGATCTAACTAGGATGACCAGTAAATCCGATACCACCTATCTTTGAGTTTTTTGAACTCTCTAGATTTCCGAAAGAGAACCCACGAATTACTGACGAAATATCCGCCAATTCACGGTCTTCTTCCAAAAACCCAAGTGCAACTCTATTCTCTCATCCGACAATTCCATTGACCCCTGCATCCGTCTCCCATACCTCTCGCTCCCTAATGGAAACCGAAAACGTCGCTGACCTCCTGGCGATCGACACCAGCTCGCTCGAGAGCCGCTTGTCGGAACTCAGGAGGTATCTTTGACATCCCGCTTTTAACCCAAAAAATCGAGGAACTCGAAGCCAAAGCCGCCGATCCAGAGTTTTGGGACCGACAAGAGAAGGCCCGCGAAGTCCTAGCCGAAACAAAACTCAACAAGGACAAACTCGAACCTTTCCTTAAATTTGAGGAAGAATTTCAAAATCTCACGTCGGGTATCGAACTCGCCAAGGAATTTGATGACATCGATTCAGCGCGTGAGGCGCGATCCACTTTCGAAAAGCTTGGAAAAGATTTAGAGTCTTTCGAGCTCATTACCCTCCTCGACTCTCCTTCCGACTCAAAAAACGCCTACATGACTGTTCAAGCCGGAGCAGGTGGCACCGAGGCCTGCGACTGGGCCGGTATGCTTTACCGAATGTATAATCGTTGGTCAGAGCAAAAAGACTTTAAGATCACCGTCACTGATTATCAGGACGGAGAGGAAGCCGGAATTTCTTCTGCCTCTCTAAAAATTGAAGGCCCATACGCCTATGGTTACCTCAAAGCCGAACGTGGTGTTCATCGTCTCGTTCGTATTTCGCCTTTCGACTCGGCAGGAAAAAGACACACCTCTTTCGCCTCTATAGATGTCACACCTGAAATTGATGACACCATCGAGATTGATATTCCAGATTCCGATGTCGAAATATCGACAGCCCGCTCAGGCGGCAAAGGTGGTCAGAACGTAAACAAGGTCGAAACCGCTGTTATTATGAAGCACCTCCCAACGGGTATCGTGATTCGATCCACCCAGGAACGCTCCCAGCTCCGCAACCGCGAAGTTGCTTGGGAAACCCTACGAGCCAAACTCTACCAAATCGAGGAAGACAAGCAGAAAGCCGAAGCCGACCGCGCATACTCCGATAAAGGGGAAATTGGCTGGGGCAGCCAAATTCGTTCCTATGTTTTTCAGCCCTACCAGATGGTCAAGGATCTCCGCACAGGCGAAGAAACCGGAAACATCCAAAACGTTATGGATGGAGCTATTGACCCCTTCATTGAAGCCATCCTCCGCGGCCAAAAACGCGCTTAAATTTCTGCAAAAAGGGACCCTCGTTTGGCCATTACGTCCGGAACCAAAGTAAGATCTCTCATAATCCAATTTTAAAAGTTGGGTAAAATTCACCGAGCGAAGTTAATACACATCGCCTTCGGCACCTCCGCACTTTCGCCGCTGAAGGAAATCTTACCGGTTTTCTTATCAATCCGATGACTAGTCACCTCGTTGGACTTTTGCCCTGCCACAAGAAGCCAATCACCAGATGGCGAAAGATTAATATTCCGAGGAATCCAGACAGCTGCCGGAGTCGTTTCAAGATGCTTCAATGATCCATTCTGCGCGACAGAGAGGACAGTTATGGAGTCCCGGCCTTTTTCTGTTAAATCACGATTGGCAGTATAAATAAATCTCCCATCTTGCGAAACCCTAATTTCGGAACAGCTCATATTCTCTGTTTTTGTATTCGACGGGAAAACACTCACTGTATTCTTCATCGTCAAAACACCACCTTTCGTATCACGGGAAAACCCGGTCACACTCAAAGTGAGTTCATTAAGAACATAGGCATGCGAACCATCTTTACCAAACTTCATGTGACGAGGACCAGAACCTGGAATTAATTTGAACCCCCCCTTATCAGTCAAGGTCCCCTTAGCATCGAAAGCATAAAATTTCACCTGATCAATTCCAAGATCTGGCGCATACGCGAATTTGTTATCAGGCCCAGCATAAATGGAGTGTGCGTGAGGCCCTTCCTGCCGTTGTTTGTTCACGCTCGAACCCTCGTGCTGCATCAGTGATGCCACGGCGCCAATCTTCCCTCCTTCAACTGGGAAAGACACTACTTTCCCACCACCGTAATCCGCTCCAAAAAGAACTTTTTCATTCGCGTCGATACTGACATGGCAAAGTCCTCGACCATCATAAGTCTGGCTCGAAATCTCAGCAAACTTTCCCTCAACGATCGAATAGGCCGAAACCGCTCCCTTCCCGCCTTTTTTGAAAGTCGAAAAAATAATACTGCCTTTCTTGTTCACCTCCTGAAACCCCATGTTCTGGCCCTTCACCACATGCTTACGATTCAAAAGCGCTCCTGTTTTTTCGTTTAATTCGAGGGTGTAAATTCCATCTGCCCCGGTGCCAACATAAACAGGAGTCGTTTGAGCCTGGAAGGCTCCAGTGAGAGCCACTGTCGCAAAAATCATCGTCTTCATGCCATTGATTAACAGAATGAATCGTGACCTGAAAGACAGATCCTTGCCAGCCCCTCAAAATCTGAGCATTCTTGCCTCGGATGCCTGACAACATTAAGAACGACCGATATTTCGCTGAGGGATTTCGCGAACTCGACGAAAGTCTAGCCGAAACGACTGCTATGCTTGCTGAGGCCCTCCCACTCGATGCTGCTCTCCGCTCGCTCGTTCCCTGGCAAGAAGGAAAACCATTTCCTGAAACAATCCCCTCAGGAGCAGAGCGCGAAGGAGCTCAACTCCTCTCTATTTGCTTCGAGCTACTCAACATCGTCGAAGAACGCGTCGCTTGGAAATTCCGCAGTGCCCGCCGAACCTCCCACGGAGCCGACGCCATTAAGGGCCTTTGGCCCTCCGTCATCAAACGCCTCTCCGAAGCCGGATTAACCGAGCAAGAAGTGATTACGACCCTCAAAAAGGTTCAGGTAGAACCAGTCCTAACTGCTCACCCAACCGAAGCAAAACGCCCCTCCGTGCGCGTCCGCCATAAAGCCATCTACGAGGAACTTCGTAGTTTTGAATCCGCCAAAAACGATCCTCATTACGGTCGCCGAGTCGCCGACTCCCTCCGCGCCGAACTCCAAACCCTTTGGTATACTGGGGAAATTTTTGTGCAACGTCCCGCAGTTCAAGAAGAACTTCGAAATGCTCTACCTTATCTCAGCGAAACCTTTCCCGAAGTCGTAATCCGCCTTGACCGTTCTCTCGAACTCGCGTGGGAAGATGCCGGCTGGAATATCGAAAACCTTCGCAAGGAGAACGCCTATCCAAAAATCCGCTTCTCTAACTGGATTGGTGGCGACCGCGACGGACACCCCTTTGTCACGCCAGAGGTGACCAAAAACACCCTCGCCGAACTTCATGAAAATGCAGTGCAAATGCACCAGCGACATTTAATGAAAGTTGCCGCCAAACTTACCTTGGCTCCACCCTTTACCAAGGTTCCCTCCCGTCTCAAGGATGCCATTGCAACTTATGCCGAAGAACTCGGCGATGCGGGATTCCGCATTACCAAACGCTACCATCTAGAGCCATGGCAGACTTTTATTCGACTGGTCGTCGAAAGGTTCGAGCAGGACAAATACCAGACCACCACCGAATATCTCTCCGATCTCAATCTTGCTCACGACACCCTCTGCGAAGCCAAAGCTTCAATGACTGCCCACGAGTGGATTTTCCCGCTCATTCGCCTTGCTGAAATTTTTGGACTCCATCTCGCTTCGCTCGATGTTCGTAACAACTCGGAAGCCCACGATGCCGCAGCCGCCCAACTCTTTGCTAAAGTCGGAATTCCTGATGGAGAAAACTTCCCAACTTGGAGCGAAAAAAAACGCCGCGATTTTCTTGTCGCCGAACTGTCCAACCCCCGACCATTTCTCACTCGCTATGAACAAGCCGGAGACGATGCCGATAACATCCTAGCTTACTTCCGCCTTCTAGCGACCCACCTACGCAAACGTGGCCCCGATTGCCTTGGCCAGCTTATCATAAGCATGACGCGCTCTGTTTCCGATATTCTCCTTGTACAGCTCCTCTGCCGTGAATCCGGTCTTGCTAAGCTTCACTCCAACGGAAAATGGCGTTCCCATCTTCCCGTTAGTCCACTCTTCGAAACCGGCGAAGACCTAGCCGCCGCCAACACCATTCTGGCGGAATACCTCGCCATCATGGGACCACATCCGTCCGGAATGCAGCCCGCCATGGTCGGCTACTCCGATTCCAACAAAGACGCCGGAGTGTTCGCATCCCAATGGGGGATTTTCAAAGGCCAAGAAGCAATGACCGCAGCATGTCGAGCAGAAGGCGTCGTTCCACAATTTTTTCACGGTCGCGGCGGCACCATTGGTCGTGGAGCGGGACCCACCCGTTGGTTCCTGCGAGCCCTTCCCGATGGAGCGCTCTCCGGCCCCGTCCGCATCACCGAACAAGGTGAAGTCCTTCCACGAAAATACGGTCACGAAGGGAATGCTCACTTCCATCTCGAACTCCTCACCGCTGGTGTCACCCGTATCGTTGGACTGCGAAACGAGCGGGCCAATCCTGTCGAACAGTGCCGCCAAAGTCTCGACGCCCTTTCTGCCGAATCAGACCGAGCCTATCGCAAGCTGCTCGACGCCGAGGACTTCATCAGTTTCTATCGTACTGCGACTCCCATCGACGCTTTAGAAACCGGTGTCTTTGGATCCCGACCCTCACGCCGCACTGGCAAGAAAGCCTCTCTCAAGGATCTCCGTGCTATCCCATGGGTCTTTTCTTGGACACAAGCCCGTTTCTACCTACCCGGCTGGTATGGTGTCGGATCCGGTCTAGAAGCTATCGGCGAAGAATCCTACCAGAACATCAGGGATAACCTCCCAAATTTCGATTTCCTCCGCTATGTTTTCACCAACATTGAATCCTCTCTCGCCTCGGCAAATCCAGAGATGATGAAGCAATATGCCGAGCTCTGCCCGGACAAAGATCTTCGGAAACGCCTTCTTGGCCAAATCCTTGCCGAATACGACAAAACGCGTAAATTGGTTCGCAAACTTTTTGGCCGTGAATTTGATTCCCGCCGCCCGCGTATGGAAAAAACCCTCGCAGTCCGTGAAGGTCCATTAAAGGTCCTTCACGAGCAACAAATCGCTCTCATCAAACGTTGGCGCGAGGCCGGAAGCCCAATCGAAGCCAAAGATGGTCGCTTTAATCGCGATTTTCTCGCCCTGCAATTGACGATCAACGCAATCTCATCAGGCCTCCGAGAAACGGGTTAATCATTCTCGAATCACTTTAAACAACGAATAACTTCCGTGGCCATTCACCGTTCTAAGGTGGCTGATATCTCGCGAAAGAGAAAGCTGCAGGCATCCTTGATTATTATCAGTATTTTGATTCCTTCTGATTCGTGGTCAACTATCACAATTAAAAGACAAGAGGCCCCTTTGATCACCCAATTTTCCTAACCAAAATTTGTCGAGTGGATCAGTTGTCAGCACGACCAAGTCATCATCCAGAGGCGCAACTTTTTTAAGGTTATTTCTGGAGAGACTTCCACAAATGGTATCCCGAACTCCAACTTGCCCGATTTAATCTCCCAGAGACGTATACATTGATCATGGGAAGAGCTTTAGACCTGGATCCCGTTGGGATGAAAAACAACATCCGAAACCGAGCCGGCGTGCTGTCCCGAAGCCACTCCGGATCTCTCTAGCTCTTTCAAAATGACAGCACCTAGCCAGACTAATTAAAAATTAAAATGCAAAGATATGTGAATAACCCTAGGATTTTATAATATCGTGAAAAACTCATTTGGACTAGCGCAGATTGCCAATTTGACCCGCCGCCAAACTTGCTCTCGAGATGAATTCCGTCATCCTGTCCCCATGAGACATTTAGTTTCCCTTCTCTTAATTTTAAGTCCTTCCTTTGCCTCAGCAAAAGCTCCCGCAGATGAATATTTTAAGGTCGAAACCATCGCTGGAAGCTTTGTTGACGCCATGGAAATGGCAGTCACTCCAGAGGGCTACGTATTCGTCACTGAACGCACTGGGGCGGTGAAATTGGTTAATCCAGAGAATGGTAAAGTTAAGGTGATTGCAACCATTCCAGTCGAGGTAAGAAAAAAGGAATTCGCGAGAGAGTGCGGACTCCTAGGAATCGCCCTTGATCCGAATTACGAAAAGAATAAGTGGGTTTATCTCTACTACTCAGTCCAAGGGAAACCCGTCCATCATCTTGCTAGATTCACTTTCAAAGGGGGGCAACTTGGCAGCGAAAAAACCTTACTAGAAGTTCCACACGATCGTGAAAATTCAACATGCCACGAAGGTGGATCTCTAGCGTTTGGACCCGACGGTTGCCTATATCTTTCCACTGGAGACAACACCTGCCCATTTCAATCAAATGGCTCCGCTCCCATCGACGAGGGTAAAAACCGCAAGTGGTATGACGCCCAACGCACTTCCGCCAACACCAATGACCTCCGCGGGAAAATTCTTCGTATTCGACCCACCAAAAATGGCGGCTATACCATTCCAAAAGGCAACCTTTTTCGAAAAGGCACCGCTAAGACTCGTCCAGAAATCTATGTTATGGGATGCCGTAACCCCTATCGAATTTCAATCGACCAAAAAACCAACTATCTTTACTGGGGAAAGGTGGGACCTGACGCCGGTAGCGATTCAAGCCGAGGACCACGCGGCTATGATGAAATCAATCAAGCCCGCAAAGCCGGGAATTTTGGTTGGCCCTACTTTAGTGCCAACAATAAACCCTACGCCGACTATGACTTCTCAGAAAAAAAGACAGGGAAAAAATTTAATTTCGAAAAACCGATCAACACTTCAATCAACAACACTGGACTAACCGAACTCCCTCCAGCCCAACCAGCCTTTTGGCACTACCCCAGAGCATCTGCTTGTGCTGGACCAGTATTTTATTCCGATCTCTTTCCCAAACATCAGGGGGGGCTCCCAGCACAGCTTGACGGCTGCC
Source organism: uncultured Verrucomicrobiales bacterium (assembly GCA_949373085.1). Classification (GTDB taxonomy): domain Bacteria; phylum Verrucomicrobiota; class Verrucomicrobiia; order Verrucomicrobiales; family Akkermansiaceae; genus SW10. The sequence continues at coordinate 20,455 of CASICJ010000006.1, forward strand.
TCATAGCCTACGACTGGACCACCACTCGGATTCGGTTAATCAAGCTTGATGACAAAGGAAACATTGAGTGGAACGAACCATGGCTCGGAAAATATCGGTTTGTTCACCCCGGCGACATGGCCATGGGCCCCAAAGGCGAGGTCTTTATTCTTGAATACGGTTCAGCCTGGTATGACGGCAAGGACGGAAAGCTCAAGCGAGTGACATACTCCCAAACTCCGCAATCCATCGCGGTTTCACCATCCGACCCCAGAATGAAGGGCCTTCCAAAGGATCACCCTGGCACCAAGCTCATTGCCGAGACCACCTGTCTTGCCTGCCATAACACCACTCAAAAATCGATCGGACCTACCTACCGCGACGTCGCAGGAAAATATGCCAAAGATCCGAATTCTATCGAGATGTTAGCGAACAAGGTGATTAAAGGAGGAGTTGGTATTTGGGGTGAGCAACCCATGCCTCCCCATCCCCAACACAATATTGAAGAGACCCGACAAATGGTTGAAGCCATTCTTAAAGTCCGGAAAAAATGACCATTATTTATCAGGACCAGCACATCGTGGTGGTCGATAAGCCCAGCGGATTTCTCTCAGTTCCTGGACGAGGGGTTGAGAAAATAGATTCGGTTGCTCACCGAATTAGCACAATTATTCCCGGATGTATTGATCAACCCGCGGTCCACCGTCTTGACATGGACACCTCGGGCTTACTTGTCATGGCTCTTACCAAAGACGCTCATCGAAACCTCTCGAAACAATTTCAAGATAGACTCACCGAGAAGGAATACATTGCCCTTCTAGATGGAACACTCCCTGAGGACCTCGGGAATAGCGGCACGATCACGCTTCCATTCCGACTTGATATTGAGAATCGCCCCTATCAAATTTACGATGAAATTCACGGGAAAATGGGGATATCTCAATGGCGCCGCATCTCGATTGAAAATGGAATAACGCGAATACATTTTCAGCCAATCACGGGCAGAACCCACCAGCTTCGAATACACTCAGCCCATCCGAAAGGGCTCGGACTTCCAATCCTTGACGATCCGCTTTATGGCAACGGCTCAGACCCCGGAAAAATGAAGCTCCACGCTAGCAAACTCTCCTTCCACCACCCCGGCACGAGTGAGCGACTCACCTTCACTTCACCCGTTCCTTTTTAAATCAATGCCCCAGCCCGATCAGGCACCATTTGAGATTTGCCTATAAAAAACATAAGATCCGATAGCTGAATAAATTTACCCTCGAGTCCCAATTACCTTGGGCCTTAATGAACCAGCCTAAGAAATTTTCTTTCCGCCTTATTTGCAACCATCGCAAAGATTTGGTCACCAGCCTCAAGTGTGTCATCGGCCCCAGGAACAATAGCCTGCAAACCCTTGAGTAACCCAACCAAGACGCAACCATCGGGCCACTTAAGATCTGCTACTGTCTTCCCATCTGCCTTTGACCCTTTTGCAACATGGGTCTGGAGAACGATGCCATTTCCAAGTTTGCGAACAACATGGAATTTCTCAGTTGTGACATAACGCGAAATCTCCTTCCGCGAAGCCTCTCGCGGGCTCACCGCCGCAACGACCCCAAAATGTCGCCCAGAAAAGCTAATTGCTTTCGCGTAGTCAGCTCGGTGAATCAGGGTCAAACAATTCTTAGCCCCAAGATTATTAGCCTGTAAGCATGTCATTACATTATCCTCATCGCTGCTGCTGGTCGCTACGAAAAAATCAGCTTCCCCAACTTGTTCTTCCTCTAATTCTGCGACCGATGTCGCATCCGCATTGATCACGGTCGTACTGGAGAGCCGGTCGGTAAGTTTCTGAGCAAGATCAGGATCACGTTCGAAGATACGAACCCGGCAATTCCAACTTTCCAACATCTGAGCAAGTGAAAACCCATATTCCCCACCACTAAAAATGACAACACTTGGTCCATCCTTGAGGTGAATCTCTTTCTGTAATCGTCCAACAAGCTGGCGTAATTTGTGAGGTGCTCCGAACACCGTCACAATGTCACCTTCCACCAAAACGGTATCAGCATTGGCAACTTCGTGGGAATTGTCCCGACTGACCAATGCAACTCTCGTATTTGCGGGGAACTTGAGCAACTTTAATGGCTCACCGATGACCTCACTCTCGGAGCTGATTCGAACTTGCTGTAACTCAATTCGTCCACGCGCAATTTCTTCGACCACCAATGAATCAGGATTTCGAATAAACTTCGCTAACTCGATCGCAGCCAACCTCTCGGAACTGAAAATATGATCAATCCCAAAGTGGCCCCTAAAATCAAACAGCCACTCCTCGCGCTGTAAGCCCGGATGCACTCGACTGATCACCCGCTCTACCCCCATTGACTTAACCATCGAAGCGCACATTAAATTCACCGAGTTCTCACTCGTAAGCGCAAGGAATAATTCGCAATCACCGATATTAGCCTCGGCAAGAGTATTTATACTGGAACCATCTCCAACGACGACCTTCCCTTCAATTTCGCTCTGAAGCTCGGAAGCCTGAACCGCATCGCTCTCGATTACCGAAACGGCGTGATCTTGGCGTGACAATTCTACGGCAAGGTGGCGGCCAATTTCCCCGGCTCCAACGATAATAATATTCATGGATCAGTAATTATGAACGGAAGTCTTTGTATGCTGAAATAATTCTCCCGACCACAGGATGACGAACAACATCGCTCGTGTCGAAGTGATTAAATACTACGCCATCCACACCCCTTAGCGCCTTTTCCGCTTCCAGTAAGCCCGAGATCCCGTGATCCTTCAAATCAATCTGAGATGAATCACCTGTAATGATACATCGCGAACCTTCCCCCAATCGGGTCAGCGCCATAAACATTTGCTCCCGCGTGGTATTCTGAGCCTCATCAAGAATAACAAAAGACCGTGATAAGGTCCGTCCGCGCATGTAAGCCAGTGGAGCAATTTCGATACTACCATCCTCCAAACGCTTTGCCCCTTCCTCAAAGCCGAGCATATCATCAATAGCGTCGTAAAGTGGTCGTAAATAAGGAGCAACCTTATCTCGCATATCTCCCGGCAAAAAACCAAGTGCCTCCCCTGCCTCCACTGCTGGTCGAGTCAAAATTAAACGACTGATTTCTTTTTTACGAAGAAGATCAAGCGCCATTGCCACCGCCAAATAGGTCTTCCCCGTTCCAGCAGGCCCAAGTCCAAAAACGACCTCATTCGCCACCATCGCATGTAAGTATGCCAACTGATTTGGACTGCGAGCCACTACCGGCTTGCACCCGCGAGCGCCTACAAGTTGCAACCTTCCCAATGCCGAAATCCCTTCACCACCCCGCCTTACTAAATCGACCGCTGTTCGAAAATCCCTCGACATCACTTCCCCACCATTTCTCCTTGTTTTCTCCAAATCGGAAAAAATCTCTCTTACTAAAAGACATCCTTCTTCCGGACCACGAACTTCCAGCCATCCGTCCCGAGTCACCAGGCGGACTTTTACCTTCTCTTCAAGATACCTAAGCTCTTTTTCTTCGTGTCCAAAAAGCGACTGCAGAAAATACGCACTTTCATATTCAAGCTTGATCTGGTGTTCATCCGCCACGCGACAGGAACTAACGTAGACTCAGCCACCCCGCAATGTTCAAAACCCCGTCTTCTTGACAAGTTAGCCACTCGACTCCAATCTTCTGCGTAACAAGACAGGGGTGTTTCTTCGTCAAGTCGAAGTTTCTGAGATCATACCCTCACTACCGGATTAACCCCCGGGAGTCAGACCAAAATCTTTCTCACGCCTGTCGAGCCTCAAATCCAGAGCCGACAGGCTTCTTCTTTCCTTACAACTCAAAAACTCCACGACTATGATTTCTCCTGACGAAAACAGCCTCACACCAGAAAACTCAAAGCAACGCTCGGACTACACTGGAAACTTTGTTGAGGATATTGACAACTCCGCCGAACTCAAAGCTATTGATGAGGACCCGACCATCTTCCCCAACTCCACCCGGATTTACGTTGAAGGCCAAATTCACAAAGACCTTAAGGTTCCCATGCGTGAAATCCGCCTTTCCGACACCGAGCACGCCAATGGAGTCACGGAAAAAAACGCCTCCATCCGTGTCTACGATTGTTCCGGACCATGGGGTGATCCAAATTTTAAAGGTAATGTCCGAGAAGGCCTTCCTGCCCTACGTCGCGACTGGATCCTTAATCGTAAGGACGTTCAAGAATACGAAGGTCGTGATATCAAAGCGATAGACAACGGTTATCTTTCTGAGGCTCACGCCGAGAAATACAACGAAAGCAAAGCCGCAAAAAACAAACTTAAAGAATACCCCGGCTTAAAACGAAAGCCGCTTCGCTCTGCCGGAAATCCAGTCACTCAAAAATGGTATGCCGACCAAGGTATCATCACTCCGGAAATGGAATACATCGCGATCCGAGAAAACATGGGACGCCTTGAGGAATTTAAAACAGTCCACGACCGGTATCCCACCATCGAGGAAATCCCCGATGATGCTTCCGATCAAATTAAAGATTTTATCCGTCAGAAAAACTCCACGCCAGATGGATACGAAATGCCCCGCCCAAGCGAGATTGACCCCATGAAGCAGGTCTCCAGAAACGTCATGAATCACCAGCACCCTGGCCAAACCTATGGAGCTGAAATCCCAACTCTTATCACTGCCGAATTTGTGCGTTCGGAAGTCGCCCGCGGTCGGGCCATCATCCCCGCCAATATCAACCACCCAGAAAGCGAGCCCATGATCATCGGGCGGAATTTTCTCGTCAAAATCAATGCTAATATTGGCAACTCAGCCGTTGCTTCTACTATTGATGAGGAAGTTGAAAAAATGCGTTGGGCCACAAAATGGGGAGCCGACACCGTAATGGATCTTTCGACTGGCAAAAACATTCACGCAACCCGTGAGTGGATCATTCGTAACTCCCCTGTTCCCATCGGAACCGTCCCTATTTACCAAGCCCTCGAAAAGGTCAACGGCCAGATCGAAAGCCTCACTTGGGAGCTCTTCCGCGACACTCTCATCGAGCAAGCTGAGCAAGGGGTCGACTACTTCACGATTCATGCGGCCGTCCTGAAACGCTTCGTCCCTCACACCGCTCGTCGTATGACTGGTATCGTAAGTCGTGGGGGGTCTATCATGGCTAAGTGGGCGCTCGCTCACAACGCAGAGAACTTCCTCTACACCCACTGGGATGATATTTGTGACATCTGTGCCGCTTATGACGTATCATTCTCTATAGGCGACGGACTCCGTCCCGGCTCAATCGCCGACGCCAATGACTATGCTCAACTCGCAGAACTCGAGGTTCAAGGCGAACTCACCACCCGCGCTTGGGAAAAAGGTTGTCAGGTCATGAACGAAGGGCCCGGCCATGTTCCGATGCAGCTCATCGAAGAGAATATGCAAAAGCAAATTGAGTGGTGCCACGAAGCTCCCTTTTACACGCTTGGACCACTCACTACTGACATCGCCCCTGGATATGATCACATCACTTCAGGGATTGGAGCAGCCAACATCGGTTGGTACGGGTGCGCCATGTTGTGTTACGTCACCCCAAAAGAGCATCTTGGCCTCCCGAACCGTGACGACGTCCGCGAAGGGGTTATCACTTACAAAATAGCCGCTCACGCCGCCGATCTGGCCAAAGGGCACCCAGCCGCTCAAGAACGGGATAACGCGATTTCAAAAGCCCGCTTTGAATTCCGTTGGCGAGACCAATTTGCCCTCGGACTCGATCCTGCCCGTGCGATCGACTTCCACGATGAGACCCTTCCGGCAGAAGGAGCTAAAACCGCGCACTTCTGTTCAATGTGCGGCCCTACCTTCTGCTCTATGAAAATTACTGCTGACGTCCGAAAATATGCCGAAGAAAACGGCTATACTGGTGACGATCTCAGCAAGCGAGAACTTGCCAAAAATACCGTATCTGATTAGCAACCAGCAGGGATTGGGCCCATCAACTCCATCGATTTACTGACCAGCCCCGCATGGACATCTAAAGTAGCACTCGTAAGCTACTAGAATTAGCTTTCCTCCCTCGAACTCTCTACTTTAAGAGCGACTTTGCCATTTCTCGGGCCTGTTTTCCTCCTCCACCCAACATCCGCACTAGCTCGTCGACACGCGCTCCACCAGTCACTTCGGTTAGCGAGGAAAATGATCGGCCGCCCTCCACCCGTTTCTCAACCAGGAAATGTTGATGTGCTACCGCCGCAACCTGCGGAAAGTGTGTAATGGCAACGACCTGATGGCGTTGGCCAAGGCTCGCCATCTTCTCGCCCACGGCTCTCGCAATTTCCCCACCAACATTCGCATCGATTTCGTCAAAAACCATCAGTGGGGTAGAATCCTGATCTGCAAGCGCGTTTTTCACAGCTAGCATGACCCGTGAAATTTCGCCACTCGATGCGACTTGCCTTAGCGGCCTTAGTGGTTCACCTGGATTTGGTCCAAAAAGATACTCGACATCCTCTAATCCAAACGCACCCGGTTCATCACGGACGCTCAACTGAACTTCAAACTCCGCTTGTTTGAAACCCAAATCTACTAAATGCCCGCGCACTTCTTCCGCCAAAGATGGTGCGTATCTTTTTCGCTTTGAACTAATTTTTCGCGCTACTGCCCGCAGCTTCTTCAAGGCCAGATCAACATTTTGTTTTAATCGCGTCAAAAATTCCTCCCGATTACCAGAACCCTCCAATTTCAGTCGAGCATCCTCAGCGTGATCCAACGCATCCTGAAGAGTTGGACCATATTTTCGCTTGAGAGATTCAACCAAATTAAAGCGATTCTCAACCTCCTGCACTTCCGACGGATCGATCTCAAGATCATCGAGATAGTCGACAACGCTCCGTTCAAGTTCCTGCATCTGCATCACCGAGCACTCTACCTCTTCAGCTAAATCAACGATCGCCGGATCGATCTCGCGTAATCCAGAAGTCACACGTTGAAGATCTTCCAACCCTGGCCCAACAGTATCACTGATCAAATTCACAGCTTTGCCTGCCAATTCACCCAAACGATTTGCATTACTGCTCCGCCGATAGCGTTCCTCCAAATCTTTCTCTTCCCCTGTTTTAATTCCTGCCGAGTCAATTTCCTCAACCTGGAACCGCAGCAACTCTTTTTCCTGATCACTAATTTCGCGCTGAGCACGCGCAATTTCATATTCTTCGCTTGCCTCGCGCCAAGCATTCCAGGTTTCACGGTAGGTTTTCACTTCTTCTCCGGCAGCTCCATAAGCATCCAGCAAGGCTAACTGCCTTTCCGTCGAAAGTAAGGACTGATGATCATGAGGTCCATGAAGATCGACCAAATGCCGCCCGATCCTTTTCAAGACACCTAAGGTCGCCGCTCCGTTATTTACGAATTGTTTGTTCGACGAAGCCCCAATGACACGCCGGATAATCAACTCATTTTCCTCACAGCAGTCTAAACCAACTTCCTCCAAAATCGCATCAATTACTGAGGATTCGGGCAGCTGAAAAATTGCCTCGACCATGCATTGATCCTCACCGGTACGAATGAGCCCCTTGTCAGCTCGCTCACCCAAAATCAACTTAAGAGCACCCACAATTACGGATTTTCCCGCGCCGGTTTCGCCTGTCACACCTACCAAGCCTCCACCAAGGTCCCATTCCAGGCGTTCGACTAGGGCCAAGTTGCGGATCTTTAAAAGGTTAAGCATTCGTTTTTGCGGTGACATTGGGATTATGCAATTCTCTTGCCACAACGCAACGATGACTCGCAACAGATCTCAATCTCGATTCCTATTTCTTGGCACCTCCACTTCAGTGGGAGTTCCTGTGATCGGTTGTTCCTGCAAGGTTTGCCACTCCGATCACCCTCACGACAACCGCTCCCGCAGTTCAATTTTTTTTGAAGGTCCCTGGGGGCGTTTACTTATCGATAGTGGCCCCGATCTACGACAACAAGCCTTGCGGGAGAAGCTTACCGCGGTCGATGCCGTCCTTTACACCCACGAACATCTCGACCACGTCGCTGGTTTTGATGAACTACGAGCTTTTTGCTGGCGGCGCGACTCTCCTCTTCCCCTTTATGGTTCACCTGAAACCCTCGCCGGACTTGCCCGCATGTATCCTTGGGCGTTCTCGGTTGCCGATCACCAAGCTGGATATGTTCGCCCCGAACCGCGCGAAGTAGAGGAACCCTTTGATTTCAATGGCCTCAAAATCACCCCGATTGAGGTCCAGCATGGCAGGGTTCGCACCCATGGGTTTCGCTTCGACCACCCTACTATTGGATCCCTTGCCTACCTTCCCGACGTGAAAACGATTCCCAAACAGTCCTTAAAACTCCTGCGGGGCCTCGACTATTTCGTAGTCGACGCGCTTCGATACAAAAACCATCACACCCACATGAGCGTAAGCGAGGCTCTAGACACAATCAAACTAATTAAGCCCAACCAATCCTACCTGACTCATCTTTCCCATGAACTTTCCTGGGAGGAAACCAATCGCTCTTTGCCACCACAAGTTTCTCTGGCTTACGATGGATTGAGCCTTAACTTATAGAATCATGCCGCTTCCCCTTCTTCTATTTCTCACCCTTTGCTTGCCGATATTCTCCAAGCCAATACCTCTTCTTCCTGGTCAAGTCGTCGTTGTTTATAATTCCACTCTTCCCGAATCAAAAGAACTAGCAGAGTTTTATGCACTGAATCGACTGATTCCTATGTCTAATCTCATCGGCCTTGAAGTCCCAGAAAAAACCACCATTGAGCGCAAAACCTACGAAACGGCAATCCGGCAACCTTTGGTGAAAAAATTCACGCAAAACCAATGGTGGGAGCTAGGCAAGGACCAAAATGGAACCTCCCTCCCATTCAAAACCAAGATCCGCTGCATTGTTTTGATAAAGGGAATACCACTTAGAATCAGTCGCCAAGCAGTCCCTAAAGCCGAAGAATCGACAACCCGTCAATTCAAGAAGCAAAATGAGGCCTCCGTTGATTCCGAGCTTAGCTTGATGGGTGTCATAAATCACCCCATCGGAGGAGTAATTCCAAATCCCTGTTACAACAAAGAAATCTCTGCTGCGACCAACCCGGTGCAATTCATGGTCATGGTTGGTCGAATTGATGCCAACACCTATGACCATTGTACCCGCATGATTTTAGACGCCCTTGATGTCGAAAAAGACGGCCTTTGGGGAATGACTTATCTGGATCTGTGGACCAAGGGAGGAAGCTATAAATTAGGTGATGATTGGATCGAGAATATCACTAAAGCCTCTATCAACTCAGCCACGCCCACCATAGTTGACCGCATGAAAAACACATTCGTGACCAACTACCCCATGCGTGATGCTGCAGTCTATTTTGGATGGTATACCCAGCATCGCAACGGCCCTTTTCTTAACGATAAAATGAAATTTAAAAAGGGTGCCATCGCTGCCCATCTCCACTCTTTCAGCGGAGCTCAGCTCTTGAATCCGGCGGAAAACTGGAGCGTCGGGCTGATTGATCGAGGCGCGGCTGCGACCCTCGGAAATGTATGGGAGCCCTACCTTGGTTTCACTCATCGTTTCGATATCTTTTATGATAGGCTTCTTAAAGACTATAGCCTTGTGGAAGCCGCCTACATGTCGATTAACGTCCTCTCGTGGCAAAATATTGTGATTGGAGACCCACTCTATAGGCCTTTCAAGACCACAACCGTTCGCACCGATGCCATGTTGAAAGATCGTGACTACAAACTCATTCGCTACGCTCAAACCAGGTTCCCTGACCCTGAAATCCGCCTCACCGAATTACTCAAAGCTGCCGAAAGAACAAAAAGCGGCACCGTTTACGAGATGGTTGCATTTCACACGCTAGAAGGAGGAAAAAATGAAGAGGCCGCAAAGGGCTTCAAGCGAGCGAAAAAACTTTTCACCAACTCGGCTGACAAACTTCGCCAAGATCTTCATCTCGTAGAACTAGAACGTCGTCGCGATAACATTCCAGCCGCTATAGAAATCCTAAAGCAGGCCAAGTCAACTTATAAAAACATCCCCGAGATGAAAGCCGTTGAAGGGTTGTTAACCATTCTTGATCCTCCCTCGCCACCGCCTACTAAGCCAAAAGAGTAAGTATGACCTACCCCAGTCTACTAAAATTCACGGCGGCTGAAACCAACATACTTGCCGAGAACCAAGCAACCCCAAGCTTTGATGAACTCGAAGTCCAGTCGCGTTGGTTTTCGGGATATTTCTCGCGAGACCATCTATCCAATCACGGCCAAAAAATCTCTATTGTTTCACCCGGTGAGTGGAATCACGGCGCTGGGCCCGACTTTATAAACGCAACCATCGAGGTCGATGGAGAAAGCCGCCACGGCCCCATTGAACTCGATCTCGATTCTAGAAACTGGGAGCTTCACGGGCACAATGTGTCAAAACACTTTAATGATATTATCCTCCATATCGTTATCAATGACTCAGGCCCTACTTTCTTTACTCGCACTTCAAATCATCGTGACATTCCCCGCATTATTCTTTCACCAGCTACAGTCAGAAACGCTCTCAGCCGTCCCCGACTTACCCAAGCTCTCGCCCGACCTGGTCGTTGTCTTCGCCCCCTGGCTCACATGGCAGTTACCGATATCACGTCCCTCCTCCGTGAATCCGCCAAGCATCGGGCCCGGCTAAAAGCGATACGATTTGAGAGAACAGTCCAACTCCATGGATTTTCACAAGCGCTCTGGGAGGCACTTGCCGACGCCCTTGGCTTCTCCGCCAATCGACATCCTATGCGCCTCCTCGCACAACGCCTGCCCATCAAAAAAATCCTGAAACATACGCCCGAAGACATCGAAGCTATTATTTTCGGCACTGCCGGATTCCTATCACCTAATCTACACGAAACCGCACCCTACGACTCCCGTGATTGGCTCGAGGATCTATGGACACGGTGGTGGAAGCATCGGCCCAACTACGAATTTCCTGTAACTCGCACCCCCGCTTGGTCGACCCAAGCGACCCGTCCCGGCAACCACCCCCAGCGCAGACTTGCCGCCCTCTCCACCGCAGCACGACAATGGCCCTCGCTTTCAGAGTCCGCTCGCCAACCCCCAACCTTCAAAAACTTTTCTAAATCCCTCACTGCTTTGAGGGAACCATTTTGGGACCACCATCACACCCTGCTTTCGGCACGCACCGAAAAGCCTATCAAACTCATTGGAAAATCAAGACTTGAGGAGTTCCTTATCAACACCCTCTACCCCCTTCACCCAGAAAATTGGGCTGAGTTCCAAAAAATACGTGCCACCGCTCCCAATCAAAAAGTAAAGCGCTCTTGCGAAAGGCTCTTCGGCTCCCTTGCAATCGCCAAACCATATTTGAAATTTGCTTGGCAACAACAAGCACTCCTCCAAGTGTATCAAGATTTTTGCCTAGAGGATTTCAGCAATTGCACTGACTGTTCATTCCCGGAACAACTTGCCCAATGGAAATCGACCGATGACTGAAACAGAAGCACTCATCGCCCTCAATCAACTTCCCGTTGCCGGGCCGGTCAAAATCCGCCGCCTCCTCGAAAATTTTGGTAATGCCGTAAACACCCTAAAGCAAAGCAACTCTTCCTTGCAAAGAATCCAAGGAATTGGTCCAGAAGCTGCTAAACTGATCACCCAATGGCAAGATTACGCTGACCCTGCCGCAGAGCTCCAACTCGTCAAAGAACGGAACATTAAAATCCTCACCCAAGAGGACGAAGGCTATCCTCTGGCACTCCGCGACGCCTACGATGCTCCGATCGTTCTTTATGTCTGGGGAGACCTTCAGGAAAATGATCTTCACTCGGTTGGTATTGTCGGCTCCCGAAAGCTCACACACTATGGTCGCGAAGCATCCCGAAAGTTTGCCTTTCAACTCGCTAGTGCCGGGCTAACTGTCATCTCAGGATTAGCGCGTGGAATTGACACTGCAGCGCACGAAGGCGCAGTCGCCGCAAATGGTCGCACGATTGGAGTTCTTGGTTCTGGTCTAATGCAAGTTTACCCACCGGAGAATCTTGCTCTTGCCGAAAAAATCGCCGATGGGCACGGAGCTATAATCTCCGAATTCCCCCTTCAAACTTCTCCAGACCGCAAAACCTTTCCTCAACGAAATCGTATCGTCGCCCATTGGTCTCGTGCGCTCCTTGTCGTCGAATGCCCTAGCCGCTCAGGCTCGCTCATCACCGCAAACTTTGCTCTCGAAGCTGGTCGCCAAATTTACGCCGTCCCCGGTCCCATCGATCGCCCGACATCCGGTGGCTGCCATGATCTAATCCGAGAAGGAGCCATCCTCGTTACCGACGGATCACAGATCCTTGAAGACTTCTCACATCTCAAATTTCCCACTCTAAAGAACGAGGAGCCCCGACCAATCGAAAACTTCGTGGACCTTAGCCCCGAGGAAAACACTGTTTTAAAAGCGCTTAGCGGAAGTGATCAATCGATCGATGAGATTGTCGAAAAAACGCAGCTCCCTGCCCATCAAATCTCCGTCATTTTGATTAAAATGGAGCTTCGCAAGCTCGTGGCACCTCTTCCTGGGCAACGCTTCATACGTAAAAATTAACGGGGAATTTGAAAATTTAAAAAAACTCCCAATGAGACACACCACGAATTTACCCTTAAATTTTGCATAATCTTCCTTCGGAAAGATCCATCTTCAAAAGAAATTCCTTTTCATCCCCCCCCTCCAAGCTCTAAGTCCGGCTCGTGTCAAAAACTCTCATCATTGCAGAGAAACCCTCTGTTGCCACAGATCTCTCCAAAGCCCTCGCCAAAACCCTTGGCAAGTTTACCAAGAAGGGAAAGTCTCGCGATGCCCAGTATTTCGAGAATGACAACGCTATGATCACCTCAGCGGTTGGTCATCTCATCGAGCTTAAAATGCCCACTGGCCCAAACGGTAAAAACCTCCCCTGGAAGTTTGATGTCCTCCCCGCCATTCCCTCTGACTTTGCTCTCCAGCCCATCGAGCAATCCGAAGGTCGCCTTAAACACGTTCTCTCGCTAGCCCGCAAAAAGGACGTTACCGAAATCGTAAACGCTTGTGATGCCGGACGCGAAGGTGAGCTCATTTTCCAATACATCATGGAATACGGGAAAATCAGCAAGCCCGTGAAACGACTCTGGATGCAGTCCATGACCACCGGTGCGATTCAAGAGGCGTGGTCAAGCCTCCGCAAAGGCGAAGAAATGTCGAATCTTTCGGATGCCGCCAAGTGCCGCTCGGAATCCGACTGGCTCGTCGGCCTTAACTCGACCCGCGCTCTCACCTGCTTCCGCTCTCGTCATGGTGGCTTTAACATTACCGCCGCCGGTCGAGTTCAAACCCCAACCCTTGCAATCCTCGCGAAACGTGAAAAGGAAATCCAGGCCTTTAAATCCACCCCTTACGCCGAAGTCCAAGGTAGCTTCGGCGTCGCCGCTGGTGACTACGAAGGGAAATGGGTTGACCTAGACTTTAAAAAAGAAGCAGCTCATCCTCTCGGACGTGCCGAACGAATCTGGGACAAGGAAAGAGCAATGTTCATCACAGACCGCTGCAAAAACAAAACTGGTAACGTCACCGAGGAAAAAAAGCCGACCAAACAAATCGCCCCTCAACTCTACGATCTCACAACCCTTCAGCGTGAAGCCCCCTTCACCGCCAAAAACACCCTCGGTCTTGCCCAGACGCTTTATGAGCGTCACAAGATGATCACTTACCCCCGAACCGATTCGCGTTACCTCCCCGAGGACTACATGGCGAACGTCAAACAAATCGTTACTGACCTTTCTGAGTCATCGTCTGATCTAGCCGATTGGGCCAAAGATGCTCTCAAGAACGATCGTCTTAAATTTCAAAAGCGTATCTTTAACAACGCCAAGGTCTCCGACCACTTTGCGATCATTCCCACCGGTCGCGTTGTCAAAATCGACGAACCAGCTGCCAAACTTTACGACATGATCGTAAAGCGCTTCCTCGCGGTTTTTTTCCCACACGCCGAATTCGAGGTCACCAAGCGCCTCACCACTATCGACCACGGATCTGAAAAAGACACCTTTCGCACCGACGGAAAAATCCTCGTTACTCCCGGCTGGCTCTCCGTTTACGGTCGTAAGCCTGGTGTAGGCGCAGGGAAAGATGAACTCTGTGTCGTGCAGGATGGAGAAGACGCTCAGGCCGTCATAATCGAAATGCTTGAAAAGGAGACCAACCCGCCCGCCCGCTACACTGAATCCACCCTCCTCTCTGCCATGGAAGGTGCCGGAAAACTTGTCGATGACGATGCCATCCGTGAAGCAATGTCCGAACGTGGCCTTGGAACTCCCGCCACCCGCGCCGCCACGATTGAAGGTCTCATCCGCCAAAAATATATCACCCGTGACGGTCGCGAACTCATTGCAACTGGCAAAGGGGTTCGCCTCATCGACCTCCTACAGGAAATGGATGTCAAACCCCTCACTAGTCCCGAAATGACCGGCGACTGGGAAGCAAAACTCCACCAAATGGAAAAAGGAGAGCTCGCTCGTGACACTTTCATGAACGAGATCAAAAAATTCACCGAGAGTGTCGTCCAAAAAGCTCGTGGCCACTACGAGGAAATCATTTCCCGTCCTTTCGACGACCTCAAGTGCCCCTGCCCTAACTGTAGTGCTCCCGAGCTCAAGCAAACCGATGCCACCTACGAGTGCCGCGAACCGGATTGTGGATTTCGAATTTCGAAATACATCGCCGGACGCCTCCTTACCGAAGAGGAGGCCACCACTCTTTTTACTACGAAATTCCTCGAACAACGTGACGGTTTCGTTTCCCGTTTCAACCGTCCATTTGAAGCTGCTCTCGAACTCAATCAAGCAGTCTCCAAAACCGGTAAGAAAGGAAAATGGAAAACCGGCTTTGTCTTCGACTCCGACTTGGAATCTGTCGATGACCTCACTGAGGATCAAATGATCAAAGAGGTAATTTTGACCAACGGAAAACAGGCCAAACTGTACGAAACCGATAAAGCATTTATGGTCCCCGCCATGGTAACAAAGGAAAATCCAGATGGCTTCCGCCTTGGCAAGACTATCTTACAGAAAGAGCTCACTGCCACTGAAGTTGAAAAGATGCTCGTCAGCGGCAAGACCGATCTCCTACCCGGGTTCATCTCTAAAAAGACCAAGCGCGCTTTCGCAGCCCACCTCACTCTTGATCCCGACACCGCAAAAATCGGCTTCGAGTTCGCCCCTCGCAAAGCGGCCAAAAAGGCCGCTAAGAAAAAGGAATAGCAGAGTTTTTTCTTGGAGTGCGAAAGCTTGCTCCTGCAATCCTAAAACTCAGCCTAGTGATCCTGCGCGGCAGTTTCCTTGCCTCCAGGAAAGCGAACGTTTTCAACCAACTCAGTAACCTCATGCGGGGGAGCCGGAGTGAATCGAGCGACAGTAAAAGCAACCGCGAAGTTTATGAGCATCCCGAGGAATCCAATTCCTTCCGGTGAAATTTGAAAGAGGTATTGGTCCTTCGTTCCTCCCATGAATTGAAAGTAAATGATATAGGCCAAAGTGAATCCAATTCCTGCCACCATCCCGGCTATAGCGCCTTCCTTATTCATCCGGCGAGAGAAGATCCCCATCAACAAAGTCGGAAAGAACGAAGAAGCAGCCAGCCCGAAGGCAAAGGCCACTGTTTTCGCAATGAAAGTCGCGGGTGGATTTATCCCGAAGTAGATCGCAACCAGCAAGGCTCCCAGCGAGGCCAAACGCGCATATCTTATTTCCTCTTTATCACTCAAATCAGGTTTTACGACCTTCTTCATGAGATCATGCGAAATTGCGGTTGATAAGACTAAGAGCAAACCGGCAGCCGTCGAGAGTGCCGCAGCGATACATCCGGCCATGAGAAGCGCGATAACCCATTTTGGCAAACCTCCCATGTGAGGATTCGCCATTACCATGATATCAGGCTTAAAAGTGAGCTCATTTAAATCTCCAACTTTCTCACGTTCTGGCCCAAAGTGCTGAATTTTTCCATCTCCGTTCTTATCCTGCCAGCTCATGTAACCCGTTTTTTCAAAATGCCCGAACCACTCGGGAACTTCTTCACGAGGAGTATCCTGGAGCTTTTCAATCAAATTGACTCTGGAGAAACCTCCAATTGTTGGAGCTGTCAGATAAATTACTGCGATGAATGCCAACGTCCAGCAAGCAGAGGTGCGAACAGCCTTGACATTTTTTACCGTGAAGAAGCGAACAATCACGTGTGGTAATCCTGCTGTTCCGCACATCAATGCAGCAGTAATGCAAAACATGTCGATTCGGGGTAATGAGCCGCTGGTATATTTTGCGAAACCTAATTCGGTGTTAATATTATCTAGCTTATCTAGAAACGGCAATGACTCGCCATTGGCCGAATACTCTCCGATGAAACCAAACTGAGGGATGACATTCCCAGTGAGAGTCATCGCAATAAAAATTGCCGGAATAGTGTAAGCAAATGCCATCACACAGTACTGGGCAACTTGCGTGTAAGTAATTCCCTTCATTCCACCGAGGCCGGCGTAAAAGAAAACAATTGCTCCTCCCACCCAGACTCCAGTAGAAATTTCAATTTCAAAAAGAGTGGAAAAGACAACACCCACTCCTCTCATCTGCCCCATAATATAAGTCAGACAGATGAAAATTGCGCAGACGACTGCCACCAATCGGGCCGTCTTAGAATAGTAGCGATCACCGATAAAATCCGGCACGGTCGCCTTTCCAAACTTTCGTAGAAAAGGCACCATTAGAACTGTCAGGAGAACAAATCCGCCGGTCCATCCCATCAGAAGACGAGAACCATCGTATCCACTCGTTGCCAGTAAACCCGCCATCGAGATGAACGTCGCCGCACTCATCCAGTCGGCTGCTGTTGCCATTCCGTTGGCAAATGGAGAAACACCACCACCAGCCGTGTAGTATTCCTTTGTTGATCCCGCCCGCTGGCGAACAGCAATGCCGATGTAAAGAGCGAAGGACAGCCCAATAAAAATGAAGTTCCAAGTATCTTGAGTCATTTCGATTCCCCCTTATCCTTTGCGAGCATTAACTCAATCCGCTCCATCCAAAATTTATAGCCCAATAAAATGAGGACAAAGGAAATGATCGAGCCCTGCTGCGCCATCCAAAAACCGAACGGAGCCGACCCCACACTCGGGAAATTCACATCAAGCCAATCCCGCAGGAGAATTCCGCAACCAAATGAGGTCAGAAACCAAATCAAGAGGAGTATCCCAACACATCGCAAGTGCGCCCTCCAATAACGCCCTTTGGCGGCCTTCGTTTTTTCCATATCAATTGTGTTTCGGAAGGCTTAACAACTCAACAGGGCTGCTGAAAGCCTGAAAGCGAGGCTTGGGCATTTTTCGTTTTGACCCAGAGGAATTCATGTTTTCCTCCTGCGGCGGAAAAATCCGCGCCAGATTCTCTAATGAGCACTTCTATTGAGGTCCGTTCTCTGGACCGTCTCCCAAGAGACGGATGCCTCATCGTGCCTAGCCGGCTCGATGCAAACCAAGCGAATGAACTCGCTTCCAGCCTAGCCGGTCGAAACATCACTTGGTTAGTCGAAGAAACCGTAACTCTCACCGAAGAACTCCAGTCTTACCTCCAACTCAGTGGTCATCGTGGAGCGGCATTTTCTAAAACAGACGAATCCCTGCCGGACGTCGGTAGAAATCTTGGGCCTAAGATTGAGGCGAATGGCCTTCTCATCTTTGTTCCTGGCGTCACCAACGCTCGCCCCGGCTCCTCCTGCCATATTCCATCCGATATCCTCCAAGCCCTTTGCCAACTTGGGATCGCTATTGCGCCTCTTGATGTTTCGGTTCCCGCAGAAATGAGGCTCGACATCGAAAATCCGGGCAAGTTTCCAACCGCTATCCTTAATTTCAGCGAACCCCTCCCTGGTGGTCAAGCCACGATTGCTCGTTACCGAGAAGCACTACTGATTGCATCAGAAGAAAGTTTTTCCAGCCGTGAATTCCTTAGAGAATCTCTTGCGATGGCAGTCCTTCAAGGGCTCAAAAAACACTCTAAGACGAACAGTCTTTACGACGGCACAGACGATTCCGAACTTTCCTTTGAAAAGATTCTCGGAGCGGCCCTCGCTTTTTCCAAGGAAATTAAAATAGCGACCAAGAAAAAACGTGTCGGTGTAATACTCCCTCCTGGTCGTGGTGGAACAATTGCCAACATTGCGGTCCTTTTCGCCAATAAAGTACCAGTAAATCTCAATTTCACTGCTTCCCATGAAGCCATCGGCTCCGCAATTCGCCAGGCCGACCTCGATCGTTTTATCACAGCCGATCCCTTTGTTCGAAAAGTCGCTGATTTCCCCTGGCCACCCAACCGTGACCTCCTCTTCATCGAAAGAATTCTTCCAAGGATTAAGAAAAAAATTATTAAGTGGGTCCTACTTGGCAAGATCCTTCCAACACAAGTTATCGCCAAGCTTCACGGAATAGGTAAATCAAAAGGCGATGAAGAAGCACTTCTACTTTTCACCTCTGGCTCGTCGGGCGAACCCAAGGGCGTTCCACTCACCCACCGAAACCTGCTAGCCAATGTTTGTCAATTTGGCCGTCAACTTGATCTTTCTGACGACACCAAACTCTTAGGATGCCTTCCCCTTTTCCATTCCTTTGGCACTACTACTACCCTTCTCTTCCCAATCATTGAAGGCCTCAACCTTGTTACTTACCCATCCCCACTAGAGACCAAACGCCTCGCTGAGTTGATCTCGCAACATCAAGTAAGCCTCCTCCTCGCAACTCCGACCTTCCTGCGCGGATTCATGCGCCGCATCAACCCCGAAATGCTCTCGTCTTTGGAGATCGTCGTTACTGGAGCCGAAAAACTCGCTGTAAACCTTGCTAATTCCTTCGAAGAAAAATTTAGCATTCTCCCGATGGAAGGCTACGGCCTCACTGAGACGTCTCCTGCCGCCACAATCAACCTACCAGATCCTGCTCCCGATAATGGTCTTCCCGTTATCCCTTCCGAGCGCTTCACATCCGTCGGACTACCGCTACCCGGCCTTGCCATCCGTATCACCAACCCGGCCACCGACGAAAGAAACACCCTTGATCAATCTGGCATAATCTGGATGAAAGGATCGAATGTGTTCAACGGATACCTCGGACACCCAGAAATCACGGAAGAAGTGATTGACGAAAATAAGTGGTTTAAATCAGGCGATGTCGGACGCATCGATGATGAAGGTTTTCTTTTTATCGAAGGCAGACTCTCCCGCTTTTCCAAGATCGCCGGCGAAATGGTTCCGCATGAAAACGTAGAAGCCGCTGTCAACCGCGTCTGGAATCTCGACAACGAAATCGAGCCGAAAGTTGCCGTGGTTGGTATACCAGATGAAAAGAAGGGTGAAGCCATCGCACTTCTTTCGACAATCGCCGGTCCTGCGATCGAACAAGAAAATCTCGATCTTCGCTACAAACTTCTCGACGAAGGTCTCCCCTCCCTTTGGTGCCCTAAAACAATCATCCCAGTTGAAGAAATCCCAATCCTCGCCTCAGGCAAGCTCGATATCAAGGGCTGTGAAGAACTCCTTGCCAACTCCTGAATCCGAACCCATTCGCTTCGACCATTTCATGGCTGAAGCGCTTTATGGGACAAAGGGATACTATACCAGTCCGCGCTCCATCATTGGCCCGCGGGGTGATTTCACTACCACCCCAAAGCTCACCAAACTTCTCGCTCGGAAAATTGCTGAGTGGATTGAATCCGCCTGGAAACGCCAAGACCGGAAACTCCCGGTCATCGAACTCGGACCTGGCGATGGAACTCTAGCGAGAGACATCCGAAGCTCACTGGGGGTTTTTTCCCGCCAGAAACTAGATTACCATTTCGTGGAAATTTCTCCTCACCTCGCCAAGCGACAGCAGGAGAAAAATAAAGGGACCTGGCACGCCACTCTCAGTGATACCCTCATGGCCACTCGTGGCGCAGCCCTTATCATTTCGAACGAATTTTTTGATGCCTTTCCAGTCAGGATTTTCAATCACTCACTGGAAGAGCTTTATCTCGGTCTAAAAAAGGAAGAAATCTGGCGACCGTGCCACGACATCCCTAACTCTTCCTTATTCAAAGATTTACCAATCCGCTTCGAAGTTGCCGAATCCATTGACCAATGGATTCGAAGTGATCTCAGCAAACTTAAAAAAGGTGAAGTTCTAAGTCTCGATTATGGTGGCGATTCAAAAGAAATCTACCATCGTCGCCCCCTTGGGACGCTCCGTGCCTATGCACACCACATGCGCCTCCTTCCACCCGACGCCTACCAAAACCCTGGCAAGCAAGATCTCACCTATGACGTTTATTTTCCCGATCTAATCAAATGGGGGGAGAAGATTGGATTGGAGACAGACAGCCTGATCACTCAAGCCGAATTCCTCGGCACGAATGATCTAGAAGGAGCCGGTGGGGCGTTCAAAGTTCTTCACCAAAAAATGAGCGCTCTCCGAACTTCTTAGAGTTCTTCAAGGGTGATTTTTCGGTAACTTGCCTCAAATGGCGGACCACTGTGCGCTTGCAGTGCGATATAGCCATCCAAGGGGATCGACCCATTCTCTTCAGTATAATCGCAAGTGAGTATCTCGTTAATCCACATCCGGATCCTCTTGCCTTCGCATCGAATCTTATAATTATTCCAGCCCACCTTTGCCACCTTGGCCGCTTCCTTCGTTGCAAAAGGCGCCAGAAACTTCCTTCGACGTGATTCGTCATAAAGTTTCCCCCAATATCCCGGCCCCACATCAGCCTGATAACCGATCATTTCATGATGATCCTTAATTCGCTCACTACGGATCTGAATTCCTGCATTGGGACTCTTTCCTTCAACCTTAACCTGCAAAGTAAGCTCAAAATTCTTGTAGCGTTTCTGAGTGGTAATAAAGGTGTTGTGGGGAATATTTTTATCGAGCGAACCTCCAATAATCGCACCATCCTTGACTGTCCACATCCACGCTTCTTTTTCCTGAACCACCCATCCTTTTAAGGTTTTGCCATCGAAGAGGGACTGACCGCCAGAAAATGAAACACTTAATATTAATAAAGCCAATAATCTCATAACCAAGGGTCGATCAATACAGTCGTTTGGTCGATCACCAAAAGCTTAGCTTTTAGAGATTTTTTCGTTAGTATTCGGCATTTAAGGGCGTATGATACGCTATGAGGTATTTCGTTGTTGGAACTTTGATCGGCCTTATCGGCCTTTCCCCTGCCATCGCTCAAAACGGTGATCGAAAAGGACATGGTAAGATGGGTAAGATTGTCCCCGAAGACTTGATCCCGCCTGCTCCGGTTCTAAGCGTCGACGAAGCACTCAAGACCTTTACGATCGAGAAAGGATTCGTCATCGAACCGGTTGTCGCAGAGCCACTAGTCGATAAGCCAGTCGCTTTGGCCTTCGACCCCTCCGGACGGATGTGGGTTTGCGAAATGCGCGGCTACATGCCGGATATTGACGGCAAGCTTGAAAACAAAGCTACTGGGCGTATTGCTATCCTAGAGGATACTAACGGGGACGGAAAAGCAGACAAGAGAACCACTTTTCTTGACGAAATTGTTCTCCCTCGCGCGATTTCTCTGGTCCCTGGCGGCATCCTTTATGGTGACCAAGATAATCTCTACTTCGTGGCCCGGGACGGTGACAAACCTAAGGGGACAGCTATTGTGGTCGACGAAAAGTTTGCTCCTGGCGGTAACGTCGAGCACAAGACGAATGGCTTGATGTCCGGAATCGACAACTGGCTGTATAATGCGAAGTCAAACGCACGCTTCAAATTCATTCCCGGAGAGAACAAGATAATTAAAGAGTCTACTGCCTTCCGTGGGCAGTGGGGTATCAGCCGAGACAACTTTGGACGCCTTTTCCACAACTCGAACAGTACTCTTCTGATTGGAGATCGGGTTCTTCCCAACCTCCTCGATGGAAATAGGTCTATCAAGATCAAGGCCAAAGCGACCGAGCGTGTCGGATCAAATGCTGTCTTCCCCGGCCGCGTTACTCCTGGCCTCAACCGTGCATACATTTCATCACACAACGGTTACAGTTCAGACACTATTGATCCAAAGACATTCAAACTCACGAACGCCACTGGAGCTTGCGGTCCTGTGATCTATCGCGGTAACAACCTACCCGAGTCGGTCAACGGCAACGGATTTGTCTGCGAATCGTCCGCTCAGCTCATTAAAATGATCGGCATTGAAGATAAGGATGGGACGCTCAAAGGATCGCACCCGCTTGAGAAACGCGACTTCCTTACCTCCACCGACGAGCGATTTCGCCCGGTCAACATGTATAATGCACCAGACGGTTCACTCTACATCCTAGACATGTATCACGGTATCATCCAGCACAAGACCTACATGACCACCTACCTTCGTGGTCAAACTCTCAGTCGCGGACTCCAGGGCCCAGGCTACGGGCACGGCCGTATCTACCGTATTCGTTCGGCCAGCAAGCCTCTCGCGAAGGTCGAAGATCTTGCGGAAGCCTCCGATATCGCACTCATCAAAAAACTAGATAGCCCCATCGGGGCGATTCGCGATCTCGCACAGAAGGAACTAATAGACCGTAATGCTGACCCCAAGCCTATTATCTCAGCACTCGCAACTGGTGCAGCTGGCAACCTAACTAGCATCCACTTAATCTGGACCCTAGAAGGCCTAGCAGCACTGAGAGCCGAACACCTCGTCGGAGCTCTGACTTCCAAAAACGAAGAGCTTATTTCAAGCGCGCTTTACGCTGCTCTCTCACTGACTGACATCGAACTTATAAAGCTTGAGTCATTAGTGGCCACCGTGAGGACCACCGCAATGACCGCTCCTTACAAGGCTCGTATTCTTGCCGCGACACCGAGTCCAGTAGCACAGGAAGCTCTTGTCGCACTCCTCAAAAAACATCACAAAATATCACTCGTTCGAGAGGCTGCCATCTCCGGATTAAGTGGGACCGCAATTCTTTTTGACAAAGTTAATCAAGGCCGTTTTAGCGAGAAAAGCTTTGACAAATGGCTCCTGGAATCCAAGCGCGGCCCGCAGAAGCAGATCGATCCAAAAACCCTTCTCAAGGAGGATCACCTCGCCTCATTTATCCGTGGCGAAAAGCTTTACAACACTGCGGCAGCCTGCATCGGCTGCCATGGCCAGGACGGAGCAGGACTACCGAACCTTGGCCCCCAGCTTGACGGATCCGATTGGGTCACCGGGAGTGAGGAACGTCTCGTTAAAATCCTCATCCACGGTTTGACTGGCCCTATCCAGATCAATGGAGAGACCTTTACTCCCCAATCCTTCATGCCGGGTCTTGGAGTCAACCCTACGATCAAAGACGGGGACATCGCCGACATCTCGACCTTTATCCGAGCCAATTGGACCAATCGCGCTCCGGAGATTAGCGAAGCAACCGTTACCGAAATCCGTAAGGAAATTTCCGACCGCTCCGCCGGCCAGATGTACTCTCAAAAGGACTTCCCGGTAAATAAGTAGAGCGTTCCGACTTCCTATCAAATCTCTTCAAAGACCTGGCCTAGTCGCGGGGTCTTTTCTTTGTGATTCAATCAAGTAGATCTTTTCCTCCGTCTCATTGATGGGTTGTCCATCAAGTATCTTCTCTCATAAGATTTAGGATCTTCTTTGCCCCGCTCACCCTGGGAACCTTTGGATCTTACAGAATGATCACACTCATTTCCAAATCAGACAGTTCTAAAAAAGAACTCGAAATAGTCCCTGAGTCAGTTCATTCGGGACAAATTCAGGTCATTAAGTTTAGCCCCAGAATAATTCCAAGGCGACATTCTCCCAGCACTCGGCAGCAGAATCAAAAACCGACGCTAAAGGAGGAGACCTTAATCCTAGTAAATCCGTTTTCAAAAACGCCAAGACGGAAACCTTTTGATAGTATCACTCACGGGCCGAGCTTCAAAAAACTCCGACTTAATTCAAACACCTCTTTAGGACAACCCAGCGCCGCTTTGAGCTTCACATCACGATCCCAAGAGTTTTTCGTCAGGACGATATCAACTATCTCCCTAATCGTGAGCCTTAGCGGAAACTGTAAAGCACTCACGAGCGGAGTGTTGGTGAGCGGGTAGTCAGTCCCATACATAAGACGGCCTTCCAGCCTTTCATCGTTGAGGACCTGCGGCAAGTACTTGCTCCGGTTCACCTGTGTTAGCGTAGAAATGTCGGCATGGAGATTAGGAAACTCGGGCATCATCTCCAACAGACGCTCGATATTCTCAACTCCATCTCGCTCACCCGAACTCGCAACGTGGGCCGCGATAATCCGGACCCCACATTCCAAAGGAAGTCTGAGTAGCTTAGGATCGCCTAGTATATTATCGGTTCTCGAAAACGAATCTTCATCACCGACATGGGTCAAAAGCGGTAAATCTAAGTCGACCAGCTTAAGATAGTAATCCCGATACTTCTCATCCGACGGATCAATCCCCTGAATATTCGGCAACCACTTTACAAAGATTGCACCATTTTTCTTCGACCACTCCAATTCCTCCAGCGCGTCCTTTCGGTTGGGATGGACGCTCGCCCCAAAGTGAAGTCCTTTCCTCGTCTTCACAGCCTCGCCAACAAATCTATTCGGCACGTAAACCTCAATTTGATTTTCGACAAGATTTCCCTCGCCATCATAAGGCGCATCCATCGCAAGAATGACCACATCATCGATAAATCGAGATTTCGTAATCTGACGAACGATGACATCCATGATAATTCCATCTCCCTTCTCATTCACCTCCTCTTCACTTGTCCCAAAGATCTTAAGATACAGCTTGAATTTCCAACTTTCACGCAAGACCTTTGAAACCTTTGCGCAACTCCCTCCCGCACCAAACCCCGCAGTGTGGCAGTGCATATCCAGAATCCCCTTAGGTGGAGGAGAAGCTTGAGAATACGCCCCCTTGAAAAAGACAACGCGTAAGACCAGCAGGACAACAAAAGAGACTAGGAAAAACCACGCGAGATCCATCCCCCTATCCTTCACGAACTTGATCTTCAGTCAACATCCGTAGCTCTATCGTCTTGACTCTATCGATGTCCCACAAAAACTGCATAAGGATGCGCCATCTGCAGCTGTGAAAATAGGCTCAACCGACTTTAAACAGTCATCACCTCTTTCTCTTTAGCGTCAGTAAGGGAATCGATTTCGCCAACATACTTGTTGGTTAAATCCTGAACGTTCGCCTCATAGTCGCGCTGACCATCTTCCGTTAGACTATTGTCAGATTTCATCCTCTTACCAAGATCCATACCATCCTTGCGAGCTCCTCGAATTCGCACGCGCCCTTCCTCGGACATCGACTTCACAGATTTCACGAGCTCCACACGGCGTTCCTCAGAGAGCTCGGGAATTGGAAGACGAATCCGCTGTCCTTCATTCACAGGATTTAAACCGAGCTTACTCTCGCGAATCGCTTTATCGATATCACCAGAGGTCGACGGATCAAAGGGCTGAACAACAAGCATCCGAGGCTCCGGCGAAGTAATGACGGCAAGCCCATTCAATTTCATCACGCTACCATAAGCGGCAACCGAGACCTCAAGATTTTCAACTAAGGCCGGTGAGGCTTTACCCGTCCGGATTGAGGTGAACTCCGAGCTGGTGTGCTCGACTGCCTTTTTCATGGCCTCTTCGACCTGTTTGATTGCTTCCGCAGCTTCCATATTCGTGGTGTAATTTAATGGTTAATGAACGATGGTGCCAATGTTCTGGCGATTGAGGGCGAGCTGGATATTCCCTTCCTTCTCGAGATCAAAAACGATGATTGGAATATCATTATCCATACAGAGACTAAAAGCCGTAGAATCCATGACACCAAGTTCACTGCTAATGCACTCGCGGAACGAGACCGTCTCGTAACGAATGGCATCCGGATTTTTCTTGGGATCCGAATCGTAAACTCCGTCCACCATGGTTGCTTTAAAGATAACATCAGCATTCATCTCGTTGGCTCGCAGAGCGGCGGTAGTATCAGTAGAAAAGAACGGGCTTCCCGTACCAGCGGCAAAGATAACGATCGCACCTCGGGACATCTGCCGGGACGCTTTGCGACGAATAAAAGGTTCGGCTACATTTTGCATGTGAATCGCCGAGTGAACGATGCACTCTTCCCCCTCCTGCTCTAGCGCCGCCTGCAGGGCCAGAGCATTCATGACTGTTGCGAGCATTCCCACGTAGTCTGCTGTCGCCCGATCCATTCCGCGAGCACTCGCCGAGGCCCCCCTCCAGAAATTTCCACCACCAACCACGATAGCGAGTTCCACATCCGCCATCTGTCTAGCTCCATGAATTTCCCGCGCAATTCGCTCGACGATTTCAGGTGAAATATTGTCGTGACTCCCGGAGGCCCGGAGGGCTTCACCACTGAGTTTCAAGACCACTCTTTTAAAGTTTCGGATCGCTACAAGGTCACTCATCTACTGATTGGGATATTGGCAGGACAAGAACTGACCGAAAAGCGGAAAAGGCTCGCAAAGCCAATTTCCGTTAATTTAAAAAATTAAATCTTATTCAGTAACGACAAATCTTCCGTTTAAATCGCGGAGCGAACGATTTTTTTTGGTAGTACCCTTAATCGCGATTTTTACCTTTAAAGGCTCGTTCTCTGGATGATGGTAGTCTTCAAGAGTTTTCTTAAGGGCCTGAATCGAAAGCTTCAAAACAGTCCTGATTGGTAATTCAACACCCTGAGGAACCTGCATCTTCGCAAGGTCGAATCCTACCTCAAGCTCGCCTGATTTTCCCATTATCCCAGAAAGTTCGACCTGAAATAAGGTCAATAAATTACACTCATCCACATCATAATTAAAGGTAGTTGGTATCCGGTGAGGAGTTGCTACCGCCAACACCAGATTCTCCGGCATCGCTCCACTTAGAACCATTGGTCGAGCAAAAATATGAGCCTGAACGGCCTCACCTTTAAAGTTATTAACAACGTCCGTCCCATGAAGAGAAAGAGGCTGAAAAACCCTTAAAACCTCGAGAGTTGTGGCTGAGGCTAAACTTGCGGACGCGAAAATCAGGGCAAAAATATTTTGCATGAATAAAATACTTATATCACCTGACTAAAAAGGCGAACTATTTTAATCCTGCTCTTAACATGTCTAAATGCCCTCGCGCAAGCTCTCCACCATGCATTCGCCGGCTCCCCTCTAGCTGAACCTCACAAAGGATAAGACTTCCAGAACCGCAAGCTATTTCAATAGTTTCCTCACCAACCTCGAGTAATTCTCCAGGCTGACCCTGACCTCCGCTAATTTTAGTCGGCGGAAAAATCTTCATTTTTTTTAATCCCAATCCAGCCGAAGTTCCCGGCCAAGGATGAAAGGCCCGCACAAGACATTCCAGTTCTCTGGCAGGCCTAGACCAGTCTAGACAACCATCTTTCCTCCCCAATTTAGGAACATAAGTTTGTGTAGACTCATTCTGATAGTCGCCCTCGACCAACCCGTTCTTAAACATTTCCAAGGCGGCTCGACATACCGCTGGCCCTGCGTCCGCAAGACGATCGTGAAGCTCTCCACCCGTCTCCCCTTCTAAAATAGAAATCGCCTTCTGCAAGATGATATTCCCTGAGTCGAGTCGTTTTACCACATGAATGACACTCCACCCCGTCTCAGCATCGCCGTTTTTTAAAGCTGCTTGGATGCACGAAGCCCCTCTATATTTTGGAAGTAATGATGCGTGCAGATTGATGATAGCTCGGGATGGAATATCGAGCAGAGCTTGTGGCAAAATCTGACCGTAAGCCATCACCACAATGAGCTCTGGATCCCATTGCCTGATCTGATCAAGAGCCTTTGGTTCGCGAACTGATTCCGGCTGGATCACGGGAACTCCCGCATCAAGAGCTATCTCTTTCACTTTTGGCGCAGTCATCACCTGCTTTCGACCAACTGGCCGGTCAGGTTGGGTGACAAGCCCCACCACCTCATGCTCATTGGTGAGCGCGTCGGAAAAAGTGGCTTCAGAAATTTGCCCGGTGACCATAAAAACCAAGCGCATCACTAGATCGTTTGGTTATCAATCCGCTGATAAGCATTCAGCGTTTGAAGCTTGGCCAAAATATCATAGACGACTTTTGCTGGAGACTGTGTGGCATCAATATCACACCGTAAATCTTCGCCATAGTAATCAAGAATCGGCTTAGTTTCATCTTCGTAGGTTTTGATCCGATGTTGAATGACGACTTCGGAGGCATCGTCAAGCCGCTGCTCCTTAAGCGCACGCTTGCGGAGTCGTCTTGCGAGCTCATCACGATTCGGACAACTCAGATGAAAGACCGCATGAATCTCAACATAATCTTCCAGCATTTTCGCCTGGTCCTGATTCCTTGGAATTCCATCGAGCAAAAGTATATCGATATCCGGCTTATATCGATGACTCGTTACAAGATCGTTCATATGGCTTGCCCAAAGTTGAATCGTCAGTTTGTCCGGAACCAATTCACCACGCTTGGAATACTCAACAAATTTGCGACCCAAATCAGTTCGAGTGTCCAACTGGCGAAAGACATCTCCACTGGAATAGTGATAGAAACGTGGGATCTGGGCTAAAATTGCCCCTTGGGTCCCCTTACCAACTCCTGGCGCACCAAGAATCAGAATTGCAGGTTTTTTAGCTGTCTCGACGGTATCGCTCATCACTAGAAACGAAAGTGTGCGTCAGGTTTCCCAAACGCTCAACCCCAAATCAAGTCCTTGGATCACCATCAAGAGCAACCATAACCCAAAACACAAAAACAGGAGCAACAACCGCCACATCGACCAGCACCCGATAGGCTTCAGCTTCAAACTTTCGGCGTGCCTGGTTCAATAAAAAGAAACCAGCCGAGCCCACCAGAACCCCCACTGCAAAGGGCTTATAAAACACCTGCTCATGGTAGAAATCCTCATTAAAGAAAAAGGCCTCTCTCTTCAAGGTGCTGATATAAATATACATTGCGACTCCCGCTACGAGAAGAGTTCCAAGGTTCAAAACCGCTGCCGCATCTTCATCGTCCTCACCCTTCAATCGCCAGAAATCAATCGCTGTCATATTAATAACGCAAAGCGCCGCGAACAAAAGAACCTCCGAAGAAAACACCATATCTCCAAAGGGTAAAACTGGCGAGTAGGCGTGAATGCCAGCCGAAGCACCATATGAAAAGGTAAGACCCGCAACCAAATTCTTCCCGAGTCTGGAATGCTCTGACTTCGACTGGTTGAATGCTATCACGAAGTAGACAACAGCACAGAGAATCACAAAAAAGCCATATTGCAGGACTGTTTGCGCGAGATTAAGCATTACCGAGTAAAGGCAAAAAAATATCCCGATCGTGATCACTCTGAAGAAAACTTGGGAATACCTCCGATGAAAATGATGCCTGGCATCAAGAAGTTTGAGATTACCTTCGCGGCGGGCGTCAACAATCCGATCAAGCGCATAAATAATCCACACTGAAACTCCAAGGGTAGCCCAAAGTTGCCAAGGAACACTCACCACTCCCCAAGCATTTGAGAACATCCACGCCCAAGCCAAGGCAACCACCGGAGCATCAAGGCTCAGTAAGTTTGGCCATAACCACCACGGCGCTCTTTCCTTCTCCATTATCTACGACCGAACCTCAACCGCACCTCCTCGAAATGCAAGTCTAGGACGAGCTAAATCTCCTCCTCCACAACTTCGCCCGGGAACGGAGGCAATGGACATCCGATAGAATCAGCAATCGTGCGCAATAATTCCGCCTCCCGACTGGAAAGTTTGCCATCCCGCGCTGCCGCCGTGACACAAGCCACAAGAATCTGTCTCTTCACCAGTGGTGAGGCCTGGGAAAATTTATCTAAAGCTTCATCTAATTCATCGTGTGACGAAACTCCTTTCCGGTCCAAGCGGTCTTTCCAGCCACTCGTTGCCTCCAAATAAGCACTCTCAGCATCCTCCGCACATCCTGCCCCAATTTCAGAAACTGTGGAAACTAGTATGTTCGCCTCCGGCAACAAACGATCAAACTGATGGTAGCAAATCTTCTGGAAGGCCTTCCGTTCAAAATAACTGCCAAGGTGCCGTTCAATCACCCGCTGAATCATAAATTCAAAAAGCTCAACCTTCTCATCACTAGCGATCAACCAACGCGTGATATCACGGAATCGCTCATACTCCGACGGACTTAAACCCCGCAAGGTGGGCAAGGCGAGCTCCACCAGTGCGATCTTCCGCGCGGAATGCAAGCCTCGAGTCTCAGCTTGCCATTGCAATGCAAGTTCCTTGGCACTAGCTCCAGCTTCTTCCTCCAAAAACGAGATTTCTTTGGGCAGAAATTGATCATCTTCATTAAGCAGCAAGCCAAAAATCACCGCCTGCGCTACTTCCCGATCCTGGATCGCCTCCCGCCAGCGTTGCGAAACCCCCCGGTGTAATTCTTGCCCCGTCGAAATTCGTCTCCGCTTCCCCCTGACCAATTCCGCTTACCGCACCAAGAACTACCGCACCAGGCAGAGCGTCAAGCGGCCCATTCCTCTCCTCATTCTTTGTAGTACGATCAGCCGCAATCGGCTTAATCTCTGAGGATTCGAACTTACCATCCCAATTTTTTTGCACCGCTCGAATACGCACATCCAAAGGCGGGTGGGTCATAAGGAAAAAATTAAACATCCCGCCGTTCGAGAAAAACATGTGACTTGCCTCGACCGCCTTCGGGGCCTTAATTTTCGAACCTATTTCCGATCCTCCAATTTTCTTTAAAGCACCCACAATTCCGTCCGGATTTCTTGTAAACTGGACCGACGAAGCATCCGCCAAAAACTCCCGCTGGCGAGAAACGGCCGCTTGAATCAAACGGCCAAAAAAGCTTCCAAGCCCTCCGATCACAAGGAGGCCAAGTCCCAACAAAAATAAGACAAGCATGACATTCCCGCCCTCCTTGTTATTTCGCCGTGAAGACCCACCTTGGAAACGAAGCAACTGCACCATCCCACGCCCAATAATTGATATCACCACCAAGCCAAAGACCAAGCCCATCAACCGCATGTTAAGCCGCATATCACCATTAATTATGTGACTGAATTCATGGGCAATGACACCCGACAATTCCTCCCTTGAAAGCCGCTGAAGGCACCCACGCGTTACCCCGATCACCGCATTCGAAGGCTCAGTCCCAGCTGCGAAGGCATTGATCCCTTCTTCATGATCCAAAAGGTAAACCTGTGGCACTGGCATCCCTGAAGCCAAAGCCATTTCTGAAACAATGTTTAAAAGACGTTTCTCCTCAAAATCAGCCGACCCAGGCACCACTAACCGGCCGCCCAAGTCCTCAGCCACCACCGAGCCACCAGCGCTCAATTGCGTCGTCTTATATCCACTTGCAGCCAGCATAATTCCTCCCGTCAACACCGATGCCGTAATCACAATATAAATTGGATCCTCTTCATCCACCAAAGCAATGACCAAGAGGTCAACCGCCACTACAACCCCAATCACCGCCAAAACAAACCAAAGAACTAACCACTTTGTCTTCTTCCGTGCCTCGTCTTGTGCCTCAAAAAAATCCATTCGTCTAAAAGTCTCTTAGCATGATTCTCCATCCCCAGAGGGGGCAGGTAAAATAATGTTCATAAGGTCTTCCTCCCCCACTCCCATTTCACGAATACGGCACTTACCGGAAGGCATGATTATCAATCAAAATCCACCTTTACCGACTCACGCTCGGACTCATCGGAAACTTCAAACATTACCGCGGGGTCAAAGTTACAGATGCCAGCAATAATATTAGTCGGAAACAACTCCCTCTTCGTGTTATAGTGCATTACTGCGTCATTGTATCCTTGTCTCGCAAAGGCCACCTTATTCTCCGTGCTAGTCAACTCCTCGGTAAGTTGCTTCATGTTTTCATTAGCGCGTAGATCTGGATAAGCCTCGGAAAGCGCAAACAACCGCCCCATCACCGAGTTCAATCCACCCTCCGCTTCCATCAACTTTTCCATCCCGCCAGAGTGCTCCGGAGAAAGCCCTGAAAGCGCCGACTCAGCCGCATTTCGCGCCTTAATCACCGCCTCAAGAGTGCCTTTCTCATGCGCCATGTACTTTTGAGCGATCTCGACGAGGTTCGGGATCAAATCATGCCTCCGCTTCAGCTGAACATCGATCTGAGCAAAGGCATTACGAAATCGATTCCTCAATTTCACGAGGCCATTGTATTGGCCGACTATAAAAACCAGCACTATTACTAAGGCGCCAATAAGAAGTAAAGGCGCCAGCCAATCGGACAAGGACGCGAGGACTAAAGAATTTTCGGGCATAACGATTTAGATTATCAATGTTAGATTCTGACTCTGCCACTACAAAATCAGACATTAATTATCATTTCAGCTTAGAAAAATCCGCGGGCGTTAGAAATTGAGACTCTATTTTTTTAACTAACCTGCCATCCGCCACCGAGGCCTTTGCTGCAGCTTTCCACTTTGGGTCCCCCGAGAATGCTTTCCAGTTCTTCTTAGCCGTTTCGCGATCCTTGTGGGTAATGAGATAGACTAACTTTGGATCCTCCCCCTCAGTCAGCCAATATCCGATATTTTTCATCCCATGGCTCTCAAAAATCGCTGTGGTATGATCACGGAATCGGGCCAATAGCCCCTCCATCTTCCCCTCGTTTGCGTAATAGGTTCGCAATTCATAAACCTCAGCGACAAGCGGGCTGACCATCAAAGCGAAAAGGGTAAATATCTTCATAGCTTCAGAAGCTTACCGATCCGCATAAATTTCACAAGCTCTCTAATCCTCACGGTTTAGATCACCCTCGATTCATTTAGCCTTAGTGTTGCAGTCCTTGCCCCGCTGACTATCATTCCATCATGTTTTCAAATCTCGCTGACAGCCTCGACAAAACCTTCCGGAACCTCCGGGGCGTCGGAAAAATCTCCGAAAAGAATATTGCCGACTCTCTCCGGGAGGTTCGTCTCGCCCTCCTAGAGGCCGACGTTGAACTTAGTGTCGTTAAAGATTTTATCGCCAGCGTTAAAGAAAAAGCCGAAGGCGCAGACGTAGTAAAGTCGATCAAACCTGGTGAACAAATCATCAAAATTTTCCAAGACGAGCTGACCGAACTCCTTGGAGGCGATCAAGCCCCCATCAATCTTAACCCTCCTGGATACGTTCTTCTTTGCGGTCTTAACGGCGCTGGAAAAACCACGACAGCGGCCAAACTAGCACTTCGCCTCAAAAAAGAAGGCCGGCGCCCCCTCCTCGTCGCACTTGATCTTTATCGTCCCGCAGCAATCGACCAACTCGCGAAGCTTGCAGAACAA
Source organism: uncultured Verrucomicrobiales bacterium (assembly GCA_949373085.1). Lineage (GTDB taxonomy): Bacteria > Verrucomicrobiota > Verrucomicrobiia > Verrucomicrobiales > Akkermansiaceae > SW10. Next base: position 53,777 of record CASICJ010000006.1, read on the forward strand.
GTCGATGTTCCGGTATTTACTCCCGATCCAGGCGAAACCAATCTCGTTAAAACCGCCAAACGCGCTATAAAATGGACTAAAGAACAAAATGGCACCGTCGTTATTTTTGATACCGCCGGCCGCCAAGAGTTAGACACCAATCTGCTCGACGAGCTCAAGGCTCTCCACAAGTTTCTTTCCCCGGGTGAAACACTTCTCGTTGCTGACTCCGCAACCGGTCAGCAAGCTGTTTCCGTCGCCCAAACATTCGATAGGGAGATCGGGATCACTGGTCTCATTCTGACAAAATTGGATGGTGACGCCCGGGGAGGCGCCGCCCTTTCAATGCGCGCCGTCACCGGCAAGCCCATCAAGTATATTGGAGAAGGCGAAAAGATGGAAAACCTCGCCGAGTTTCACCCCAACCGTATGGCCGACCGAATCCTTGGTATGGGTGATGTGGTCTCAATGGTTGAGCAGGTGTCAGAGAAGATTGACGAGAAGAAAGCGATGTCCGCCGCCAAGCGGATGCAGTCCGGGAAATTCGACTTCAACGACTTCCTCGAGCAGATGAAAATGATTCAGAGCCTCGGCCCCCTCGATGGCATCCTCGGAATGCTTCCTGGCTTCCGGCAGATCAAGAAACAACTTCCCACCGGCGCCCTCGACGACAAGCGAATAAAACAAATGGAAGCCATCGTTCTCTCAATGACTAAGCGTGAACGCTCTCGCCCCATCTTTATCAAAGCGCCACACCGTAAGCGTATTGCCAAAGGATCCGGCACAACTATTTTGCAAGTCAACCAGCTCTTGAAGCAGTTCGGCCAAATGCAAAAAATGATGAAGTCGAAAGGAAAAATGAAGGATATGATGAAACAACTAGGTGGCATGGGTGGCGCTGGAGCTAGTGGCCTCGGAGGACTCATGGGAGGTAAAGGTGGAGGCATGCCCAACATGAATGACATGGGCGGCCTAGAGGATCTCCTTGGAGGCGGTGGCAAAAAGAGACGCTAGATTAAAACCAGAGATCCATCTGAAGCAACCCGACAACTTCGATGTTTTTTGTAGCCATCAGTAAGTCTGAGATTGCTTAAGAAAGTTCGTTTCCTTTTACCACCTTCTCAAAAGGGGCTATTTTCGGAAATAATGGATCGCCTTGACTAAGGTAGTTTTATCCAAAATTCGCCCGTTAGAAAAATCGCGCTACCCGCTCAAATCAATGAAAACCACTCTGGCACTATTGCGACTCTCAATTTTTTCACTCCTCCCACTCCAAGCATCAGAGACATATTCCCCCGGCGACTTCTTGAGTCCGCTGACCATAACAGATATAAAAAAGGACCCACTTTGGGAAATCACCGGAGCGGCTAGCATTGGCCTCGCTAAAGGAAATGCTAATAGCAACAACTACGGACTCCAGGCACTCGCCACCTATAAAAAGAACGAACACGAAGGGCACCTTGGAGCCGATTTTTTTTACTCCGAAAACGGCGGCACCGCTACCACCAACAGTCTCCGAATTTACAGCCAATACAATCACCTTATTGACAATCAATGGTTCATTGGAACCTTCGGCTCATTTCTCAACAACGAAATCGCTAACCTTGACTATCGCTTCGATACTGGAGTCACACTCGGCTATTACTTTTTTAAGAACGATAACACCAAGCTCTCACTCGAAACCGGCCCCGGTTACACTTGGGAAAACCAAGACAAATTGAGCAACGATTATTTTTCACTCAGACTAGCTCAAACTTTTGAGCACAAATTCAACAAGGAACTGAAGATCTGGCAGTCCACTATCTTGACTCCGAAGGCCTCTGACCTCGGCGATACCCTCTTCATCGCTGAAGCAGGTATCCAAATCCTCCTAACCGAAGATTGGTCGCTTCGTAGCGCTCTTCGCTATCAATACGATAATACTCCGGCCGGCAGCCAAGATAAGTCTGACATTCTTCTTCTGACCGGTCTCTCTTATTCGTTGGGCGGATTTAAGAATTCGACCAAACAGGATCGCATGACCTTAAAACCGAAAGACAAAAAAAACGGGGAGATCAAAATGGGTTGGACTACCACTGCCGCTCTTAGTCACTCCCTCGCAAAAGGAAACTCTGACAGCCTATTTCTCGGAGCCACAGTCGATAGTGCGTACCGACAAAAAGGCAATGAAACCTTCCTATCCCTCACCTATAATTTTTCCGAGAACGGTGGTGATACCAGCGCCGACTCGCTCCGTACTAGAGTCCAACACAACCGAGTTTTTAATGAAACCTACTTCCTGGGAGGGAGCCTCGGATACTTCCGCGACGACATCGCTGACGTTTCCTATCGATTCACCCCAAGCGCCACAGCAGGATACTACTTCATTAAACGGAAGGATATCACGCTCAGCGTAGAGGCTGGACCTAGCATGACATTTGAAGAGATTGATGGTTTGACCGACGATTTCTTTTCAGTCACCTCGGCTCAAAATTTCACTTGGAAGATTAGTGAAAGACTTACCTTCAGTCAGCATATCACTGGGATTTTTGATCCATCCGACAGACAGAATTACATTCTTTCCGCCCGCGCAAAACTCGACACCAACATTACTCCGAATCTTGCTTGGCGCATCTCCTGGGCGTTGACCAAAGACAATACACCTGCTCCGACAAGAAAATCCACAGATTCCACCCTCACCACTGGAATTGCTTTGAAATTCTGAGGCCTATTTTCGCCAAAACTTCTTCTATCCTCATCAATCCTTTTATTATTGTGTGCGGGAGACGATAGCCTCGGCAAGACGTGAACCGTCTTCAAATAGTCGATAATTTCTACGGCTACCCTTCCGTTTCAATCGCCGGGGCATTCTTGTGCAGATTCAAAAACACGCCAGTTTTAAGGATTCATATCCGCTGAAAATCCCAAATCGAATAGATTGATTTCCCTCCCCATAAATATTCCTTCTCAATTCCTCCTGCTCCCGCCACACTCCCCAATAACTTTACGTCATGGAAACTATTACCGCCCAACTTAAGGATTTCATCCAATACATCGCTCTCCAATTTATAAAAGACCCAAAGCTGGCCGAACTCCGAATCGGGCACTCGGGAGATAATAGAGTGAATTTTCGGCTCGTCCTTAGCCAACCAGACGTAGCGACTTTGATCGGACGTCAAGGTTTCACTGCTTCCACCATTCGAAGCCTAGCCAAGGCCGCCGCCGAGCGTGAGGGAGTTAAGGTTAACTTGCGCATTCATTCCCATGAGGAAGAGCGTCAATATACGGCCGCTCTAGAAGCAAAGGCTATGGAGTAGAATCCTTTCCAGATCGCCCTTTCCAAAAAACCCGCGAGGCAAATCGTCATCCCGGGTTTTTGTTTCAGGTTCCCTTTACTTCGAAACTTTTCAGATCGTCCTGATGAAAGCCATTCTTCTTTTACCGCTCTCGATCACTGCTCAAGAAATCCTCCCTGACGTTGTTGTTACAGCAAATCGAACCACTAAAGAAGCCAAAGAAGTTCCCTATACACTCGATATTCTAACGGCCGAAGACCTACTTGAAAACGCCACCCGCACCTTACCCCAAGCTTTTCTAAACACTCCTGGCGTTCTCGTACAACAGACCACGCCCGGTCATGGATCACCTTACATTCGTGGCTTCACCGGACGCCAAAACCTTCTCCTCCAAGATGGTATTCGACTCAATAATTCGACTTGGCGTAATGGCCCAGTTCAATATTGGAACACCCTCGACGCCCAAGCCATCGCTCGCCTTGAACTTATTAAATCGCAGGGCTCGGTGCTCTTTGGCTCAGACGCCATTGGCGGCACCGTAAACACTCTTTCCAAGTCCTCTAACTTTCGGCAAGAAAATGGGCCCTTCTCCGGTGGAACTTCTTACTACCGCTTCGACACAAATTCCGAATCCCACCTTGGCCGGATCGAGCAGCGCTTTGGTGTCGGCGAAAAATGGGGTATCATGCTGGGATACTCCGCGAGCGATATTGGTGACATTCGTGACTCAAGTCTCGGCACGATGCGCGGTACCGGTTATTCCCAACTCAGCCATGACCTAAAGTTCGAATACGCCTTTACCCCTTCTCAGACCCTCACCCTGGCCCACTTCCATCTCGATCAAGACGACATATCGCGCTGGCACAACACAATCCACAACCCCGGTTGGTATCATGGAAGCTCTTTCACAACCGCTGGCACCGATCTCGCCCGCGATTACGATCAAGAACGCTCACTCACCTATCTCCGATTCGAAGACACCAATCCCAAATTTTCCTGGGCCGACCGCTATCAAGCCACCATCTCTTTCCAGCGCACTCAGGATTCTGAATTTCGTGTCAGAGAATCAGGTCGTTCTGATACTCGTATCCTCGATATCGACACCTTTGGTTTAGGCTTGCAGGCTGGGACTGGAAATACTGTTTGGGGCGCAGATTACTTTCACGATCAAATCGATTCTCAAGGGTTCCGTAATAGCGCTCCCCGCCCCTCAAATCGACCTATCGCCGATGATTCTAGTTATGAGTCCATCGGTATCTTTTCGAATTACACCGGTACCATTGGCGAGGGATTCACTTGCGATATCGGAGCGCGCTTCACCTATATCCAAGCTCAATGGGACGGTTATCGCCCAGACGGAGCAATCGTCGATCAAGTCGGTAACGGTTCCTGGGACAACCTTGCTCTCTCACTCCGTGGACAGTACAAACTTGATGATTTTTGGACGATTTTCGGGGGAGCTTCCCAAGCATTCCGCGCACCCAACCTCGACGACTTGACCGGCCGACAATTCTCCCTCAACGGACTCGACGAAAACGGTTCGCCCGACGTCGACCCGGAGAAATACCTCACGACTGAATTCGGCACCCGCTTCAACGACTCTCAATTCTCTCTTGAACTCTCCGGATACTACACATTTATCAACAACGGGATCGTTCGAATCGACGACGGCATGGGGGGGCTCGCCACTACTAATGGGGCTGAAGGCTTCATCTATGGTTTTGAAGGTCAAGCTATCTGGAATCTCCATCCCCAATGGCGCCTCCTCGCACACGCCTCTTGGCAAAATGGTGAGCAGAAGCAAGGTGGTATTACCGATGCTATCCGCCGCCTCAACCCCCTCAACGGCGCCCTAGATCTTCGTTGGACCAACCCTTCCGAGCAATATTGGATCTCGGGACGTGTCGAGGCTGCGACCCGTCAGGATACTCTTTCTCGTCTAGCTACCAGCGATACCCAGCGGATCCCGATCGGTGGCACCCCCGGTTATGTCATCGCTTCACTTTATGGTGGCTGGCGAATATCAGATTTTTCCCAGCTCAACCTCGCTCTTGGTAATCTTACCAACGAAGCATACCGCATTCATGGATCTGGCCAAAATATGCCCGGCCGCAATGTCACCCTTTCCATAAAGCTTGAGTGGTGAACTCTTTGGCTTTAGTTGAAATCTCCAGACGTCGATGAAAAAACTGCGGCGGCTTTTCATTCTCTCTATTCTGGCAGGTAGTGCCTACGCAGGGTGGATTTACCAGGATCTACTTATTAACTTTTATCAACAAAAGATAGCCAAGGACATTCTTCCAAAGGAAACACCCAAACCTGATCCAAAGCGCTACCAAAAACTAATCTCCGAGCTCGCGGAAAAACGCCTCAATCTTTCCAAACAATATTCGCGGGCCCGCACCGCACGAGAGATTTCAGATATTGTCGCTGAAAGCCAACGCACTCTTGAACAAACACTTCCTTCTATGATGAGCTGCTGGCTCGGAACGCCTTGGGATTTTAATGGCATCTGTCAAACTCCGGGGTCAGGAAAGATTGCCTGTGGATATTTTGTCTCCACTATCCTTCGCGATGCCGGATTTGGCGTTGAGCGTATCCGACTCGCACAACAACCTTCACAACAGATCATCGGAACTTTCATATCAAAAAAAATGATGACGATTCGTTCTGGGCAGGACTACGACACCTTCGTCGACCAAGCTAAAGAACGTGGCCCGGGCGTCCACATTGTAGGTCTCGATAACCATGTCGCTTTTGTGGTCATTCCGGAATCCGGCGGAATTCGCTTTATCCATTCCTCAGGAGCCCATCCCTTTTGCGTAGTCGATGAGGAACGCAGAGAAGCCCTCAGCCTTCAACGCTCCAAATATCGGGTAATTGGCAACCTAACTCGAAGTCCCGAGGTCATCCACGGCTGGCTCGTCGGCCAGAAATGGCCCACTAAAATTTCAAGCAGGAACTAGACCAAACCATTTTTCGCAAGTCTCTGATCGAGGACTCCCACCGCTTTTTCATCACCCATTGACTCGAGAACATCGCGGTAATTAGCCGCTACAATTTGATAGTCGCACGCTGAAACCTTTAAATCTGATTCAAATCCAGCAAGCGCTTTTTCAAAGTGAGCGAGGCCCTCAACTACCTTACCGCTCCTTACCAGAACCAAAGCCAAGTTTGCATAACTCTGCGCAGACTCAAAATGTGACTCACCGTATAAAATCACTCGAGCTTTGAGCGCCTCTCCATGCATTTTTCCGGATTGCTCATCGTGCCCTAGTTTAAAGTAAAAACTTCCGACATTATTATAATAACCAGCTGTCTTCTTATGATTCGATCCAAATTCTTCGTAACAGGACTTCAAGGCATCCAAAAAACACGTTTCGGCACTGTCATACTCTTCTTCCGACTCATAGATGAAAGCAAGATTGTTGTTTAACTCCGCGATATCCCCCACCGGCAGCGGATCAAGAACTTTGAGCGTTTGGATGGCCTCTTCGTAGTAAGATTTTGCTTTAAAACTCTCACCAGAAAGATCGTATACACCTGCCAGTCCGGCACAGATCCTGCCCACAATTTCATCAGCATCCCGGATCTCTCGGAAGAGGGAAAGCGCCTCCGCGTAATCATCCCGCGCTTTTTCAAGCTCTCCTAGATAGCGATGTAATTGACCTCGGAGCTCAAGACCCTCAACCAAATCCTGTTTTGACAAGAGATCCGTCTCCAGTTCCGCCCTAGCCTTCTTTACAAGATCATCAGCCAAATCTCGGAGATCATCTGGCGAAGCATCCACAAGCAATTTGCCAAGCAGCTTTTCTAGCTTTGGAAGACAAGATTTAAAAATAGTCGGCATGATGTGAAATCGAAAAAACGAGCTGGCGAAGGCTTCTCTCACTTTTGTCCAAGAAGTTCCAGACAATGATTTCTAGTATTGGGAAGCTTGCCGTAAACTTTTAAAATAACGAGGTGAGCTCCGTTCCCCAGCCCCAACATCCGCGCCACTTCCCGCTCAAAGTGAAACATTGCCCGACGGCTTGCACCATTTGCGTCCAAATGCTCCAGACCGCGTCTCAAAAGATCACACATTCCCGGCTCCGGGTGATCTAGCTCTAATACCAATTCCAGCAACTGTCCAAAGTATCCTGCCAACAAGGCATCCCGATAACTAGACCTTAGCCCTTCTCGAAAATCCACCACTGAAACCTCCTTTAGATGGTGTAATCCCCCCTTTTTGCTCCTTCCCCACTCGAAATCTGCTTCTACAAAAAGATCGAGCCTGCCAGCGAAAGAACTTTTTGCCCGGCGCGCGCCTCTCGCAACCGTTTTGATTAAACCGGCCTCTTCGCTTATCCAATGCACAATCAAGCTGGTGTCAGTCAACTTCGTGAGCCGAATGATATTTCCCCGCCCGCTTTCCATTTCGACAGCATAGTTTCCTATTTCGAAATCTCAAATCCATTGATCTCAGCTCGCCAAAATGTCAAACCCCCCCGTGCCCATTTCAGATCAAGCTCCGAAAGATGTCCCACGCTCGCCATTTGCGGGCTGCCTCATCCTTATCGTCATGGCTTTGGTCGTCCTTGTCCTCATTAGTTCTGCAGCATATTTCCTCAAAAAACAAACGAACGCCTATAAAACTTTTACCGAAGAGATAGCCAATCCTGCTCCCATCACCAATCCAAAGGCTCACGAGACGGAATTTAACTCACTCGTCAATCGCCTCCGCCATTTCGACCACGAGGTCAACAATGATCGTGCCACCCAACTTTCGCTTTCCGCGCGAGATCTCAATCTTGCCATCGCACACTTCGAGCTTCTAGAAAGCTATCGGGGCCAATTTCACTTTGAAAAAATTACCGACACCGACATCAGCGGAACCATTCACCTACCCTTCAATTCCACCGCCAAGCTTCCCAGCTTCGTTCGTAGTTCCCTCAAAATCGAATCGCGGGAAAACAACCTCAACGGAACTTTTACTGGGACCCCCCTCCTCACCGACGGAAAACTAATTCTCAACGTCTCAGAAATCACTCCGAGCAAAGGTGAACTTCCCGAAGAACTCCTCTCCGGAATTTCACGTTTCTTGATTTCCGGAGAACTCGAACAAAAAGCCGAAGATGATCCAGAAAATATTCCGGAGCTCCTTAAGACTCTGCGCAAGCTCACCTCCGTTGAATTGCGTAGTGAATCACTCGTCTTTTTATACTCCCCTGACTCAGAACCACCCAGCGTGAAGGAAGAGTCCGATGAAATGGCCACAAAAGCCAAACATCTGGTTGCACTTGGCGCCGTCATTTTTATCCTGACAATGATCCTTTTCTTCATTTTAATGAGCCGTCGCCAAAAAGCTAAACGAGACGCCTTGAAATCTGCCTGATTCATCGAAAAAGATTGATAATCCGGCCTGCCGGTGTCGTTATTCCCACGTGAAAAGCATCAGTTTAATTTTGGCAGCTACGCTCACACTCGCAGCTAGTGCCAGCAAGACCGCTAACCCCGCTCAAGACGTCGAAACCGCTAAGCCCGTCGAAACCGCTAACCCCGTCGAACCTCCTAAGCCTGCCGAGCCTGCCGAGCCTGCCGAGCCTGCCGAGCCTGCTACCCCCCCTAAAAAAGAAAGTAAGACTAGCAACAAAAAGGAGCAGAAAAAAGATAAGGTCGCGAAGAGCCCTAAAAAGAAGGGGCCCAAAGCGAAGCCTGATCCAAAACCTCCGGTTCAAATCGAAAAGACTAAAGAACAAAAGCCAGCCCCAAAAATTAAGGAAGCCGAACAAATCGCTAAAGCAAAGTCTGAAACTGAGCGTCTCTCGATTCTCAACGCCTACGCTGAAGCGAAATCGAAGAACGACACAAACGAACTTCGCGCGGAGATTGCTCGGCTCAAACTTGAGAAAGAACTTTTAAGCGAAACAATGGCCCACGCTGCTGCGACTCAAAGCTCAAACCAGAAGGATCACATCGCCAAATTTACGGCCGAAAAAGATGAGTTAACCCGTGAAACTACTCTCGCCAAACTCGAAGCAGAAAAATTAGCAGCCGAACTGAAAGTATTTCAAGCTGACTCTTCCATGAAAACTTCCGGGCTCATGGCGGAGATTAGCGAAATTGAGACTCAAAAGAAGCGGGATAACTACGCCAATGCCGAACCCATCTATCTTGAAAACCCCCTGAAGAAAAACGGCACTCTTGTCATTTCCGACCGTCGTATTCCCTTTAACGGACCCGTTACTAGCTCTCTCGCCGACCGCGTGACAACTCGTATCAATTACTTCAACAATAAAGACCCAAAGAAGCCTATCTTCATCGTTATTGATGACTCCCCAGGTGGTTCCGTTATGGCTGGGTATCGCATCCTCAAAGCTATGGAAGGATCGGAAGCACCAATTTACGTTGTCGTGAAATCTTTCGCGGCCTCCATGGCAGCTACTATTACTACCCTAGCCGAACAATCATTCGTTTACCCAAATGCTATTATTCTTCATCACCAAATCAGCCAAAGCTTCATGTTCTCCAGCATGAACCTCACCGAACAAAAAGAGAATGTTGAAGACCTTAAAAAATGGTGGGCCCGGCTTGCTGATCCCATTGCTGAAAAAATGGGTATTACCTCCGACGAATTTATCGAAATGATGTATAAAAAAACTGTCACAGGTGACTGGACTGAGTTTGGCGACGATGCCGTAAAAATAAAGTGGGCCGACCATGTGGTGAACCGCATTCACGAAACCGCCCTTCTTAAGAACCCCGACGCAAAAAGCACTGCCCCAACCACAACCCGCAGCGCCGCAATCGAAAATGGTCTGACTCCGGCAATCGACGATAATGGAAATCACTACATGATTCTCCCGCGACGTAATCCCAAAGATCTTTATCTAATGCATAATCCCGACGGATTCTACCGCTTCAAGTAGGTAATAAAACAATTCCGACGAAAGTCCGGCGCTTCCCATGAAGCTCCGGCTTTTTTGCGTCTAGAGCCATCGACCTAAATCTCATCAATCTACCAGATTTAGACCATACACTTCTACATAGACCAAAATGTCTGGAGTAATCCAATGCATTTGCTGGAAAACGAGTCAGTTCCGTCTGCCGATTAAGGAAAAGAGCGGGGCACCCAAGAAAACAAGCTCAACCCTGATTCTACTTGCTGAATTTAAGAATCTTTTAATGGCTAAAAGAAAAAGTAAGAGCTAAACCCTGAAAAATTCTCTATTTCGCTATTTTCGCGGTTCACCTTCCCCTGATTCCAACCTAGAATTAACTTAGCGGGTGGTGTTTAGGGCATTCGCTACCAGCAAAGATCCCTTACAGCTTCAATCAATCGCCTAGAAAATGAGCCTCTACCAAGAATACCTTCAGGAAATCGCAGAACGCAAAGAGAGTGGCCTGCACCCAAAACCCATTGATGGGGGCCAGCTTCTCGCCGAAATCATCGAGCAAATCCAGGATCCTTCCCACCAGCACCGAGAAGATTCTCTCAACTTTCTCATCTACAACACTCTCCCTGGCACCACCTCTGCAGCAGTTGAGAAAGCAAACTTCCTAGAGCAAATTATTCTCGGAAAAGAACTTGTTCCCGAAGTCACCCGCTCCTTCGCTTTCGAGCTCCTTTCCCACATGAAGGGTGGCCAATCAATGGAAATACTCCTAAATTTGACTCTTGGCGACGATGCTGAAATCGCCGCCGAAGCTGCCAAGGTCCTCAAGACACAGGTCTTCCTATACGACGCTGATATGGATCAGCTCGCCGTCGCTTACAAAGCCGGCAGCACAGTCGCCAAAGACCTTCTTGAAAGCTACGCCAAAGCCGAGTTCTTCACTAAACTTCCAGATATTCGAGAGGAAATCCAGGTCGTCACTTACGTCGCTGGCACTGGAGATATCTCCACCGACCTACTCTCACCCGGCAACCAAGCTCACTCCCGCTCTGATCGGGAGCTCCACGGAAAATGCCTAATCTCGCCCGAGGCCCAGCAGGAAATTGAATCCCTTAAACGTCTTCACCCAGACAAAAGCGTCATGCTCATTGCTGAGAGAGGCACGATGGGTGTTGGGTCCTCCCGCATGTCCGGCGTGAACAACGTCGCCCTCTGGACTGGCAAGCAAGCAAGCAAATACGTTCCCTTCGTCAACTTCGCCCCAATCGTCGCGGGAACGAATGGCATTTCACCCATCTTCCTCACCACCGTTGACGTCACGGGAGGCATCGGTCTCGATCTCCAGAATTGGGTCAAAAAGAAAGACGGAGACGGTAACACCATCCTCGATGACGAAGGCGAGCCCATCCTTGAGAAGACCTACTCGGTTGACACTGGAAATGTCCTCACCATAAACATCAAAGAGAAGAAGCTTTACCAAGGTGAAACAGAACTCATCGATATCTCAAAGGCTCTCACACCACAGAAAATGGAGTTTATGAAAGCCGGTGGCTCCTACGCCATCGTCTTTGGCAAAAAGCTCCAAACCTTCGCTGCTAAAACTCTCGGCGTCGAAGCACCCATCGTCTTCTCTCCATCCAAGGAAATTTCACTCGAGGGTCAAGGCCTCACAGCGGTGGAAAAAATCTTCAATAAAAACGCTGTCGGCACGACTCCTGGTGTGACCCTGCATGCTGGATCTGACCTCCGAGTCAAAGTCAATATTGTTGGTTCACAAGACACCACTGGGCTCATGACGATGCAAGAGCTCGAAGCTATGGCTGCCACCACAATTTCACCAGTCGTCGATGGAGCCTACCAGTCCGGCTGTCACACTGCTTCTGTTTGGGATAAAAAGGCTCAGGTGAACATTCCAAAGCTCATGACATTCATGAATAACTTTGGCCTCATCACTGGTCGCGACCCGAAGGAAAAATATCATCCTATGACGGACGTCATTCATAAAGTCCTCAATGATCTCACCGTGGACGACTGGTCTATCATCATCGGTGGCGACTCTCACACCCGAATGTCCAAAGGCGTCGCTTTCGGAGCTGACTCCGGCACTGTCGCCCTCGCCCTCGCCACCGGAGAAGCATCCATGCCAATTCCAGAATCAGTAAAGGTCACATTCAAAGGCGCTCTCAAAAGGCACATGGATTTCCGAGACGTTGTTCATGCCACACAGTCACAGATGCTTGATAAATTTGGGGGAGACAACGTTTTCCAGGGTCGTATCATCGAAGTTCACCTCGGCTCCCTTCTCGCTGACCAGGCCTTCACATTTACCGACTGGACCGCTGAAATGAAAGCCAAAGCCTCCATCTGTATTTCACAGCCCGACACACTCATCGAGTCACTTGAAATCGCCAAATCCCGTATTCAGATCATGATCGACAAGGGCATGGATAACCAAACAGAAGTTCTTGAGGGCCTGATTGAAATCGCCAATAAGCGCATTGGTGGTATCCGCTCCGGAGAGGCCCCCCCGCTCACCCCAGATCTCAACGCTAGTTATCACGCCGAGATGGTTGTTGACCTCAATATCATCGACGAGCCTATGATCGCTGATCCCGACGTTCACAACGAAGATATCTCAAAGCGTTACACTCACGACGTCATCAGAGAGCTTTCCTACTACGAGGGGAATAAGGACATCGACCTTGGCTTCGTCGGATCCTGCATGGTGCACAAAGGCGATCTCAAAATCGTTTCGAGGATGCTGAAAAATCTCGAAGAAAGCCAAGGCGAAGTGAAATTCAAAGCTCCTCTAGTCGTCACTGCTCCGACTTATAATATTATAGATGAACTTAAGGCCGAAGGAGACTGGGACATGCTTCAAAAGTACTCCGGATTTGAGTTCGACGACAATGCTCCGAAAGGTGCCGCCCGTATTGAATACGAGAATATGATGTATCTCGAACGCCCAGGCTGTAACCTCTGCATGGGTAACCAAGAAAAGGCAGAAAAAGGTGACACTGTCATGGCGACCTCAACACGCCTTTTCCAAGGCCGTGTCGTAGAAGACTCGGATCGCAAGAAAGGAGAATCACTCCTATCTTCTACACCGGTTGTTGTGCTTTCTGCCATTCTAGGAAGGACTCCCACGATGGAAGAATATAAAACAGCCGTCCAAGGCATTCCACTCACCACCTTTGCGCCACCTTTGGAAGCGATGAGCGCCTAAGGAAATCAGTAGGCATTGAGCCTGCTGTAAAAAATTAAAAGCACCGCTTGAAATGGGCACTGCTTTAGTGGCTGATCTTCCATGCTTTTCTCAGCACGATAACTTTCGGGATGATACATTAACCACTTTGGTAGTGTCCGAAATGCCACTGGCGCCACTTTCTCCAAAATTTTCATCCGACTTCGACTCAAGCCCCAGTCTTTTGCGAATCATCGCCGGCACCGTCTCAATCAGCAAAAAATCTCCCGCCTTCCCAAGCATCCGGTCCCGCCACGGCTTTTGGGGCCAAACCACCGCCGCCGCCACTCCAGCACAAAGCGGATGACTCTCCAGCGGATCACCAGATAGCATCTCACTGTCAGGCGAGAAGGTGAAATCATCTACTGTCATCGAGTTGGCCACAACTCAAACAATAATCAACTCACTCCCTTAGCAAACCAGGAACCACTAACACTTAGACTGGCGAAACGTGCTAGTCATCCTCATTAAGCTCGTCTAGCAACTTTCGCCACGCTTTCATCGAAGCCGTGAGATTGACTCGCGGATCACCTTTGATGGCATAACACTGAAGTCCCACCGGACCTTTAAACTTCATCTTCCTGAGAGCCTTTAAAAGACGGATTTGCGGAAAGTCGCCCTGATCAAGAGTCTGAATTAACCGGCCCCAGCTCTTTCCGTCTATATCGGCCCCGCAAGTGCTCACCGCAAACAGGCGGTCAGATACTAAGGTCAAAACTTTCTCAAGATCCTTAGCTTTCTCATTTTTTAAAAAATGACACAAATTAAACATCACACCCAGGTTTGGATGATCAACCCTTTCAATTAAGCTCATAGCCTCTGGCATCGTCGCAACCGCGTTTCCGGCATGGGGATAAAGAGCCACTTTGATCTTCAAACGCTCTGCCATCATCGCAGTTCGCCGAATCGATTCAACCACCTCCGGAGTAATCGTCTTTACAGTCAGCTCAATCATCCCGCCCCGATTGGCCAGCCCCTTGACCGCCTCCTCTTTGATAGGATCTTTGGTAGCAGATAGATAAACACTGAGAACCCGAACTCCCCATTTTTCATATGCCGCAAACCGCTCTTCAAGCTTCTTTCCCGTCCCATCGGCATAGACCTGACTGATTCCCGCGTAACCAGTTTTTTTAAAGAACTCAGCCTCTTTTTCAAAAGGAACCCTCGGCGTTCCGTTGAAGAAGGCATAAAGCTCCGGCAAAAATTTCTCCTCCGCGACCGAGAAACTACAAATCGAAAAGAAGACCGTAAAAATAAGGAAAATACCCTTCACCTAAGTCAAAACGAATCAAAATCATCGCATCTATCAGGATTACTCTGGCGCGTTTATAATCTTTTATTGAATAGATTTACCAACTTCCTTCAAAGCAGAAGAACAACCTTATTTCCGGCGCAATACCTCGGCCGGGTCACGCAAGACGATTTTGGAGACATCAGGCTGCTCTGTTTTAAATTTCTCCAGGATCGCCGCATCAAAGTGTTCGCACATCGGATGCCTCCCTTCCAAGAATTCGGCGAAACCACGAATCCCTCCGCAGCCTTCCGGTGGCCCGTGCCCTTCACCACAGTGAAGGTGAGCAGTCGTTTTTTTCGAAGTGCCTTTTATTCCAGCCTCCACAAGATCTTCTATGATTACCCGGTGACGCCATTTTTCTTCAAAATCATAAAGGTAGGTAAACTCAAAAATGTTCTCACGGAAAAGATCAAGAATCCCATTTTCGATTTCGCAGTAATCATCGTCGAGGGATTCGTCTTCACGACCAAGGCTAAAAGTCAATTCCCGACGACCATTCTCCCAGATCTCAAAGCGGTGGAGATGCGAATCCTGCCATCCAAAAGAATCCTGAATGGCGCAATGAAGATGAAAATAGGTACAGTCGGAGGGGAGGCTAAAACGGCGCCAAAGCAACGGTTTGGTCTGAGGTAATTCAATCCTAAAAATTAAACGAGCAGGACTTTCCAGCTTAAGATTTCCGAGCTTTGCCTCCTCCTCCTTGAGCATGGTATCGAGGGCTCCTCCATCCGTGATCTTTCCAGCGAAATCTCTAATCAAATCTTCTCCTCCAGGAGTGGATAAAACCTGCTCGACAAAGGCGTTAATCTCTTCCTTGGGCGCATTTTCATCGGGCATGCTGTCAAGGAGATCATCAAGCGACTGATTCATAGGTTTAAGCTATCGCACACCGGCATTTTTTTACAGAATTTTGGAGTCCAGCACTTTATGAGTGAGCTGTGCGAGATCATCTACGCGAAGTCGTCCGATTGGGTTGGGGCGGAGCAAAATCAAATCTTCTACCCGGCTCGGTGCTCTGGATGGTCGGATTAGGTCTAGTGATTTCCTACTATCAAATCGATACGGTCGCAGAGATTCTCGATCAACTTGGAGATTTCAAACTAAGATATTCACCCTGGTTCGCCATCTTTTCGACAGCGCTTTTCGGCAGCGTTATTCCATGGCTGGTGCAAACTTTGTTTTTAAAAGGCGGCAAGAAACAGCCTTTTCGTCATGTGCCATGGCTCCTTCTTTTTTGGGGATTCCACGGATGGCAGGTCGACTGGCTTTATCGGATTCAGGCGGGGCTCTTTGGCAACGAAATCAATTTCCAGACGATTCTAAAAAAGACCCTAGTCGATGAATTTGTCTGGGTGCCTTTCTTCGCGGTCTGGCAATTGGTCTTAGGATACCTGATTATCGAAAAAGACGGGTCCGTGAAGGAATTTAGAGCTGCCTTAAAGCAAAAACCGTTTTTTGATCGTGTCATTCCACTCATGATTGCAAACTGGGTTGTTTGGATTCCGGCAGTATCGCTCATCTACCTTTTCCCCCTCCCACTTCAACTCCCCCTAATGAATATTATCCTAGCCCTTTGGTGCCTCATTCTTACTTTCTTCGCGAAAAATGCCTAAGCCGGCTATGAAAAAATACTCTCAGGATTCTGGTGAAATTTTCATATCTCAGGATCGTAGTTAAATGGCACTTTTCCGATGGCACCAAGGAAAGAGTTAACCTTAATTCCGACCCTTTCCATAATCCATGGTGATTAATTGTATCAGGGAGGCTTAATGAGCGGAATAAACGCTATTTCGTCTCAAAATCCCGCTCTTTGAAAATACGAGAATTGCGAACGTATTTCTCTGCCCAACTTTTGATGTTCTGCTGATCTTTAAGATCGAGCGTCTTGACCACTCTAGCCGGACTCCCCAGCACAAGTGATCCTTCGGGAATAATCGTTCCTCCTGTAACTAGGGCATTTGCACCAATAATGGAACGTGGCCCAACCACCGCTCCATCGAGAACGCAGGCCCCCATCCCCACGAGAACTTCGTCCTTTACTTGGCAAGCATGCAAGATCGCTGAATGCCCCACGGTAACCAATTCTCCAACATAACATCCAAAGTCATCGGCAAGATGGATCACGGCATTATCCTGAACATTACTGCGCGGCCCAATCACGATTTCGTTAATATCTCCCCTGAGTGTCGTATTATACCAAATGCTGGATTCCTCACCTAGTGAGACCCTACCGACGAGGTCAGCGCTTGCTGCGACGAAGGCAGATGCAGGGATTTTAGGCCAAATTTCGTGAAAAGGTTCGATTGCCATGGCAAGAACATAGGAAATAGTGAAAATTTTCGCAAGAGAAGCGACGAAACCGCTGGTAATATTCTAAAACTGTTCAATGGTGGGAGATCGGAATAGTTTATCGATAATACCCTAATAGAATGCAAAATTTCCTAATCGTCTTGGCCTGTGTGATTATCGGCATTGCCTTGCGCTCGTGTAGGACTCCAATTTTACGGAAGCTTGGTGCCTTAACCTTCTTACTTGCATCTTTTCTTACCTTCTGGCTGGCTTTCGGTAGTATTGCCGCCGGACTACTCGGAGCAGCTCTTTGGTTTCTTCTCCCATGGGTTAACTTACTCACACGGATTCGGCTGATGCGCCTGCCGGTTAAAAATCGTCTCAAGTTACGGACTCCTCCTTCCGAGGACCACTTTCCAAATGCCTCACGCTTAATCCACGAGATTGAGAAAGCAGAGTTCGATCATGTTACCGACAGCGGTTGGGATTGGGCAGGTATGCAGCAGTATTTTCGCTTCTTTTGGAATCCTGAGGCCAAAGCTATTGCAGCAGTTTGCCTTTGCGAACACGACCAAGTGGCATTTGCCTTCGTGACCATATCAGCTCGTGCTCCAGACGGTCGCACCGTGCATACGACCAACTATCCATTTTCACCTACCCTCAAGCACACCCCGGAAGTTCACTGGGACCATCTTCCCTGCGAACGCAATTGCTTCGAGTCAATCTACACGGATCACCAAAGGCATCTCAATAAGCTGAAAATTCCTTCGAAAGAGCTCCTCATGCCTGACCCGGAGGAGGTCTTAGATCAAGTTGAGGCAGAAATGAAGCGGCAGATTGATCATAATCTCGATTGCGGGCTCATCAAAATGACTGGTGATGGGCACTTCCAGTATTCTACGAAGGGGCTTTTTTTCCTTTGGATTCAATCTATGAAGGACATGATTCGGCTTTGTTGAGCCATGTCAATCAGCGAACTACTTGCAACCACCAGCGAGATCCCACTCGATGGTTCTTTTTTTGCTCAAGTCCAAAAGTGTTCCGAGAAAGAAACAAAGGGCGGGAAGCCCTATTTAGAGTGGGACCTTGCCGATGCCACCGGCGTCATCACTTTGAAAATTTGGAATAATCATCCGCAATTCCATTCTGCGGCTGAAACGATTCCTGAAACTCTTCTTCAATTCTCCGGCCAATGGACTCAAAATAAATACGGAGTCGACGGCAAGGGATGGAAATTCCGAGTTCTCACCAAGGACGAAAAAATCGACTTCCTCGCTGGAGATACCGCGACCCGCGAGAAACAAAATTCCGATTGGGCTGATATTTTGGCATTCCTCTCCAAAATATCCGACCCACGCCTTAAGACCCTTTGCTCTCAATTCGTAGAACAATTTGAAGATCGTTTCCGACGTACTGCCGCCGCTCGCAAAAACCACCACGCTAGGCGAGGAGGTTTAGTTGAACACGTGGCCCAGATGATGCGCAGCGCCAACGCCATTTGCGGGGTTTACCCTGATCTCAACAGCGACCTTATGATCTCCGGGGTGCTTTTCCATGATTGCGGTAAGCTCTGGGAAAACACCTACCCTGAAGCCGGCTTCAGTCAGCTCCATCTCATACACGGTGAGATGCTAGGCCACATTCCTCTTGGGCTTGAGCTAGTCAATAAGCTCTGGCGCGACCTCCCCCTTGAAAACTGGCGTGAAATCGAACCTGCAAACGAAGATGTCCGACTGCACCTACTACACTTGATCGCGTCCCATCACGGTCAGTATGATTTTGGTTCTCCTACCCTGCCACGCACTCCGGAAGCTTATGCACTCCACTACGTCGACAACCTCGATGCCAAACTCGAGATGGTGAAAGATGCCTACGCCAGCGCCAACGAAACAACGCCTGGAATTTTTGAGCGGAAATTTCCCCTCTCCGCTCCACTCGTCACCCCCCTTTCATCAGTCAAAAACACCGATATAGACATAGCCAATGGGGGGGCGACTCCTTCTTATGATGAACTCTTCTGAACCGGTCTTTCGGATCGGAATGCGGAGCGCCCATTTTTCTGATAAAAGGGTGGGAGCGGACGCCTCACAAAGTCACCCAAGGAGAGAGCGACAAGCCAGGATCCCCGTAGTAAGAGGATTTTCGCTGATTTCTCATCGGTTCATTTTCCGTGATTCACACCAACCGCTTGGCCCCCAAAGAAGTGTGGCCAGCACGATTGTCATTCCCTGTAAACAATCATAAGGTGTCTGGTAATGACAATCTGGCTAACAGGATGCACCTCGGGATTGGGTCGGGCTCTTGTGCCTGAGTTCCTTCAGGCGGGCCATACTCTAGTCGGTTGCGGACGTAACGAAATTGCACTCGAACATCTCAAAAATAAGTTTCCTGAAGGCCACTTCATTCCCTGTGATGTCGCAAGCAACCTCATGGTTTCCAATTTTTGCGAAAAAGCTGTTAAAGCTGCCGGAGCTCCTGACCTAGTCATTAATAACGCAGCCATTATCAATGCACCCGCTCCCCTTTGGGAAATCTCTCCTCAAGATTTCGACCAACTCACGGCCGTGAACATCAACGGCACCGCTAATATCATTCGCCATGCCATACCAGTCATGCTAGCCGAAGGAACAGGTATTATCGTCAATCTCTCATCGGGCTGGGGTAGGTCCACCTCCCCGGAAGTCGCCCCTTATTGTGCGAGTAAATGGGCAATCGAAGGGCTCACCCAATCGCTCTCCCAAGAATTACCTCAAGGAATGGCTGCAGTCGCATTAAATCCAGGCATCATCGCAACTGATATGTTGCGTAAATGTATGGGTAAAGAAGCTGAAAACTTCCCCATACCCGAAACCTGGGCCCTGACAGCAGCTCCTTTCCTCACCTCGCTCACGCCGAAGAATAACGGCCAGGCTCTAACCGCGCCATGATTCTCGAAACGCCAACCCGCAAGATCTCATTTCCTCGCCGCCCTCTCCTGATGGGGATCGTCAATATCAACGACGACTCGTTCTCAGGGGATGGCACCCTCGATCCGGAAAAAGCTCTCGAACAAGCAAGTAAACAGATCCAGGAGGGTGCAGACATTATCGATATTGGAGCCGAATCCGCCCGCACCAACCGCGAGGCCATTTCGGTCGAAGAAGAAATTCGACGCCTGAGATCTTTCCTTGATGGTTGGGAGCGAGTTCGTGACGAAACGAAAGCCGTAGACGACGAACAGATCTCACCCGCTCTTCTTTCGGTGAATACCTGGAGACCCGAGGTAGTGGAACAGATTCTTGGGCCCAAAATCGATCTACTCAACGATATGTCGGCTCTCCAAGATGACCGAAATGCGAGACTTTGCGCACAGCATCGTGTTCCCCTTCTCATCATGCATTCTGTGGGTCAGCCCAAGGTATCCCACACTCACAAACGTTGGCGTGATCTCATAAATTCAATGGTCCAGTTTTTTGAGGAAAAGATAGGAACAGCTAAATCAGCCGGCTTAAAATCGACCCAAATTGTGATCGATCCAGGGCTAGATTTCGCAAAGCAAAAAGACGATAATCTACTCGTTCTTCGCGAGCTCAAAAAGATCAAAGATCTCGGGTGTCCAGTCCTTCTTCCTATTTCACGCAAGACGGTCATCGACGATGTCCTTGATCTTCCCGATCCGTGTGAAAGGGATCCAGGCACAGTCGCACTTCTTACCCAAGGTATTCTCAAGGGAGCTCATATTTTCCGCGTTCATAACGTCAGAGCATGTTGGGAAACATTAAAAGTCATCTTACCATTCCAGCCAAAGTTACGAGTCATTCTTAATCTTGCCATTTCCGCCGACGGAAAAATTTCCACGACCGGAAATTCTCCAGCCCACTTCACTTCAAAAGCAGATCTTGAACGACTACTTGAAATCAGAAAGCAGGCAGACGCCATTCTTGTTGGACGAGCTACCTTGGAAGCTGACCAAATGACGATGACAACCGAAGGTAGCACCCCGTGGCGCTGTATTATTTCCGAAGAAGGAAAATTTGATATCAGCCATCCCTTCTTCCATACCGAAGGAGGGCCTCGCCACCTCATTATTTCGAGTGATGCCGTAATACCTAAGCTTCCAGCGACGATTCACCGGACTAATCTAAACGGCTTCTTAAAAAAACTTAGAAATAACCCCGATATTACTACCCTTCTTTGTGAAGGAGGAGGTAGTCTGGCAAGACAACTCTTTGAACTTGATTTGATTGACGAAATCAATTTGACTTGGGCGCCACACACTTTTTTGGGAGGGCAAAATGCTCCTACCATTACGGGAATCTCTGGAGATTTCCTTCCCTCATCACGACACTACGAACTGTCTAAGATAACGACCCATCAGAATAACGAAGTCTTTTTGACATATTATAAATCGCAGCTTGAATCCTGATGACAGTAAAGGAACTTAAATCGGAAATTTGTTAAAAGGCCATAATGTCTCGACGACGACGCTACATCATTCTCACGATATTCCTTTTGGTATTCGCTTACATTGGAGCACAGCTTTGGGATATTCATCGTGTTGGATATCTCAGCCGTGACCGCAACACCGATTGTATTATTGTACTAGGAGCAGCAGCCTGGCATGACAAACCCTCACCCGTCCTCACAGAGCGACTCAACCATGCCATTGAACTCTATAAAAATGGAAAGTCTAAATTCATCATTCTTACTGGAGGATATGGCAAAGGAGCCAAGCATGCCGAGTCCGAGGTCGGTTCAGATTATTGTATTCGAATGGGAATTCCCAAAACCGCTCTTCGTGTTGAAAAAGAATCGAGCAACACTATCGACAACTTACGTGAAGCTAAAATAATCATGAATTCGGAACAGTGGGATTCCGCTCTTCTTGTCAGTGATCCCTGGCATCTCAAAAGAGCACGCCGCATGGCAAATGACTTAGACCTTACAGTTTATGTTTCGGCAACCACTTCTTCAAAATTCAAGTCGCTAAAGGCAAAATCTAAATTTCTCCTCGCCGAATTCCTGCTCTACCACAGCTACCTTTTTACCGGAAAGTAGTCTTAGGAGAGTCTCCGGTGCAGCCAACCGAATGGCAGGACGCCTGCGACAGCGGCCGAGCTCAAAACTCTTTCGCCCCACCTCATGCGTGAGACATCGGTGGAGTTGGAGCGCAAGCCTGACCCTCTTCTGAAATCGATGATCGAGTGAATCTCTCACGTCCTCGGTCACCTTTCCCCATGTCTCGACACCCTCGCAATAGTTCAAGAGGTGCGGTAACGCGCACTCCGCCGATTCAAACGCCATTGACATCCCATTTCCGGTGAATGGAGGGTATCATTCGCTCGGCATCTCCCAGCGAGCAGAAACGGTCTCGCACCCGCTGCCCGCCTAATTGGAAACCACTAATGCCGGTGAGCGAAACGGGATCCATCTGGGCGCCCTCAAGCCTATCAGCAAGAGCACCGAGACCGCAGTTTCGCAGAGCATCCACGATTGGATTCACACCCTTGGCCCTTGGCCCTTTTTTAAAAAGCCCGCAAACATTGACCTTGCTCCCATCCGATGTGATCGGGGTGAGCCCCACATAAGCTCCCACTCCGATATGCATTTCTAGGAAGCCCTTGAGATCAACGCCTTCAAAATGAGCTTTGAGCCCAAGAAGTTGGCTTTCCTTTTCGAGGCGACGGCCAGCAGCCCACACCAAACCTTCTCTGAGTTCGGGCTGAACACGATCTTTTGTAAGCAACCTCCCGCCAATACTTTCGAACCGAATTCGCAATCGTTCATCCATTTCCCAACGAGACATCCCCAAAGCCGGGCGGGTGAGCCGGGCTTCTAAAATCTGTTTCGGCCCCATCCACCAACGGGTAGAATGGTGACGAAGCGCATCGTGGAAAATATCGTAGATCCCAAGATGTCTTGAGAGTATCTTCAGTTACCCCATTAATGAATTCACCACAAACCCGATGACGGGGATAGCTACTCGCCTCACGAACGAGTGACCGGAACACCCTCGCTCTCTCAAAGCAATACCTAGAGAGAGCCCGGTAAGCCCCCCCCCCGCAATTTCGATTACCTTCATCTTCGCCACGCTAGCACACGAACCCCCCCTAGCAATGAGACCTCTTCTTTCCATTCCCACTCATCTCCCAAATCCAAAAGTTTGCGCAATTCTCCATTTCGGAATCCCGCCCGAATACTTACCATCATATCGTGTTTGGTGATACGGTTGATCAATGGCCAAAGTACATAACCTTCGGCAAGCGAGATCCGGCTGCGCCATGGCTCAACTGCGATCAAGGAACGACGCTCTCGAATCAACTTTCCAAGTTGGCCCAATTGATCATCTCTAAAATGATGTAGGACTAAGATTTGCGACTACGGTTTCACCTTCCACCTCGGGAAGGTTTTGAAAGAGATCCCCCGCCAGCCATGGGATCTCAAGATCATCCGGTCGCTCTTGAAAATCTAATCCAACCACCTGCCCTCGCTGCCGCGAGTTTTTCGGGTTAACTTGCCCCTCTCCCGCGCCAAGTTCGATTACGCCACCACAATGATTCTGCTTTAGAATCCATCGTTCATTACCCATGAGAAAGTTGATGAGCCGAAGATCACGACGACTCCTCAATGCTCCCGGATCGTCTCCTGAGAGGGAATCGAGGATTTCAGGGGCAATCTGCCGTTTCACGGCCTCTGTGATAAGCTCCCATTCGCGATGGTCAAGCAGACGCCAAGCCTTTAAGATGTCTTACATGTCAACCGCAGCTGAAAAAGCTTCCGTCCTCATCAAGGCTCTGCCCTTATCTCCAGCGCTTCCGGGGAAAGACTTTCCTAATCAAAATGGGGGGCTCTGCCATGGATAACCCAGATTTGGTTCGCGAGGTGATGCGTGACATTGTTTTCCTTGAGGTTGCAGGAATTAAGCCGGTTATTGTCCACGGCGGTGGAAAAGCGATCTCTGCAGCGATGAAAAAGTCTGGCCTAGAAGCAAATTTTGTCGGCGGTTTACGTATCACGACTCCCGAAGCCATTGAAATCGTCGACCAAACGCTCCACGGTGAAATCAATCAAGAACTCGTTGAAACCATCAATGAGTTCGGAGGGCGTGCAACCTCGATACACGGCACCTCGGTTTTTCAAGCCACCCAACTCACCGGAAAGGATGAATCTCGGAGAGGAAGTCGATATCGGTCGGGTCGGGCAGGTCCATCACTGCCTTACCGAAGAGGTGCTTTATGCTCTTTCCTCCAGACTTGTCCCAGTCGTCTCCCCACTTGGCCGACACAGGGAAAATGGCGAAACGCACAACATCAATGCAGATCTTGCCGCCGCGGCCCTAGCCTGCGCCCTAAAGCCTGCCAAATTAGTTTATCTCACTGATGTCCCCGGCCTCCTGAGCGACCCGGCAGACCAATCATCGCTCATCGAGTCGGTTACTGGAGACGAAGCAAGGAATCTCATGGCAAACGGAACGATCTCCGGCGGAATGATCCCAAAAATCACTTCGGCCCTGGAAGCTTTGGAGAGCGGCGTCGAAAAGGTCCACTTTATCGATGGAAGAATGCCTCACACTCTTCTGCTAGAGATTTTCACCAAATCCGGAATAGGAACCGAAATCCGTTAAAATTTAATATTACTGATTCTACCCCGAGTCTCTGGGCGCCCATCGAAAATTCACCGTCGCTAAGTCGCATTCACAAAACAAAAATAGCTGTTTAAAATAAGCAGGGGAGGTCGTGGGAAAACCTCCCCCACCTTTTTCAATAATTCAATCCGAAGATCTACCAAGAGAAGGTCAATCCTGCATAGACCGCCCTCCCCGGCCCATCAATTCCAGTCCCTTCTCCAAAAGTATCAGGAAACAACTGGTAGTCCTGATCAAATACGTTCTCGATTCGGATATGAAGAGAAAGCGAAATCGTCCATTTGATAGCGGCCGTAGATTCTACTCAGTGAACGAGAATCAGTTTTTTTGATTCCCCGGAGCTAGATAGGCCGCTTCACCTGTATAAGAAATACCTCCTCCGACCATCCAGCTATCCTTATTGTAGCTCAAATCGAAGGAAACAAGCTGGTTTGGAAGATCAATCACCTCTTCATTAATTTGAGAGGTGAACGCCATGCGATAACTCAAACTATCGGACAACTAACTTGCCGCTTGCTGAGATTTCCAGCCCACTAACTGATGATATCCCAGACTGGTTAACGCGCTGGGATGTTCCAGCAGCTGGAAAGCTCGTAACGATCGCATCCTCCAATTCCTGTTGGTAATAAGTCGCGGAGATTTCGTGATCACCTAGTTGGTGGGTAACGCCCGACTCCCAACCGAGGATCTGCTCAGATTGAAGATCTGGATTCGCCAACTGGTTAGAAAAAATAGAAGGAAAGAACTCAGAATCCAATCGACTTGGATTACGATACGCTTCGCTTGCTCGGACATGAAGTCTGGTCCCCATTTTATTGAGGGTATATGCCGCCCCAACATTCCACGCGATATCACCATCAAATTCATTATTATCATCATATCTTCCTCCTGCCTCCAGGAGAAGTGCTTCAATCGGCCGATAATACAAATTGGCATAAGCTCCAACGATCTCTTCATTGACGATCCGGTCACTTGAATTCTCGAAGCTGCTTATTGAACTCTCAAGTCCGCCAACTAGCGTCGTCTCCTCGCTAAGCACAAACTCATTACTCCAATTAATGGTCCATCTTTCCTGGTCTGTTCCATAAAGACTTGAATCAAAATCCCCCCGATAATTCTCGTAGTAAACACCCGTGGTCAGAAGTGATTTCCAGCTGGGATTAGGCTGGTAGGAAAGATTTGCTGAAAGTAGGGCTGTCTCAGTTTCAATCTCCGAATTCGAAACACCAAAAACGTTAGACGCACGAGTCTTGAGCAAGTTGTCAGTCCCACGATAACTTACCTTTAGGCGAAGGTCACGATCCAGCTGCCATTCAAGCGCCAAGTTAATGGAAGCCTGATCATAATCATGAAGCGAGAGAGCCTCATAGGTATCATTCCCAGAAAATTGGGAACCCACCTCGATCCCATAAGAGAAATCCTCAAGCTGTCCGCGCGAGCTCAATGCCGTACGAAATGTTTCGAAACTGCCACCCTCCGCAAAAAACTGGTGCTCGGGATCTCCCTTGCCCACCGAAGTTTCATAGCCGATTACTCCCCCACCAGCACGCGTTCCGTAAAGAACACTTTGCGGCCCACGCAAGACTTCAATATTTGTAATCTGCCCAAGCTGTCCATTTCCGAGAAAATTCCCTAAAGGATTAGCATTATCGGAGACCCGAACTCCATCTACCATGATCTGCTGGTATCGGCTCGGAAGACCACGAATAATCACTGACCCGGTATTTCCCATTAGTCCGGCAGTCGAAAGCAGCTGCGTTCCCGGAATCAAATCAAGCGATTCCAGCAATCGATGTCGTTGCATCCTTATTAATTCATCGCCCGTGATAATGCCCACCGATGAAACGTTTTCATTACTGGATGATTCAATCCTTCGTGCAAGCACTGTTAATGGATCCAGTTCTTCGATTTTTTGGCCGGAAGATATTCCCACACCAAAAGATCCCGTCAGCCCAATAAGGACGAATTTTTCTATGTTCATTTACGTTTTCAAGACGGGAACCTGAACTCCGCAGATTCCTTATTGTCAAAAGACTTCAGGCTGGCGATCTGGCTTGCTCACATCTTTAGAGAAATGAACTTACAGTGGCGGGACCGCTCCGGAATACGTCGAGATCGACTTCACCGGATTCCCCATCAATTTCCTGCCCGTGCTACGGGCTTCCCAAAATCACCGGCAAATCAAGTTGCCGATACGGTCACAATAAACTCAGAGTTCACGTCGTGAAAGCTAAAATGAAAGTAATACTGGATTTCTATGATTACCCCATCACCTGGATAAACAGCCCCTCCAGCTCCAGCCCGAAATCATGGACTCATCAGATCACCCCTACTAGGATCAATTTTTTGCGTTTTCTATAGATGACCGATCGACAAAGGCCCACGTTTAGGCTAGCTTTCCAATCATCGCAATTCCCTGAAATTGCAACTATTTCCAAAAAGACTTTCTGCCTCAATGAGCCTGCGTATTTGCATCATCCCCTGTTCCTTGTTCGTGATTGCTGGCATGGCCAGCTGTTCTAAATCTAGAACTACTTATAATCCGGAAATGGGCCCTTTTGATGAAGATGGAAACTACATCGAAGCCTGGGCAGATAACCCTCCAAAACCTGGCTTAGTATTAAGCAGCCGAGATCCCAAACCCGCGCCTAGAATCGCGAGCACTCCAAAACCGGTTTACAAACCGACTCCTGCTCCCGCGGCTAGACCAAAGCCTAAACCCGTGGTGGTTAAACCCAAAAGAATCAGACATTCAGTCAGAAAGGGAGACACTTTATGGGGTTTAGCCCGGAAATATGGGACAACCGTCACAAAAATCAAAAAAGCAAATGGACTCAGGAGCGACGTCATTCGGGTTGGAAAAACCTATCTGATTCCAAAATAGCAACTCATTCCTGAAAATTACAGGTTATGGAACCACGTATAGTGAGGTAAAGATGAAGATCCTTTCCTTCTCAGTCTGCTTTTTTTTATTCGCAAATATTGCGTCGGCGCAAGTAGACCCTCAACTGACCGGTCCGGGTCTTGAAATTGGACTTATCTCGGGATCAGCTGGAGTAGCCCCTGGAAAGAGCCTGACGCTTGGTCTGCACATCCATCACCTTCCCGGTTTTCACACCTATTGGAAAAGCCCTGGAATTGTGGGTATGGCCACTTCAATCGAATGGACACTCCCCGAAGGATTCACCGCTTCCAAAATCCGTTGGCCCTATCCTGAGAACACCTTTATGTCAAAACACCCCTGCCATGGATACGAGCGGGATGTGACACTCGTTGTCGATATTACGACACCGGATCAAATCACGGCCAAAGAAGTGAAATTTAAAGCAAAATCCGCATGGATGTGCTGCGCCAAGGGCTGCTTCCCGGGCTTTGAAACATTCGAGATCACTCTTCCGGTAACCAACAAGCCAAAACCTGTTGCGTCCGCCAAGGCCCACCTATCGAAAGCAATCAACGAACTTCCCTCAAAAAAACACAACATCGAAAGTATTTTCAAAAGCAGCCCGAACAAAAAAATGATCACCCTCACCTTTCAAGGTGATTTTAAGAGGCCACTAAAAGAGGCCTATTTCTTTTCCAGTGATGGTCAAATCTCTTCCGACCAAAAACAAAATTTTGTAGAAGAAAAGAATGGATCAATCACTCTTAAAGTTGCGCGATCTGAATTCTCTTCCGATGAAAAAACTACAATACCGGGAGTTTTGAAGATTGGGGGGCTCTACCTAGAAATCGTGGCCAAACTTGAAGGCTAACTCGGCCCCTTTGTTGTCCACAAAGAGTGTACTCGACACTCACCCCTTACCTGGCAATTAAACCAAGTCATTGCGCTTTAAAAAACTACCGTTACCCTTTCCTTATTAATACTCTGAACCATCTCTGCCTTTCGAGTTTTTTCAACTCTCAGCCCTTAAAGTCACAGATCGACCGTGGGCATGCAAACCTTCCATTTTAGCGAAATGTTCGACCACTTTCTGTGACTTCCGAACCGCTTTTTGGTCCATCCGAACCACGCTTGCTCGCCGCTGAAATTGATCGGCCCGTAAACCAGAAAACGAACGTCCCGACCCCTCGGTAGGCAGGGTATGACTCGGTCCAGCCAAGAAATCGCCAACGGCTACTGCTGAGTAATTTCCAACGTAAATTGCACCTGCTGTTCGAACTTGCTCAAGCCATTTGTCTTCATTCTTTGCTACCAAAATCAAGTGCTCTGGCGCCCAATCATTTACAATCGAAATTGATTCACTCATTGATTTCGTCAGTAAAAGAAAACCCGCCTTCTTCAGGGCCTTGGTTGCGATCTCACGACGGGGAGTTTCATTAAGCTGAATCTCCAGCTCACGCTGAATTTCTTTAAAAAGCTTCTTGGAGTGTGTGACCACTCCAACGACAGAATCGGGACCGTGCTCCGCTTGGGCCAAAAGATCCGATGCCAAGAAGCGTGCATTCCCGGTCGCATCAGACGCAATTAAAACCTCACTCGGACCAGGGAGAAGATCGATCGAAACTGCGCCCACCATCTGGCGCTTCGCTTCCACCACAAAGCTATTACCAGGCCCAAAAACCTTATCGACCGGCGCTATCGATCTCGTTCCGAGCGAAAGTGCTGTAATTCCATGAGCACCCCCCGCTTTATAAATCTCGGTCGCACCTGCGGCTTCGAGCGCATATAACAAGTCAGGATTAATTGAACCGTCTCGTCCTGGTGGCGTAGCCGCCACAATTTCAGGCACACCTGCCGCTTGCGCAAATCCCGCAGTCATTAGAGAGGTCGAAACCAGAGGAGCTTTACCGCCCGGCACATAAACCCCCACCCGGTCAAAAGGCACAAATCGCTCGCCCACTTCTACTCCTTGCGGATTCTTCGCTTTCCAGTTCTTACGAAGACTCTTAGCCGCAAAAGCATGGATGTTTTTCAACGAAGATTTTATGGCAGCTTTCGTTTCCCGGCTCACCGAGTTACGCGCATTTTCTAATTCATTACCAGTCACCTTCAACGACTTTTTGGTGAGACTCGCTCCATCAAATTTCTTCGCGAAAGCGATTAAAGCGCGATCTCCTTTCCTTTCCACTTCGGAAACAATTTCGGCCACCGTATCCGAAACAGCATCGCTCGGGATCGCTCGGCGATACAATTTTTTAACGAAGGCAGGGTAGGATTTGTCCTGGTGAGTAAGAATCTTCATGGCGATTACTAAGCTTAGATAAACAAAAGAACAAGCTGTTGAATCAACCGTTTAGCTTCTCGAGACTCTTTGCTAGAAATTGCCCGTCTTTGCGGAAAAGCTTTCCATCAAAGTAAATCTCCCCTCCTCCGTAATCCTTACGCTGAATATTCACCATGTCCCAATGCACTGTAGAGCGGTTGCCATTATCAGCCTCCTCGTATGCCTGACCAGGCGTGAAATGAAAGCTTCCCGCAATTTTTTCATCAAAGAGAATATCGCGCATGGGCTCGCGAACTATTGGGTGAAAACCGATCGCAAACTCACCAATATAGCGGGCACCCGGATCACTATCGAGAATCTTGTTCAATTCACGGGTCATACCACCATTAGCCTCAGCCTTGATGATTTTACCATTCTCAAAAGTTAGCCTAATACCATCGAAACTGATTCCGCGATAAATCGTGGGTGTATTGTAGTAAATCACCCCTTCTACCGAGTCCTTAATTGGGGCCGTGAAAACCTCACCATCTGGGATATTATTCTGCCCCCCACAAGCAATTGCCGACATCTTCTCGATTGAAAAGCGAAGGTCAGTTTCATTCCCTATGATATGAACATCATTAGCCTTCTCCATGAATCGCTTCAAGGCATTCATCGAGGGAACGTAGCTTTTGTAGTCAAGTAAGCAGGCATCAAAGTAAAAATTTTCAAACGCTTCTGTACTCATTCCTGCCTGCTGCGCCATTGCGGGATGGGGCCAACGCAGGACACACCATTTCGTTTTTTTTACTCGGTGATCTAAAACCTTTCTGAGGTATTTCATCGCAGTGCCCATCTTCTTGGCGGGCACATCGCTGGTTTCGGTAATATTGTGAGATCCGCGAATCGCGATATAAGCATCCATGTCTTTCATTTCGCTGAGTAGATGCTTGGAAGTCGCTTGATATTGATCATCAGTCGCACCCATAAGCATTTCTCGACTTAGACGATTTGACCCCAGTCGCAAAAACGGCACCCCTTTTCGCAAACGAACTTCGCGAACCAAGGCCACCGCCATATCTTCTGGCGTATCAACCAGGTCGAGGAGGATTTTCTCATCCTTCTTCAGAGCGGTGGAATAGCGAACAAGTTGCTGTGCAAGCTGAATATACCTTGGGTCCATAGCTGAAACAAACCGTGCGATGAAGACTTGGACAATCAGAAAAAACGCTCCGACTCAAAATGTTTAATCTCAAGCGATCAACGACTTTTCTGACG
Source organism: uncultured Verrucomicrobiales bacterium (assembly GCA_949373085.1). Taxonomy (GTDB): domain Bacteria; phylum Verrucomicrobiota; class Verrucomicrobiia; order Verrucomicrobiales; family Akkermansiaceae; genus SW10. Next base: position 84,782 of record CASICJ010000006.1, read on the forward strand.
CCACTCTGCAAAAGACTGCCCACTTGGATTTTCTGGATCGGGAAGGTGAGAATTTGCGTCGAGCTTTCGACCGAGTTCAGAATCATCGAAAGCGGCCCCGCCAGCGCGCCGGCTGGCTCCTGACTCACAAGAAACCAGACTAGAGAACACAAGCGTTGGTATCGCAAAAATAACCATGACCTTCATAAATCAAGTATGTCTGAATTGATGCTCTCTGCAAGAGATCAGGAGCTAATCTAACAAAAGACCTCAAGAAAAACCTATTTGGCCCCTTCGAGCATCCGCACTGCCGCTTTGGATAGAGCCTTCTCGAGTTCCTCCGGCATCCCGTAGTCGGGAAGTTCCTTGATAAAAATTGCCCAATCGCGCTTCATCCCAGAACCAAGATAAGCATTTAGGCGGGTCGCCACCGTAGAATCAGCCAACTCCTTTTCCGTCTTATAGGACCTAGTAAGGATATCCCGAATCTCCCCAAACCGGGTCAGATAATATTTTTGGTGGTAGCCTTCGGCGTAAGTGAACTTTCCAACCGAAGCGATCGTTGTTTGCACCTCGTCGACGCCTAGCCCCTGCTTAAGCGCAGCACCAGCCCGAGAATTTTCAGCTGCTTTTTTCTGCGCCTCGTCGTGATAAAAGACGGCATTCATATACTGTCGCGACGTATTGATCTGGTCACACCGGTGAGCCGACCAAAAGATATCCAGAAGGTCTTCGTATTTCAAAACCTTGGGATCGTAATCAATGGAAATCACCTCGGTGTGTTTCCCAAGACTGTAATAGCTAGGATCAGCTTTCTCACCGCCCGCATAACCAACACGTGTGCGGAGAACACCTTTGAGACTTCCGAACTCGGAGTCAGGCCCCCAAAATCAACCCAAACCAAAGGTCGCAGTCTCAAATTTCACCTTTGATGTCTTAGCATCAAGAGGAAGAGTCGTAGCTGAAACCTTGCCATCAGCTTTAGGGAGTGGTTCTGCAAGTCCTGACATTACAGCCCAACTTGCGACCGCTCCAAGAATGATCAATCGAATTTTCATATTGTCACGGGTAAGATGACACAGAAGAAAATTTATTCCAGCTCAACCGTCACACTGAATTTTCTTTGCATGAAAGCCGATTTCAACAAAGTCTCCCTTAGCGAAATGGCTGAACCACAAAATGTTTCCGAATTCGCCGAACGCGTGCTCATGTCCACTTCGCTGGGGGACAAACTCACCCGCGCCCCGGTCTCTTTGACCCTTGATCCACCAAAACGAGGCAGTTTCACCGCTCCTTCCGTGCCCGGGCGTCCTGATTACCTCAAACCTAGGCCTAATGAAGGAAAATCACCTTTCCCCTCAGCTGATCAAATTCAGGATGAAGAGCAGCGCGGTGTTCTCCTCCACTTCTTCGCCAACCACGAACTCCTTGCTGTTGAGCTCATGGCTCTTGCTTTGCTCAAATTCCCAGATGCTCCCGATTCCTTCCGCAAAGGAATATTGAGAACATTACAAGAAGAACAAAACCATACCCTTTGGTATCTGGAGCGGATGAAGGACTGCGGGCTCAAATTTGGCGACTACCATCTCAGTCCCATGATCTGGTCGCATATTTCCTCCATGGAAAGTCCACTCGATTACGTCTCTCGCCTCTCCCTCACTTTCGAGCAAGCCAATCTCGACTACGCAAAACACTACTCACAAGTCCTTGCCCGAGCTGGTGACCAAAAGTCCGCTGACCTTCTCTCCAAGATCTACAGGGACGAAATTGCCCACGTCGGTTACGGCCTCAAATGGTTACGCCGCTGGAAGCAAAAGTCCCAATCTGATTGGGACGCTTGGCACAAGCAACTCCACTTCCCTCTCTCCCCCATCCGCGCAAAGGGCCTGGCACCCTTTAATGAAGAAGGTCGCCGCAAAGCTGGAATGGACGAACACTTTATCGGTTCTATTAAACGCTATCAGGCCTCCCGTGGCCGCAGTCCAGACCTTTACTGGTTCAATCCGGATGTTGAACTTGCTGCTAACGACATAAACTGGACTCCGCCCCAACGCCTCGAGAGGCTCGCAGCCGACCTCGAATACGCCTTCGCCCTCGCCGCGCCCTCCTCAGATGATCTAATTCTTCTTCGCAATCAACCCAGCGATAGACACCGTGAAGCCCTCGCTCACCACAACCTCACTTTCCCCGAGGTTTCAACGATTTCTGAACTCCATCACATCCGCAAAAATCGAAAAATAAGGCATGAGCAGCCTTGGGGAATTCCAAACCCCACCCTCCTCTCAAAAAACCTAGGTCTCGAACTCCGTGGCCTGCTCGACAATTCGATCACCGCTCAAATCTGCTTTAACCAAAAGGAAATTCAGGCCTTCATCGAGATAAACTCACACCGTAACTGGCTTGCAAAGCCTCTTCTCAGCTCAGCAGGTCGCGGCCTCATCAAATTCTCTTCTGACAGGATACCCTCGATCAAAGAAGCCCACCTCATCGAGCCTTGGCTAAACAAAGAACAGGAATTCTCTCTCCTCTACCAATCAAATCCAATCGAGCAAGGCGGCCTGCGTTTCTTAGGCATCTGCCACCAAGAGGTCAGCAATACCGGACAATGGATCTCGTCGACCTCGGTCCCCAAACCCGCCAATGGCCTCCCTACAGAATGCGCCCGCCTCGTCGCCAACGAAGTCCTTCCCGCCTCCAAAAACGAGGTCCAAAATGCCCTTTGTACTCTACTAGAAACCCACAATTACCACGGTCCAGTCTGCATCGACTCCTTTCTGCACCGTACGTCGAAAGGCCTAGAGTGGCATCAAATCAGCGAAATAAACGCACGTTGGTCGATGGGAAGACTTGCTCATAATTTACGCCTCAAACTTTGCCCAAATCGTTCACTCACTCTCACCACCATTCCGAAAGGCGTTCCTCTTCCCAAAAGTGCGATCCTCCTAGGCGATCCCACGACAGCCCACACCCGCATACCAGTTGCCATCATTCAAAATTCATGATTGGACCTTCGGCGTTCGGCGTTCACACTCACCTCCATGAGCGAACTTCCTAGCGCCGTTAGCATTCACCCCTATTTTAAAGTCCAAGAAGGCAAACTCGACGCCTTCAGAGAAACAATGAAGGAATTCGTGGCCCGTACAAGCAATGAAGACACCTGCCTCTACTACGACTTTTCAGTGAATGGTAACGTTGTTTTCTGCCGCGAAGCCTATATCGGTGCTGCCGGTGTCCTGAAACACCTCGAAAACGTAGGTTCTTGTATCGAAGAAGCCCTTGCCTTCTCTGAGCTCTTTCGCCTTGAGCTCCACGGCCCTGCTGATGAACTCGACAAACTCCGCGAACCCCTAGCCGAACTCAATCCTGAGTTCTTCGCACACGTGACAGGCGTTGCGAACTAATTCAATTAAAGCTACCGTTCGATATGCCGACGAAGAAAGAAATCCAGGATCTCTATTTTATGGACGCGCGTTTCAAGCTCCTTGAAATCGCCTCCTTCCTCGATCGAGTGGATCGCCACGAAGGTGATGCAGACTTTCGTCACCCCGCTTTTGCAACGGCTCTAGCCGCCATGCAAAACCCACCAGAAGGCACGACACGTGCGCAAGCAGTTCATCTCGCCTTCTCAGATCATTCTACCGAGCCCGCCCAATCTGCAGGAATTCAATTCGCGTATGGTGCACATAATGAGGGGGTGAAATCATGAGATATATTGAGCCCCACGCCCACATGGTCAGCCGCACAACTGCGGACTACCAAGCAATCGCTCAAGTTGGCTGCGAAGCCCTTTGCGAACCTGCCTTCTGGGCCGGATACGACCGTGCCTCTGCCCAAGGGTTTTACGATTACTATCGACAACTTACCGAATACGAACCGGCCCGCGCCGCTAAATTCGGCATCAAGCATTTCTGCTGGCTCTGCATCAACCCAAAGGAAGCCGAGGACCCGGTCTTTGCACGTGAGGTAATGGCCCTTATTCCTGATTTTATCGACAAGCCTACAGTTCTTGGGATTGGTGAAATTGGGCTCAATAAAAACACCAAGAACGAACTCGCCATCTTTGAAGAGCACGTGGAAATTGCCAAAAAATACGATCAGGCCATTCTCATTCATACCCCCCATCTTGAGGACAAACTTAAAGGAACGCGCCTTATTATCGACGCTCTTAACAACGCCAACGTAGATCGTAGCCGCGTCATCATTGACCACGTTGAAGAGCATACGGCCCCCCTCGTCCTTGATCAGGGCTATTGGGCTGGGATGACCCTTTACCCGGAATCGAAGTGCTCTCCTGCCCGGGCGATCGACATCCTCGAAACCTTTGGAATGGAAAACATCTGGATGAACTCCGCCTGCGACTGGGGGATCTCGGATCCTCTCGCTGTCATTAAGTGTGCCCTTGAAATGAAAAAGCGGCATCATTCTGCTGAGGTCGTCGATAAGGTCATCTTTGAAAATCCAAAAACCTTCCTCTCACAGTGCCCAAACTTCGCGCTTTAATTAGCGCTGTCGGCCTTTTCACCTCGTGTCTTTCGCTCGAGGCGGAAACGGTTCTATGGAAGAGCTAGCGGGGCCATCACAAGCGCGACCGGCACTTTCCAAGATGCCGCAATTGAATCGGGTACAAAAGTTGAGATCCGCATCACCTACAATGACCAGTCCACACCCGATATCTTCACGAATATCCTTGGGCGAATCGAAACGGAATACCTCACAGAGGTTGGGCTGACTTTCGAAATCAAAGTTGGCACCAGAATATGGAAAGCTTTGGTCAATTCAGCAGAAAGCGATACTCCCCGCACTTTTGTCACCAGAGCCTCATCTTTCCCAGGAGCCGAACGAGTCGAAATGCTTATTAGCTCAGAAGACAATGGAACCTTTTTCAGCTTCCCCCTCCGAACCAGTGAGAGAAACACCTTAATTGATCTCAATTTTTCGAGTGCCACGAATTCCTTTCTCACTTCTGGAATCAGCGCAGCAAGCATCCAGCCTAGTGAAATCACCCATGCTTTGGGGATCATTCAGACTGGCTCCACTGATCATCAGCTGACCTTCTCCATCACACCATCAACCATCGAGGTTCTAAACGAGGCCGACGAGTCGGTAAGACCCACCGCACCAAAAATTTCGAGCGAGATCAACGGCGATTCCATTTCTCTCAGCTGGCTGAGCGATAGACGCTTCCGCTACCGCATCGAGGGCACCTCCGACCTTTCTGCTAACCAATGGGCAACAGTCGAAACTCGTAACGGGACAAGCACCCATATTTCCCGTTCCTACCCACTTTCGAACCGCCTCCAGTTTTACCGCGTCGTTGCAATCGAAAGGTAATTCCTTGCGGCCACCGCCACCAACGCTATGAAGCGGGGGTGAAGTTTGAAAGCCACCACCTCGCCTACTGCACCAATATTCATCCTGCCGAAAGCTGGGCTGAGACCTTCCATGTTCTCAAGACCGATGTCCTAGCCGTACGCGATCGTGTCGCTTCCGGCAAAAAGTTCGCTATCGGCCTCCGGCTCTCGGCTCAAGCGGCCCTTGAACTTCTTGAAAACGATCAGCTCGATCAATTCGAGTCCTGGCTGGCGCAAGAAAACTGCTACGTTTTTACAATTAACGGCTTTCCTTATGGGGCCTTCCACGGCACTCGGGTCAAAGAAAATGTCTACAAGCCGGACTGGACTCACATGAGCCGACTTGTTTACACCGAGCAACTCTTTACGATCATTTCGCGCCTTTGCCCGGCCGAATCAGGAGGTTCAGTCTCAACTCTCCCAGGTTCCTTCAAGGAATTTGGAGCCGACGAAAATCTCATTTTCGCAAACCTTTATTCCTGCGCTCTTACCATCGAGACCCTCGCCAAAGAAACAGGTAAAGACCTCCACCTCGGACTTGAACCCGAGCCTCTCGGACACTTCGAAAACACCGAAGAAACCCTCGCCTTCTTTGAGCGCTTTTTTGCTTGGTGTGGGAGTCGAGAAACTCGATCCCAACCCAATCAAAAATCACATCGGCATCAACTACGACACCTGCCACTTCGCGCTCGAGTTCGACGACTGCCACCAATCCCTCAAGGCCGCTCACCGAGGCTGGACTTCGCATCTCAAAAATCCATCTCTCCAACGCTCTCTCCTTCGACCCGCAAAACCCTGAAGCTCTCGAAGCGATACGGCCCTTCGACGAACCGACCTACCTTCACCAAGTCATTCTCAACACCGACCCTCTCACCCGCTTCAAGGACCTCCCAGAGTTTAGAGAAGTCCACCACGGCCACCGAGGGCCGAATCCATTTCCACGTTCCGCTATACTCCGAACCCACTTTCCCCACTGGCTTCCACCCTTGACCACGCTGAAGCCGCTCTCACCTATCTCAAGGAACACCCTACAACCTGCCCGCACCTCGAGATCGAGACCTACACTTGGGGAGTTCTCCCCGACCAACTCCAAAAACCGCTGACTGATCAAATCAGCGCCGAATACGAGTGGGTTCTCTCACGCTAATTTCAGCCAAGGCATTCTCCAGACTCGACGTCCATAGATGTTCCTTACTTAATTCAGGAGTCTAAGTTGGATTAGAAAAAACAATTTTTTGAAGTTTGTTGCTTGCCAAAAACCGCCTTGTTTCTGAGAGTTTGCCCAACGCGGAGGGGTGGCAGAGTCTGGTTTAATGCACCGGTCTTGAAAACCGACGTAGCGCAAGCTACCGAGGGTTCGAATCCCTCCCCCTCCGCCATAGCTTTCCTTCATCACAGAAAGGATCGGGCGTTCTCAGCAATGGGAACGTCCTTTTTTTGTCTCGTATCTTAAACGCATGAAAATGCACCCAAATGACCCTTTTTCGAGCAACAAATAGGCAACGAGAGTTATTATCTTGGTTTAGTCTACCGCCACAACGCATAATTAAACCTTCTCTGGAATCGTCCCAAAGAGGGCGATTTCTTTGAAAAGTTCAACATGATCAATAGCAACTTCACTTTGTGATTCAGCGTGCAGTAAATCGTCAAAAACTTTCGAAAACTGGTCGAGAAGATCAGGAGGAGTGGCATGCAATCCTCGAACGACCATACTCCAACTTAGCAGCAAGCGAACCTCATCTTCTACCGCGCAGACTAACTTTACAACAGTATGACGACTATCCGCTTCGATTTTATCGTAAAGTTCGCGCACCGCTTCCTCACGGCCTTCCAAAATCTGAAGAATCCGATCCTCGTTCACCACCAAAAGACCAGTCACATCCCTTTCGTTGTTGGCTTTAACAGATTTACTTTCGATATCATCGAAATCAGCATCCGTAAACGGCTCGGTTGGTTTACTGAGATAAGTCAGTCGAAAAATGGGGTATTCTTCCTCCTGCTGAATCGTCTCCCAAAGGAGACTCATGCGTGATAGTTCGTCTGACATAGCCAGAGATTGACACAAGTAGAATCTCACGGCGAGTAAATTGCCTTGGGAGCCATGCGAGAAGCTCTTTTGTAATAGGCAAAATCTCATAAAAGAATACCGTTCTCGAATGGACCAACTTCCGCCTGCCGCCGCGCCACCGCCATCTCATCACTCCGGCGTTCCCGTTCCCGAACGCCAATGGGGCATGTTCGCCCACCTTTCAGCATTTTCTGCGTGTGTAGGAATCCCTTTTGGAAACATCGTCGGACCACTAATCATGTTTTTGATTAAAAAAGACGAATATCCCTTTGGAGGAGATCAGGCCAAGGAAGCCCTTAACTTTAATATCTCTTGCACTCTATATCGTCTGATTTCCATTGCGCTCTGCGTCGTTGTTATCGGGTTCGTTCTCCTGCCCATTCTCGGCGTATTCTGGCTTGTAGCTACGATCATAGCCGCCGTGAGGTCGAATGAAGGGGTTTCATACCGCTACCCTCTCTGCATTCGCTTCGTCAGCTAGACGCTTGGCCTTTTTACTGCTTCAGATCTGTCATGCGCGTCCTTATTGCCAACGATAAGTTTAAAGGTTCTCTCCCCGCAAGCGAGGTCGCGCAAGCGATACAGATACGGGACTCCCTTCCAACTGCGAAGTCGATCTCTGCCCCATTGCTGACGGCGGAGAAGGATTCACTTCTACTATGCTTACAGCACTCGGCGGCCAGTGGGTTGAATGCGACACCGTAGATGCCCTTCATCGCCCTCTTAGAACCCGTTACGCCATCACCAATACAGGACTAGCTGTCATGGAAATGGCATCTGCCTCAGGCTTCGAGCTCATTTCAGAAAAAGATCGCGATATCCTGCAATCATCCACTTACGGCACCGGACTCATGATCCGCCACGCAGCCGACCAAAAAAACGTCGAGCGGATCCTTATTGGCATCGGTGGCTCCGCAACCAACGACGGCGGAGTTGGGATGGCGGACGCGCTCGGTGTTCTTCTTACTTGATTCCGAAGAAGACCCCCTCTCTCCCTGCCCAGCCGGGCTGGCAAAACTCGCCCTCATTGATCGCGATCAACTCGTTGACCTACCAGCGATCGATGTCGCCTGTGATGTCGACAACCCCGTCCTTGGGCCAAACGGAGCCACCGCCATTTTTGGTCCGCAAAAAGGGGCCAACAAAATCGAACAAGAGGCCCTTGAAGCATTCCTACACTCATCTCGTCAAAGTCACCAAAGCCACCGACCTTTCCGAAGTTGCCCGGGGCCGGGGCAGCCGGCGGACTCGGTTTCGGCCTGATGTATTTTCTCGGGGCCGAACTCCATCCGGGCTTTGATCTCGTCTCAAAAGCCCTCGATCTCCCTGCCCGGATCAAGCAAGCCGATCTCGTCATTACCGGTGAGGGATCGCTCGATGCCCAGTCGCTCGCTGGAAAAGGCCCGGTCGGCATTGCCCGCCTTGCTAATGAGCTTGGAAAACCAACCATCGCGATCGCTGGACACATTTCCAATGAAGTCCGCCATTCTGGACTATTTAAGCAATGCGGGGCTCTCACCGACTTCGACCTTCCCCTCGAAACTCTCATGACAGATACCGCCAACCTTCTTTCGCGCAAAGTTCGTGAGCTAAGTGACTTGCTCCTCCTGCACGGACAAGGTTAGCTCGCTCTCACATGAGCAAAGCAGTTCTCCTCTTCTCCGGACAAGGCGCCCAAAAAGTGGGCATGGGCAAAGATCTCGTCGAAGCCTATCCCACCGCCAAAGCACTTTTCGAAAAAGCGGACTCAGTCCTAAGCCGTCCATTGACAGATGTCATGTTCAACGGCCCAGCTGAAGACCTGACTCGGACCGGTAATTGCCAACCTGCCCTTTTTCTGCACGGGCTTGCTCTTCTCGAAATTCTTCGTGAAAAAGTTCCTTCGCTTGAGCCCGTTGCTGCCGCCGGACTTTCCCTCGGGGAGATGACCGCGCACTGTGCTGCTGGAACTTTCACTTTTGAAGAAGGACTCGAACTTGTTGCCCGCCGCGGCGAACTCATGGATGAAGCCTGCGAAGCCAACCCCGGAACCATGGCCGCAATGATCGGAGGCTCCGACGAAGACGTGGCCCGCCTCGCTAGCGATTGCGATGTCGATGTTGCCAACCTAAACTGCCCAGGACAAACCGTCCTCTCCGGCAAGGAGGAAGGAATCGACACCGCCGTTTCAAAGGCCAAAGAGTATGGACTTCGGATGGGCAAGAAGCTGAAAGTGGCCGGAGCCTACCACTCGCGCCTCATGGCAGGGGCTAAGGAACAGCTCGGAGAAGCCCTTGCCGTCACCGAATTCGTCTGAACCCAGAATTCCGGTCGTTTCCAATTTTCTCGCCGCACCAGCAAAGGGCCTAGATGCCATCCGGGCCTCTCTTAAAGATCAAGTCACTGGCTCGGTGCGCTGGATCGAATCCATCCGATTGCTCCGTGAGCAGGGTCACGACCTTTTCATCGAACTTGGTCCAGGAAAAGTTTTGGCCGGATTTATGGCCCGAATCGATAAGGAGGCTCGCATTATTTCTATTGAAGACGCTAAATCCCTACAAGCTGGAGTCGCCGAGCTTTCCTAAGTCAAAAAAATTACGCTTCAGGACAAATTAGTTCTTGTTCCTCTTAGCGGGTCGTCCTAGCGTCCCGCCGTCCTAATCGGCAATGCGGAGCGGTAGCTCAGTTGGTTAGAGCGCCGGCCTGTCACGCCGGAGGTCGCGGGTTCGAGTCCCGTCCGCTCCGCCACTTTTACAGTGTTTTGCCAACCTGTCCAACTCTCCATAGACGGAGAGTTTTTTTATCCTCAATCTAGAAGCTCCCTAGATTCTTTGTATTTTCATACTCCCCATTCAGACACCGAAATAATCGGCCATAGATCTTCTTCCAATGAAGAGACATTCCATCATTTCCAGCGTCCCCCGAGAATGTTACCTCAGGCCTAACCACTGACATGCTCGACGACTTTTTTTCCTCAAATCCTTCTCTGAAGATCTGTGGTGTGACCACGCTCGGGGATGCCGAACGCCTTGCTAAGCTCAAGGTCGCGGCTCTTGGATTAAATTTTTGGCCTCCGTCAAAACGATATTGCTCGCCTGAAAACGCCTCAACGATAGCCTCGCATATCGCTGGCGATATCCTACGCGTCGGAGTCTTCGTCAATAATTCACTCCCCCTCGCCATTGAACTCATCGATGAATGCCTCATCGATATTGTTCAACTCCATGGCGATGAAACTGCGGAAGAAGTGAACTTTTTTATCGATCAAGGAATCCCAGTCATTAGGGCCGTTTCTGCAGACAAGCTGCCAGATTACGAACTCCCGTCTCATAACTTTGCCCTCCTCATCGACACTCCTGCCGGGAAGAACTACGGCGGCACCGGAAAGACCTTTGATTGGTCCATCGCTGAAGAATTTATCCGAAAACACCCAGAGGTTCCCACCCTTCTTGCTGGTGGTATCAATCCAGCAAATGCTGGCGAAGCCCTCGCTGCAGTTAAACCAGCCGCCCTTGATATTGCCAGCGGCGCCGAGTCGGCGCCCGGAATCAAGGATTTCAAAAAAGTCCAAGCCCTCATGCAAACCCTCTCATGAATGCTCTTCTTGTTTTTCTTGGCGGCGGACTTGGTTCACTCGCGCGCTACGGCCTCTCCTCCGGGGTACAATCCCTTGCGCAAAATACAATGATCCAGCGATTCCCAGCCGGTATCCTTGTTTGTAACCTTCTTGGCTGCTTTTTGATCGGCTGCCTCTTTGGCTACTTCACCGGTAAAAGCGCCCCAGCATGGGTTTTCCCCCTTCTAGCAACCGGTTTCCTCGGCGGATTCACGACATTTTCGACCTTCGCCCGTGACACCCACTCGCTCTGGACCACCGGACTAACCCAATTTGCGATCTTGAAAGTTTTCCTTTCCGTGGCCCTGGGCCTGATTGCCGTAATCGCTGGGATCAAGCTGACTCATTCCCCCTGAGTAATTTGATCATCTTGACGTGAGGGAGTCCGATCTCCTCAAAGATTTCTCCCTTCCGGTGATAGTCCAGTGAGTCGTAAAATCCCGCTACATCGACTCGGGCATTAAGCTCAAATCTCTGCACCCCTTCGCGGGCGAGAAGATTTTCAATGGCAATCATTAAGCTTTTCCCCACCCCACGACCCTGCTGCGGCCTAGCCACTGCGATCTGTCGAAGCTTAGCAAAACCCAATTCCAGAGTGGCGGCCACAACTGATCCGACCAATACTTCTTCGTGATAAAGGCCGAAATGCCGATCAAGTTTGTCCGCCTCACCTTCAGCCTCAGTCCATTCAAGGCCAAGCGGCTTCCGAAGCTCGTTAAACCTCAATCTGAGCAACTCTTGATATTCGAGCGATTCCGAGAAAACTTCTCGTAACTCCCAGCCTTCGATATCGGTCCAAATCCTATCCATCCCCGCAAAAGAATGGGTACGCATCCAGATTCCAGTCCACCAAAAAGTCCAAAACCCACCGAGAAGCGTGGGAAGGAACTAGTTTGCGCTTTGACTAGTGTATCGCTCCAATCCTTATACCGATCTGTCGGGTCTGGTTTCCTGGCGCCATCAGCTCTGCTGCAAGCTCTCTCGAGATTTGCTGGGTATGCCCCACTCAATGGGAAATAAGAGCAAAAATAGCCCTCAGTGAATGCGCCAGAATCCAAACGACATGCGATGGGCTCGAGAGATCGACAAAAAATCACGATTTTTTGTATTTTATTCTAGAAACAAGTTCCACTTGGCAATTCCCTCCGCGCCACCATATTCTTGCGTTCCCTCCGGAGGGCACAACATCTGCTGATCCTCCTACGACTTTCCGACCATGAAATTTCACCATCCACGTCACACTCCCGATTCCTCAGGCACTTTGCACCAGTGGGATAATGAAACCGCTAACTGCGGTATGGGAGCTATTGCCAATCTTCGCGGAGAGACATCCTACGATATTCTCGACTACGCCTTAACCTCTGTTTGCAATATGACCCACAGGGGAGCCGTCGACGCCGACATGAAAACTGGTGACGGGTCCGGCATCCTTTGCCAAATTCCTCGTCCTCTCTTTGCCAAAGCTGCCGAAAAATTTGGCTATACCGGTGAAGCAAACGATCTGGGAGTTGGTGTCTTTTTTCTCCCCGAAGGCATTGCAGCGAACATCAAATCCTTCACCGAATCAGTCCTCACCCGGCGCGATATCCAATTCGTCGGCTGGCGAGATGTCCCGGTTAACCCGGACGAATTAGGAAAGTTAGCACGCCTCACACAGCCTGAAATCACCCACCTTCTCGTGAGTCGCCCGGTTGATGTCGACGCAGATCATTTCGAGCGACTCCTTTACCTCGTTCGGCGCGAAGTAGAACGCGAGTTCAAAGACGAAGCTGTATTTTATATCCCCACTCTTTCTAGTCGCCTCATCGGCTATAAAGGACTCGCTATGCCAGCCACCCTGCGAGCTTTTTACAGTGACCTCCAAGATTCCGATTTTCAAACCGGCATCTCACTTTACCACCAGCGCTTCTCCACCAATACCTTCCCAGCGTGGCCCCTTGGTCAACCTTTCCGCATGATGTGCCACAACGGCGAAATCAACACGGTTCGAGGTAACCGCAACTGGATGAGATCTCGCGAGGAATTATTCAGCTCTGAACTCTGGGGCGATGACATTGAGCTCGTCAAAAACCTCATGCACGACGACGAATCAGACTCAGCATCGCTGGACCACGCACTCGAGCTTCTGGTTCTTTCGGGAAGGCGCCTCGAACACGCCATGCGCATGCTAGTTCCACCCGCCTTCCGTCACGATCCTGATATCACCGAAGAGGAACGCGCATTTTACAACTACATCCGCTCATTTTCCGAGCCTTGGGACGGGCCTGCTGGACTTTGTTTTACCGATGGCCGCACCCTTTGCGCCAGCCTCGACCGGAACGGCCTTCGTCCTTCCCGCTTCACTCTAACGGAAGACGGCCTCCTTTACATCGGATCCGAATCCGGGGCAGTCGTTCTGCCTGATGAAAAAATTATTCGCCGTGGGCGCCTTGGTCCAGGCCAGATGCTGTCTGCAAACACTGAGACGGGCGAAGTTCTTTATGATAGGGAGATCCGCGAGCAGCTGGCTTCCCAAAAGCCTTATGCAAAGTGGGTCGATGAAAATCGCGTCGAACTCAAAGACTTTACTGACCCCTCCGCGCACGTCCCAACCCTCGAAATCGAACCTCTCGAGCTCTCCCGCCAACAGGTCACCCACGGTGTCACAGCTGAAGATCTGGACATGGTTTTCCCCCCGATGATCAAGGGGGCACAAGAAGCGGTTTTCTCAATGGGAGATGACATTCCCCTTGCTCCCCTTTCTCGCTACCCACGCCTTCTCTTCACCTATTTCAAACAACTCTTCGCGCAGGTTACAAACCCACCCATCGATCCAATTCGAGAGTGGGCTGTCATGACTCTGGGCGCAGGACTTGGAGCTGAACGTAATCTTCTCTCCGAAACCTCAAAGCACGCACGTATTCTCAGCCTGGGCTCCGCGCTTCTTTATGAGCAGGAACTTGAAACACTCGTTAAGCGAAAGGAGCATGGCTTCTCGACTCAAGTCATCGACACCACGTGGCCCGTTGGCGAAGGCGAAGCCGGCATGAAGAAGGCTCTCGATCGTATTTGCACCGAGGCCGAGGAAGCAGTGAACAACAAGATTGAAATCCTTGTCCTGTCGGACCGTGCCACGTCGGCTGAACGTGTGCCCATCCCATCGCTCCTTGCCACCGGTTCAGTCCACCATCACCTCAATCGTTGCCGCAAACGTCTCCGCACCTCACTCGTGATAGATACCGGAGAAGCGCGTGACACCCACCAAATCGCATGCCTCTTTGGATTTGGTGCAACTGCCGTCTGTCCGTATCTCGGCTATGCAACCGTGCGACAAGTCGTTGCCACCGATTCGAAAAAGAAGCTCGGCGAAGGAATGACTCCGGAACTCGCAATGTCGAACTACCGCAAGGCCCTCGAAAAAGGGATCCTGAAGATCATGTCCAAAATGGGTATCTCAGTCCTCAATTCCTATCAGGGCGCTCAAATTTTCGAAGCTCTTGGAGTTGGTAAAGAAGTGGTCAACTATGCCTTCACCGGTGTTCATTCGCGAATTGGTGGGGTTGGCTTCAAGGAAATTGCTGAGGAATCTCTTGTGCGCCATCGCGCTGCCTTTGAAACGAAAGCCGAAAAGAACAAGGTCCTTAACCTAGGCGACCCCGGCTACAACCGTTACCGAAAATCTGGCGAGGCTCATGCTATCACCACCGATGTCATCAAGAATTTTCACACCTTTGTCCGCGACGGAAAAAAGGAAGACTATGACGACTACGTGAAGGTCACTCTCGCTAACGATCCTATCACGATTAAAGATATCCTCGAATTCAAGGTCCCCGCCTCCAGTATTCCACTTGAAGAAGTTGAACCCGCAGAGGAAATCGTGAAACGCTTTACGACCGCGGCTATGTCCATGGGAGCTCTCTCGCCCGAGGCTCACGAAACTCTCGCGATCGCAATGAACCGTATTGGCGGCAAATCCGATTCCGGCGAGGGGGGTGAAGACGCCCGTCGTTTCAAGCCATACCCTAACGGGGATTTCGCGAGATCCTACATCAAGCAGATCGCAAGTGGTCGCTTCGGAGTTTCAGCCCATTATCTCGTAAATGCCGACGAGCTAGAAATCAAAATGGCACAGGGAGCCAAACCTGGAGAGGGTGGGCAGCTTCCCGGGCACAAGGTAAATGCCCTTATCGCCCGCCTGCGTAATACACAGCCCGGAGTGCAACTGATCTCACCTCCTCCTCACCACGACATCTACTCAATCGAAGATCTAGCCCAACTCATTCACGACCTCAAGGAAGTGAACCCGCGTGCCAAAGTCACCGTTAAGTTAGTCGCCGAGTCTGGAGTCGGCACTGTGGCCGCCGGTTGCGCCAAAGCCAGCGCTGATAACGTTCTCATCTCGGGTCATGATGGCGGGACCGCAGCCTCACCACTTTCGAGCACAAAGCACGCTGGACTGCCATGGGAACTTGGTATCTCCGAAGCTCATCAAGTTCTCATGATGAACAAGCTCAGAAACAATATCACTCTCCGAACCGACGGAGGTCTGCGCACTGGACGAGACGTTGTCATCGCTGCTATTTTGGGAGCAGAACAGATGAATTTCGGAACCATCGCCATGATTGCTATGGGTTGCGTTTACGTTCGCAAATGCCACCTCAACAACTGCCCCGTCGGCGTCGCCACAACCAGTCCAAAATGGCGAGCTAAGTTCAAAGGTTCACCAGATCACGTCGTCAACTTCATGATGGGAGTGGCGGGGGAGGCGCGCGAAATTATGGCATCACTCGGTGTCCGCTCAATGAACGAACTAATTGGTCGTCCCCAGAAATTTCTCGCTCAACGCGATGTGCCCGATCATCCTAAAGCCAACACTCTTGACCTAAAAAAGGTTCTTTCCGACAAGGGCGACGAAGACGCAGTTCGCATCTGCACTCAAGACCGCAACGATGGAATTCACAAGCCGGCTCTTGACCTTCAAATCCTCAAAGATCTTGCGATCCATACCGGCACGACCGGAGAAGAAAATCCAACTGCTGGCCTCATGGACCGCGGGCCTTTCACCAAGGAATACGAAGTCGTAAATACCGATCGTAATATCGGCACCCGCACAGCTGGGCGCGTCGCTGAAATATATGAAAACCATGGACTTCCGCCAGAGAGCATTGACCTGACCTTCCGCGGTTCCGCTGGTCAATCATTTGGAACGTTTCTTTGCGGTGGTATTAAGCTCACCCTGATCGGTGAAGGGAATGATTACGTCGGCAAAGGTATGAGCAGTGGCGAATTAATCGTCCGCCCACCGGCGGTCATGAGTCCAAACTTTATTGCCGCCGAGAACTCTATCGTTGGCAACACCTGCCTATATGGTGCCACCGGCGGTAAACTCTTTGTCAACGGACGAGCCGGCGAGCGTTTCTGCGTCCGAAACTCCGGCTCAACTTCGGTCGTCGAAGGTGTCGGCGATCACGGTTGCGAATACATGACCAACGGCGCGACCGTCATCCTCGGACTGACCGGGAAGAATTTTGGAGCCGGAATGTCCGGTGGAATAGCTTACATCTATGACATCGATGGTATGTTCCAAAGTCGACTCAATCCCGAGATGGTCGTCGCGCGACCCGTTAAGCGCGCGCCTGATATCGAGGAGGTCAAATCACTCGTTGAAGAACACTACGAGAAAACCGATTCGCCACGAGCCAAAGACCTTCTTGAGAATTGGGATGTCACGCTCACCAAGCTAATCCGCGTCATCGCCAAGGAAAAATACGATTTAGAAAAAGCAGAAGAGGAACATGAAGCCGCTGTAGCGGTCGACTAACAATTCTCAATTTCAAAAGACCATCTACACAGAGGGGTGCTTTTAAGTCGGGCCCTTCAATGGTAGCTTAGACGTCAGCTTCTCGCATTTATTTTGGTTGGTTTTTGGGTCCGTAAAAATGGCCTATGGGCTGAATCGATTCACTTAGATCTTTTGAAAGATCTTCCGCACACCAATCTCCACTAGATCTTCGCTTTAATTTGTGATCCCGTCTACTTATCAACCCAAAGAAAACTCTGTTCTGAATATTTGGGAACTGCTAGACTCTCTAAAATCAACTCGACCTTCGAGGCCATTTCCATCAAGGAATACGCTAATGGGTAAAAAACGTCTTCTTCTCCCCTTTCTACTTGCCTTTCCGCTCTCTGCGCAAAAGCCAAATGTGATTGTAATCATCTCCGACGATGCGGGATATGCCGACTGGGGGTTTATGGGCGACTACATCCAGACCCTCAACCCGGGGCAACCTAAGTCAACTATTCCGACTCCCAATCTTGACGCATTACGTCAGCGAGGAACTCTCGTGACCAATGCCTACACCGCCGCAGTCTGCTCTCCGTCTCGTGCCGCCATTGTTACAGGATCCTACCAGCAACGGATTGGTTACGAATACAATATCAACAATCTCATGGGGGCCAATGACGTCGATGGACTCTCGCCAGACACCATCACCATCTTCGATCGAATGAAGTCTGAAGGATACACAACCGGAGTGGTAGGCAAGTGGCACCTCGGCGCGCGCGCCAATGACAACGGAGCCGGCAACCGCCCCGAACATCAAGGCGTCGATGAGTTTTTTGGAATCTGGAAAGGATCTCGTAATTATAAGATTGGATCTGTGAGCGGATCAGGAACCCTACGCGAAACTTTTGCCTCCCCATTCAGCGACACTGTTCTCGAAACAACTCCACCCTGGAACACCAACAACAACTATATCACCAATGCCTTTGGAATCGGTGCCGTAAATTTCATCAAGCGGCACTATGCCGACCCTGATCCCTTCTTCCTCTATGTTTCCTTCACTGCTCCACACAGCCCGATCGGTCCCTCGCCAGACATTAATGATCCGCGACTGGATTCCCTTACTGGCACACGAAAAGACTACGCTTCAATGGTCCTTACGATGGATCGGAAAATCGGAGACATCCTGAACGCTCTAGATGACCCTGCAAACGATGGATCAATCTCTCTCACAGACAACACACTGGTCATTTTCATCAATGATAATGGAGGTGCTAATAATATCGGAGCAGACAATACCCCGTTTCGGAATTTTAAAGGCTCCATCTTTGAGGGGGGAACTCGCGTTCCGATGATTATTGCTGGAGCCGGCCTTCCCGCTAACTCCACTTACCATTCCCCCATTCACTCAATCGATATTCTTCCGACTTGCCTCGATGCCGCAGGAGGAACTCCTCCAGCCGAGATAGATGGAATCAGCCTTCTTCCCTATCTCAACTCAACCATTCCCGGTATTCCCCACGAAGTAATCACGATCCGTAATGACACCAAAGTAAGCGCTCGCATGGGCGACTGGAAGCTCGCTAAAAACGCGAGTAACTCTCCCTTCCTTCTTTTCAATCTTTCGGAAGACCCCAAAGAATCAACTGACCTTGCAGAAAAAAAAC
The DNA here is from genome assembly GCA_949373085.1 of uncultured Verrucomicrobiales bacterium. Lineage (GTDB taxonomy): Bacteria > Verrucomicrobiota > Verrucomicrobiia > Verrucomicrobiales > Akkermansiaceae > SW10. Next base: position 103,203 of record CASICJ010000006.1, read on the forward strand.
CCGAAATTGTAGCAGCTCTTCTAAATGCCTTCACCGCCTTCGAAACCACCATCGAAAAGCCACGTCATGCCGGACTCACTAGGGCACCTTCTTCCATCAACCTAAACAATGCTTTCGTTCTTGCTCCCCAACCCCCACCAACAGGGACTTTCATTTCAAATCTCACACTTGTTGACGGGGATTTACGCAACGGAGATTTCAATGCCGGCGGCAATGGCGGTGTGCAAAACTATGCTGAAACTCCCTCTTGGGAAAATATTGGAACCGGCACGATTTCCGAAAATTTTACTAATACCAGCCTCTCCGCCAATGGATCACGCAATGCCATTATCGCCGAATCCAGCGCCCGCGCCGCAGGCCTAGATACCGGTCACACCCTATCAACCGGAGAAATCTTTAGAGTTACGTTCCAATGGCGGGACGCCTCTAACTGGAATGATTCCGCCGATCTCGTCGCCGTCACTCTTTTCACAACATCTGATGACCGTATCATCGGACCCCGAACTAATCTTCAGCAACTCGCATCAGGCACATCCACTAACAACTCAGCTTACCAAACTGAAAATTTCCTATTCAATCCCATCATTGCCAGCGAAAACGGGAAGCGCCTCTTCGTAGAAGTAAACGCCGCCCAAACTGGTAACGGATTCGCACGGCTCGATGACTTCAAACTCCAGCGTGAAACTCTCGGTCAGGGTGATCAGCCTTCCCCTTTAGCATCCCTAAGTTGGTCGCAAGAGTCCGCATGGATCGATCCTCAAACAAACTCATCAGACACTCTCCTTAGCACTGATTCCTTCCCCGGCTGTATTCTAGAATTCCCAGTCACTCAGGATTTCTCTTACGAAACGAAAAACGACCTCACCCGTATCAGCGATCTAACTTTTATGCTCAACTCTCTGCGCCTCACTGGATCGTTTGACGGAGCATCTCGACAGTCAGCCACTTTAAGCGGATTTAAACTTTTATTCACTAACGACCTCGATGGTGCTTCTGCAAACCTAGCCCTCGAGGCGATGGGACCAGCCTATTCCTTTTTTTTGAAACAAGATCTCATCCTTTACCATGACCTCGAAATTACGGGGAACGGCAATGCAGCCTTTATACTCGAAGGTCAAATCTCGGAGTATCAAAAACCAACTAAGCTGACGAAATCAGGCACCTCTACCCTTCTCATCAAATCGTCACCCAAACACACCGGAACCACTACCATTAAAGAGGGAGAAATAATTCTCGCAGAAAACGCCGCTCTTTCCTCCGATGTGATCATTTTTGAAAAAGCCATCCTTTCCGGGAGCGGAACTCTAACGAACTCTCTTAGCGGAGCTGGAACCATCTCGCCCGGTCAGGGAATTGGGACTCTGACGATTCAAAATGCCTCACCCCAAAAACTTCATCTCGAAATTAATGGTAGTCAGTCAGACCACCTTGTCTCCACCGGCATCCTGGATCTATCAAATACGACTCTGAGCTGGTCCACTCAAAATCTCACCGAAATCATCTACCCGATCATCACCTATAACTCACTCATCGATGGTTTTCATAATTCCAATACCCCTCCTCCAGGCTACCTCTTTGACTACAGCTACCAAGGCAACAAAGTCGCCCTAATTCGCACCGAAGATGCCTATCAGGTTTGGTCGCAGCAAACCCACGCATTATCTGGTGGCAATGCTCTTTTTGCGGCTGACCCCGACCTCGATGGAATCCCCAACGGACTTGAGTTTTTCACAGGTAGTAACCCCGCTGAATTCACCAAAACTCATCCAATCAAGGCCTCCCGAATATCGAACTCAACCTCTGTCAGCTATCCGATCTCGAGCTTGGGGAAATCCACTCTCTTTCGACTTCAATCTTCATCTGATCTCATTAATTGGGGCGACCCATTCCCCGGGGGACAATTGCCTACCCTAAGACAAGAAGAACATTTCTACAGCCCAGGCATCAGCAAAATTTCCCAAAACGTCATTCTACCGTCTGATGAAACCCGCTTCTTCCGCTTCATTCATCAACCTTAAACTCCGTGCTCCGTTTTTTCTAACTGCCCGAGCTACTCCTACCTTTACCCTTCCTCTTTTCCTGCCTAATCCCCTATCCGGCAGGTGCTCGAGCTAAACAATTCATGATCGTCAAATCAACTGACCTCATCAACTAGAGTCCTTTACCTGCCGCATCTTTTTCTAGACAAACAAACGGGAACACAATCACGGCAAAGCTTGCCCCTTTGCTCACCCCCAACCCCTCTGTCTTCTATCGGGCCGAGTGGAAAATCAAGAATACCCGCTAATTTTTTGGGCCAGTGCTCAAAAGTGCTTTCTCAGAAGTTCGAGGCTCTTCGGTACTGCTATCATGGGATCCTCCATACCTTCAAATTCAAGTGAGACATAGCCTTTATAATTCGCCTTCTTCATAATCTTGCCAACCCGCTCGTAATCGATATCAAGCGTATACCATCTTCCTTTCCCATAGTAGGTCTTTGCCTGGAGCAGCACGGTATGCGGAGCCAATTCCTCAAGCCTCGCATAGGGATCTTCTAGGAAATTTCCTGTATCCAAAGTCACCTGTAACCAAGGTGACTTGACCGCGTCTACGACTCTCATAACACCCTCTGGGGTCAATCCAAGGCCCCAGTGATTTTCCAAACCTAGAACCACTCCGCATTTCTCAGCGTAAGGCACCAACTGCTTCATCGACTCAATCACCCACTCAAACCCTTGCTCTTCGGTGTAACCTTCCAAAACCGGCTCAATCCCGCGATTTGCCATAAGTGCGTCAAAATCCTTACTCGTTCCCCAGCGACCGGTGTTAATTCTCAACGTTGGAATTCCTAATGCATAAGCCTGTTCAATATAACTGATCGTTTGTTCAACGTTTCTTCGCCGCACCATTTCATTAGGATCGACAAAATCTTGGTGAGTGGAAAACCCCATCAAATCCACTCCCGCCATGAATGCCTGACGCTTGATTTTTTGGAGCATCGAAGGTGAAAAGTCCTTCATTTGGATTTGTAAGATTTCGACGCCGTCAAAACCCATCTTTGCAGCCAAATCGATACACTTTCCAATATCTCGAAATTCATCCCGTTGGAATCCCCAGAAACTATATGTTGAAACGCCGATGGGATTATTATGCCTTTTCCCGTGACTCAATCCGGTCAGGCAGGCAGCAGAAGACAAAGCTAGCGAGGACAGTATTTCACGACGTGAGTGATCTTTCATGAGCGCAGCTTAGCAATTTTCACCCGATTGCGAGACTTTGATCTCCACAAAGATGCATTTGTCTGACATCCATCTTCTTTCAACTCTTTTACTGTGGCTTCCTTCAACACCTCCCCAGCAATCGTTCCGCGACAATTTTTAGCGGCCTTTATCCTGACCACTTGTTGCTTTTCACTCTGGGGATTCGCCAACGATTACACCAATCCACTCGTTAAAGTTTACGAGCAAGTTTTCATTATTCCCACCGCCCAAGCCGCGTGGCTTCAATTTGCATTCTACTTTGGTTACTTTTGTATGGCTCTTCCAGCCGCCTTCTTTATTCGACGGTTTTCTTACAAAGGAGCCATCCTTGTGGGGCTTGCCCTTTATGCTTTAGGAGCGCTCCTCGCCATCCCAGCAAGCCTCGCCATCTCTTTCCCAATTTTCGTCTTAGGTTCTTACATTATCCCATGCGGACTCGCCTTTTTGGAAACGGCCTGCAATCCCTACATTCTTGCAATGGGCCCTCGTGAGACCGCAACACAACGCCTCAATCTTGCCCAAGCCTTTAATCCCATCGGCTCTCTAACCGGCATGGCTATTGCCACCTTCATTCTTGCTCCCCAACTTGAAATCAACAAATTCACCGAAGATCTCGGCAAAAACGATCCGTCTGCCACCAAATTCATCTTCACTCCTGATTCCCCTTTACCCGAAGGCGCGAAAATTGAGGGTGAAAATGTGATTCTTAGCGGAGACGTAATCGTCCCACTTTACGAGAAGATTCCCATCTTCTCCGAGGAACTTCCTGGAGTTCTTTCGGGCGCCACTTCCGACGCGCTCAAAGGAATCAACGCAACTCAGCCCGAAGAGTTCAAAAGACTCCAAGCCGCTGACCTCGCTAATGTCCGCACTCCATATCTCGTCATCGCAATTATCGTTATTCTCTTTTTTCTTCTCTTTGCTTTTTCAAAAATGCCAACTTTTAGAAGTGCCGAAAAAGAAGCTCCCTTCCTTGAAATTACCCTTCGTATCTTTCGCAGAGGTCATTTTGCCGGAGGTGTGGTCGCGCAAGCATTTTATGTGGGTGCTCAGATCATGTGCTGGACCTACATTATTCACTACGGTATGGAAGAGGTCGGTTTAAGTCTGGCAAAAGCTCAGAATTGGAACATTGCTTCGATGATCCTCTTTTTGAGTAGCCGGTTTGTCTGCACTTGGCTTCTTCGTATTATCAACCCTGGAAAGCTCTTGATGATTTTTGCACTTGGTGGACTTGGCTTTGTGTGTGGGGCAATTCTCATGCCAGGCTATCCCGGCCTCATTTGCTTAGTTTGCGTCTCGGGATGCATGTCGCTCATGTTTCCCACTATTTACGGGATTGCATTAGATGGCATGGAAGAAGAAGAAGCAAAACTCGGCTCAGCTTTCCTGATCATGGCTATTGTGGGCGGTGCAGTTGGAGCCAAAATTCAGGGAAACCTGATCACCTCTTACGGAGTCCCTGTTTCGTTCAATCTAGTTGCGATCTGCTTTATTGTGATCGCCGGATATGGATATCTTTCGTTCAACCGGTTCCATCCAAATCTCTATTCCGATCAGAAAGGAAAATAGTTGGGCACAATCCGTAAAATTACCCGGCTATCAGGAAAAATCAGAGGGACGGACTTTAAAACCCTCAAGAAAGCCATTAAGAATCCCTGTGATCGTGAAAACTGCTTGATCCCCACGCCCAGCCATCCAAGCTTCCGCCACCAGATGAAAACACACACATCCTCCTATCGCAAACGAGGGTTCACTCTCGTCGAACTCCTCGTCGTCATTGCAATCATCGCGACTCTTGCTGGAATTGCCCTGGTGGCAGTCCGCTCTGGGCTCGCAGCGGCTGATGCCGGAAAGACCACCAAGAACATGAAGGAAATCTACACTGCCCTCACTTTTCTTCAGTCCGAGGGTGTAAATACTGGCTATCATTCCCCTGATACCTTCCCTCCCTACAAAGGGAGCCTTCAGGACTCGCAGCAAGCTTCATTCGTGTGGTGGGACCTCGTAGCCGAAGCGGCTGACTTTGCTGAGGCAGATGGTTCCAGCTATCGATGGGGGTTACCATTTTCAGAAACGATTCTTCAGAACCCACTTTCCAAGAAGAAGCTTGGCCAAGGCAAAACGGAATATGATTCACTCTACAACGAACCAACTTTGAGCCTCGGAAGTTACGCCTACAATGCCGAGCTTGGGGGTGACGTCAGTAATGATGCCATGGAAGAAAATGTTTATAAGGTCCGCTTGAGCGCCGTCAAAGATGGTCCCAGTACAATCTATTTTGGCGAAACCGATGACAACTTGGAATCACACGGCTGGGTATTCAGTAACGTCAACAACGCCCCTCAGGGAAACCATAAGGAGAAGGTGCACTGCTGCATGCTAGACGGACACGTTGAAATGATTCTCAATAAACACCTCAAGGAGCCCTCGATCTTTGAGTTCTATACGAAAATTAAAGATAAGAATTACTCGGCCAAGCCCTCTAATTAATTCTTTAAATTCATTCTGATCTTTAAAAAGGCGGCTTCAAGCCGCCTTTTTAATGGCTCTGGAGTCCGCAAAAAAACCATTGAACGGTGCCTAAACTTCGTTTTATGAATTATCTCGAATGGCCTTATTAAAGATAAGCTCCCGTCCGAAGCGATGCCCATTATCCACTCCTCTTATCAGCCTCCTCTCTCCTTAAGGAACGGTCACCTTTCAACCATCTACCCCACTCTTTTCCGACGTCTAGGCTCGCCATCGACCGATCGAGAGCGTCTCGAACTTCCCGATGGAGATTTCATAGATCTCGATTGGTCGGATCGAAAATATTCACGCCTCGCTATCATTGGCCATGGGTTGGAAGGAGAATCATCCACGAAATATATGCGAGGGATGTCGCTTGCCCTTCGAAGAAGAAGCTGGGACACCCTTGCGTGGAATTGCCGAGGGTGCTCAGGCGAACCCAATCGACTCTTACGCTCCTATCATTCTGGGGTTAGTGATGATCTAGGCCACGTCATAGATCATGCCATTTCAAAAGGTTATCAATCAGTCGCACTCATAGGATTTAGTCTTGGAGGGAACATTGTTCTCAAATATTTGGGTGAACAGGGATCCAAGCTCCACCCCGAAGTAAAAGCCGGAGTCGCTTTTTCCGTGCCCTGCGATCTGACATCAAGCTCGCTGCGACTTGCAGATTGGGACAATAAAATTTACATGTCTCGGTTTATGAATGGGCTGAAGGAAAAAATCATCCAGAAGGACAATAAGTTTCCAGGAAAGCTAAATCTAGCTGGAATCAAGCGTATCAAAAATTTTAAGCAATTTGATGATCGTTTTACCGCACCTCTAAATGGGTTTATCGATGCTCGCGATTATTGGGTGCGCGCCAGCAGTAAACCGCACCTCGAAAATATCCAAATTCCGTCACTCCTAGTTCAGGCAGCCAACGACCCATTTCTTCCCGAACCTTGCTTTCCCCGAAAAATTGCTAAAGCCAGCAAGTCACTTCATCTCGAAATTCCCCGCCACGGAGGACACGTCGGCTTTATTAGCCGGGGATCCGAATACTGGTCGGAAAGGCGCTGCGCTAAATTTATTGAAGAAGTAATACCTTAAGATCCATGTTTTTTCTACTTTTGCATGTGCTTCTCATTGCAAGATTGAGATTCCCAAGTCAATCCACAGTGTCAAACTATCACCTGAGGTGAGACCTTAACTCACCAAAAACAACATCGCGTTTCCTTTCAGAATAACGGCGAGAAAACCTCATCACCTGAACTCGATAAAATCGAGTCCACCAGTCCAACTCGACCCATGACCAATTACATTCTTATCATTACAGCAATCTGTCTTTTTACTCCTTTGCAAACCAGTATTGCCGAACAGATTAAAAATGTCCTTCTTATCGTCTCCGATGATCTCAAGGCGAGTTCACTCGGTTGCTATGGTAACAAAATTTGTAAAACTCCCAACCTTGACCGACTCGCCGCGAACGGAATGGTCTTCGAGCGAGCCTACTGTCAAGGGACTTGGTGCGCCCCGTCCCGACTCTCGTTCATGCACAGCCGTTATCAAGGAAGTGACGGCCAAAACATGGGGAGCCATTTTCGATCTCAGGGATTGCACAGTGCTCGAGTTGGAAAAATCTACCATATGCGAGTCCCAGGGGATATTATCGCGGGGACCGATGGTCAGGATATCCCATCCACCTGGGACGAAAAATTTAATACAAGCGGACTGGAAGCTCACACCCCAGGCACCTATGCCTGCCTCAATCGAAACATCTTCACCGATAAATCGGAAAACCGCGAATCAACCGGGATGCCTCACCGGATGTTTGTCTCCGTCGATTACAACGGCGATGGTTCCGATCAGCCTGATTGGAAAGCTGCCGAAAAGACCGTCGAACTTCTAAAGAAGCACAAGGATAAGCCTTTCTTTATCGCAACCGGATTTGTCCGCCCACACTACCCCAGCGTTGCTCCTTCAAAATACTTCGATAAATACCCTTTCAAAAAGATGCCGCTTCCTCAGGTCCCCGAAAACGATCTTGATGACATCCCGAAAGCCGGACTCGCAAAGATGACCAGTCAAAAAAGCGGTATCGCCAAATGGCCCGACAACCAAAGGAGAATGTGGGCCGCCTATTATGCAACGGTCACTTACATGGATGAACAGCTCGGAAAAATTCTGGATGAACTTGAGCGGCTTAAGTTAAGGGATTCGACTGTTATCGTCTTTCTCAGCGATCATGGATACCACCTTGGAGAACACAATTTCTGGCAAAAGAGTAACCTCCACGAGGAGGTTACTCGTGTCCCAGTGATCATTTCAACCCCGGGACTAAAATCGGGGCGGACCCGATCTCTCGCCGAACTCATCGACATTTATCCAACTCTTTGCTCTTTACTTGAAGTTCCAATTCCAAAATCTGTGCTTGGAAAAAGCCTCCTCCCAACACTCAAAGATCCTAATGTGAGCCCGCGCACTAACGCTCTCTCCTTAACCCGGGGAAGCCACAGCCTACGCACCGACCGCTGGGCCTACATGAAATACAAAAACGGCGATGAAGAGCTTTACGACATGAGTGTAGATCCGGCTCAGTTCACTAACCTTGCAAAGAAAAAAGAGCACCAATCCATAAAACTGAAGCTCTTCAATCAACTCAAGAAGCGACTTAAATCAGCCCTACTCCCCTGACGTCCTCACCGTCATTCCCGGCTTCGCAATCATCGCGAAACCGTCGGAAAACTTAATTTTCTTCGGCGATGAGGCAAATTGGTAAGCAGCATAAGTCTTCTTCCCATTTTTTACGTAAATGTTCACCCAAGGGTGCGCTGAAGTGACGCTCCGGTCGTTTCCACCCAGACGATTCAGAGTATGAATCCAATGATACATAAAGGCATGAGTGTTGCCTCCCTCGAGGCTACAATCGGGGTTATTCCCCAAGTAATTAGCTGCCATTTCCGAGTCCTGTAGAGAATTAAACATCACCACTAAATCACCCCAGCCGTTATTGTAGTCGTGACCTTTCTCTCGCTTCTTCACAATTCGATTATGATTCTTTTTCACGTAATCCGGATATCTTCCCATATAAATTGAGGCCGGCGTAAATGGAAGCCAGTTAATACCATGGATACAATCAATATCCGCTGAAAACCAAGTAGAGAAAGCACCCTTACCACCCCAAATCATGCCGAGAGCAACCTCAGGGAAGTCTTTAGGAAAGTTGGTGCCCGAAACATCAAACCAATACTCCTCAACTGCAGTTCGCTCAGTATTATAAAGGAAGGACCCAGTATTCCTGAGCTTGCTATTCCCTGTCACTTCCCCCCAAAGCATCAAACCATACCAGGCATTCATCGCTTCAGAAGAAGACTCCTGATTATTTCCATCACCAAACTTGGCATGCCCCGAGGCCCAGGAATGTCCCGCATAAACATCAAAGCACCGGAGGTGTGGAAAGAGCGGGTCCTCCCGATCGGTCGACGCAATATCCCGAATAAGAAGGTTAACCATCGGCCCCCACTTCTCTGCCCATGTTAGATCAAGACGCGCGACCTCAGCCGCCGCCCGGATAAAGTAACCGTAATGAAAATGATGATCATTGATTTGCCCATCACTTCCATACGATGGCTTACTGCCAACCAATGTTCCCCAAACTTTATCATAGTAAAAAAGAGGCGACTTTTCGCCCTCCGACACAAGAAACCAATCTTCGAGTCGACGCCGAATTTCATCAATAAAGAGCTTTTGCAAAGCCTCTTCACCGGCAACTTCTGCAACTCCGCTTAAGGTTGTCAGCTTGCCCAGAAACTTTCCGTCCCAATAGGTATCAGCAAAAGGCATCTCAAGCTTCGTGGCTTCCTTCTTAAGATAATTGACCACCTGTTCTTTGTCCGCAATACCCTCCGCTGGAAGCATCGGCAATAGTCCCTGAATAGGAACGGAAGTCTCAAAACTATCGCCCCTCGCCAACTTCATTTCGCCGCGTACCGAGCGGTAGCTTTGGCCAGTCAATACTGCTCGGGAATACTTCCATTGATGTGGATAAAGAGCGAATAAGGTGTCCTTTCCACTCCCCTCCATAGCCTCAATTTTAAAGCGATACTTAGTCGTTAATTGGCCGTTCACCGGCTCCGATAAAAAATTAGTATCTAGCACATGATGATGAGCACACTCTGCGAAGCGGGCGAGCGTAGCCTCTTTAGCATCGGGCAAAAGCGCCACTGTGAAATATCCCTTTGAAGATTCATTGATGAAGGTGTCAGTCTTAATTCCGGTCCAGCTAGATCCTTTTGCTCCAAAAATCCCGTAATGATTTCCCCTAACTGTAACTCCAAAGATGGGGTCACCTTTCTTACCACTCCAGATAATTGGTTGGTGCGCAAATTTGAGAACCGGGTTTCCACCACCAATACGATTGAAAACGTAGGGGCTCCCGTGCCCAAAGGTTGAACGTAGAAATGATTCTTCTTTTCGAAACTCAGCGGTGATGAACCAGTCGGAATAATCAGCTAGGCGAGTATCGGGAAATTCCGCCACATTTGAATGTAAGACTAAAAAATCGCCAGTTTCACCAATTCCACCACCCATGATATGCCCGCCGGCACCCACGATCCCGGAACCCGGATAGGCGAGGGCAAGTCCGCGTTGATTACAGTTGATCGCGAGGGGATGAGGAAAAAGGTTCTGCGAATATTTCTCCCAGACAAGAGAGCTCCACCATTGATTGGTCGGGGTTGCTCCTTTAATAAAAGATGTCGAAAAGATTGTCTCAGGAAGGGGATCGCAATCGGTCGGCCGAACGAGAGAATAGCTACCAATCCCTGCCTTCACACTATCAGCTTTTAGCGAAGGTTTTAGGAAAACCGTCAGACTAAGCGTGATGAAAATAGAAGACAAAATGGATTGAAGAGCTTGCTGAATCATGATCTTAAAATGAGTATTTATAACCAAGCGTGGCACAAAGAGGCCCTACTCTCAAACAAACATCGGTCAAATTTATTTGCCTGATATTGCACATTCAATCATCCGAGATCATTCTGATTCTTGCTATGCAGCGTATGGATGATCATGCTTTTCCTATCGACCGGCGGAAATTAATATTATTGCCATGCCCAAAGTGAACCAAAAAGCGATTGCTGATCAGCTCGGGATTTCCCGAGCGACCGTATCACGTTGCTTTACCAATCATGCGGGCATCAATGCCACGACACGCGCCAAGGTCTTCCAACTGGCAGCCGAAATGGGGTACGCTCACCTTGAATCGCGGAGTCCAGCTATTAAAAAAGCAAGGAAGAGGGTTAATTTTAACGTTTTGATCTGCAGCGATACCGAAGAGTACTTTCGGGACGACTACAAAAGCCCCGGCGAACAAATT
>CASICJ010000007.1 GCA_949373085.1 uncultured Verrucomicrobiales bacterium
CCCGGTTTTTTTTCGAATTCCTCGGTAAAATCGATATCGACTACTACTGTTTTCACGATAGAGATATCTCGCCTGAGGGAGAGACTCTGGCCCAAACTCACGAGGATGTTTCATCAGGTCGTGGAAAGGATGGAAACTTTCCAAAACCAGACCGGTAAAAAACTTCTTTTGGGGAACAGCCTGTTTGTTCGGTCACCCTCGATATGCACATGGCGCCTCAACTTCGCCAAATGCAGATGTTTTTGCTTACAGTGCAAGCCAAGTCAAAAATGCAATTGATGCCACCCATCGGCTTGGCGGCCCCGGCTATACTTTTTGGGGCGGGCGAGAAGGCTATGGATCGTTGATTAATACCGACATGAAGCGTGAGGTAGATCACCTAGCGGCCTCTTTCTTCATATGGCGGTCGATTACGCTAAAAGTATTGGTTACACCGGCCAGTTTTATATTGAACCCAAGCCACGTGAACCATCCACTCATCAATACGACTCTGATTCAGCAGCTTGCTTAAATTTCCTTCGTGAATATGACCTGCTGGACCACTTCAAACTGAATATCGAGACTAATCACGCTACTCTAGCTGGTCACACTATGGAACATGAACTAGAGGTTGCGATGAATGCCGACGCCTTAGGGGTCGATCGATGCTAACCGCGGCGATGAAACTCATTGGATGGGGATACCGACCAATTCCCGACCAATATTTATGGGACAACCAATGTCATGTTAAGGCTCTTGAAAATGGGCGGATTCAAAACGGGGAGGACTGAATTTTGATGCGAAGCGGCGACGTGAAAGCCATGAGCCCGAAGATCTTTTTCATGCACACATTGGAGGAATGGACGCCTTTGCGCGCTGGCCTCAAAATCGCAACCAAGATCATCGAGGACGGACGCTTTGATGAGTTCGTAAAGGCCCGCTATTCCTCCTTCGACGTCGGCATTGGATCTGAAATCGAGTAGTCAGGCGCAGCAACACTTGAATCTCTCGACCAATACGCTCAGGGGATTACACCTCCTCAGCTTTCAAGCGGACGACAGGAACGTCTTGAAAACCTTTTTAAACGATTACCTCTAGAAAATAATGTCTCTCGTCCTCGGTCTTGACTCTTCAACACAGAGTCTTTCGGCAGTTATCCTTGATACGGAGAAGGGGGATTGTGGTGGCAAGTCACTCTATATTAATTTTGGGGATGATCTTGCCCACTATAACCAGCCCTCACGGTTATGCCGAAGCAGGAGTAAGAGGTGAAATTCACTCTAATCCTTTAATGTGGCTTGAGGCAATTGGACCTCCTTTTATCTCAACTGGTTCGTGAAAATATCGACCTCTCTCAAATCGCGGCGGTTTCTGGTTCAGGTCAACAACACGGAAGCATTTATCTCAAGGCGAATTTTAACGATGCTCTTAGAGGGCTCACGGCGCAGTCGGATCTTAAAACGCAACTTGCGAATTGTCTCTCACGCTTGAGTTCGCCAATTTGGATGGATAGTTCCACCTCGAAAGAATGTGCCGAAATCGCCCAGGCTGTTTGGTGGCAACAAGATCGTCTGCTCAAAATCAGGATCTGTTGCAGTCGAGAGATTTACTGGCCCACAGATTCGTAAGTTTGCGAAAACCGATCCTGACAGCTATGCCCAGACCGGAACGATTCATTTGGTGAGCTCTTTCTTTGCTAGCATCTTCGCTGGCAAGACGGTTGCAATCGACCATGGTGATGGGGCCGGAATGAATCTTATGAACCTTTCTGACTTGGACTGGGATCAAGACCTGCTTGATGCGACAGCTGAAGGCCTCGCTGATAAGCTTCCGCCATGCGCTCCTTCAGGTTCAAAATCGGGACCAATTAGTGATTACTTCCTAGAAAAATACGGGTTCTCTCCGAATTGCGAAACCATTATTTGGTCGGGTGATAATCCATGCAGTCTCATCGGCATGGGGGCCGCCTCTCCTGGCAAGGTTGTCATTAGCCTTGGAACTAGTGATACCTTGTTCGCGGCAATGCCAGCCCCAAAAACCGACCCAAATGGTTTTGGCCATGTTTTTGGCAATCCAGCCGGCGGCTACATGAGCCTGATCTGCTTCAAGAACGGCTCCTTGGCCCGGGAAGCAATCAAAGAAAAATACGAGCTCAATTGGGAATCCTTCGAGAAGGGTGCTTTATCCCAAACCCCAACTGGGAACAACGGCTCAATGATGCTGCCATTTTATGAGCCCGAAATCACTCCGGCAATTGATACCAATGGACCAATTTTCTCGTCGGACCATCACTATTCCTCGGGCGAGGCTGTCCGCGCCGTTTTAGAATGCCAATTTTTGAACATGCGGACCCATTCTGATTGGCTCGGCGTGAGTCCAAGTAGAATTTTCATTACGGGTGGTGCTTCCGAGAACGACGGGATCGCCCAAGTCATCGCGAATGTCTTTGGCGTTCCAGTTGATCGTCTGGATGTGCCCGGATCAGCTACGATTGGCGCTGGGATGCGAGCCGCCTCTCGGACTTGGGGAAGATTTGGCTGATCTTGAATCAAAGTTCAGCCAACCCAAAGAAGGACGCACTCTTGAACCTGACCCAATTGCTTGTGGTATCTACAATGAAGTTCTTCCAAAATTTAAAGCGTTTCTGGAAGAGCAGTTCACTTCCGAATCAAAAATTTATATTAATCCCAAACTAAACCAAACAAACCATGTCTAGACCAGTCACACTATTTACCGGCCAATGGGCCGACCTGCCACTTGCCGAGCTTCTTCCAAAAGTCAAAGAGATGGGCTACGACGGCGTTGAGCTCGCTTGTTGGGGTGATCACTTTGACGTGCAAGCCGCCCTCAATGAGGAAGGTTATGTCGAAGGCCGCTGGGAACTTCTCAAGCAGAATGATCTCTCATGCTTTGCGATTTCGGCCCACCTTGTAGGGCAAGCCATTTGCGATCATATCGATGAACGTCACGCTGCTATCCTCCCTGCACATATTTACGGTGATGGAGATCCCGAAGGCGTTCGCCAACGTGCAGCTCAAGAGTTAATCGATACCGGAAAAGCATGCCGAAAGTTTATTGATACTGGCAAAGAATATATGGCTGGTCGCGAGCAAGTTGGCATCGGGGCCGTTGTGAATGGTTTCACCGGCTCCAGTATTTGGCACGCCCTTTACGCGTTCCCACCGACCGATCAGGCCTACCTCCAAAAAGGGTTTCGACGATTTCGCAAATCGATTCAATCCAATCCTTGACGCTTTTGAAGCGGTTGATGTGAATTTTGCCCTTGAGGTGCATCCGACCGAGATCGCTTTTGATATAGCCTCAGCAGCCCGCGCTATCGAGGCCGTAAATGGTCATAAACGTTTCGGTTTTAACTATGATCCAAGTCACCTTGGTTACCAAGGTGTTGATTATGTTCGCTTCATCCGCGAGTTCTCTGACCGTATTTACCACGTCCACATGAAGGATGTTTGGTGGGGCCACGGTGACGGCACTGTGGGAGTTTTTGGCGGCCACACTGATTTCGCCGATGCCCGCCGCTACTGGGATTTCCGCTCCGTTGGACGCGGCGACATCGATTTTGAGGAGATCATCGTCGCGCTAAACGACACAAGATATAGCGGCCCACTTTCAGTTGAGTGGGAAGATGGCCGCATGGAGCGTTTCCATGGTGCGACTGAAAGTTGCGCCTTTACCAAGTCCCTAGATTTCCCCCGTAACGAAGGTGGGATGTTTGATTCAGCCTTCGACGGCGATAACCAGTAGAAATCACAAGAATATGTCACTCAAAATTGGAGTCATCGGAGCGGGGGGAATGCTACAGTATCATCACGCCGGATTCGTGAAAGCGGGCGCTGAAGTCGTCGCTGTTTGCGACATGAGCGAAGAGGCAGCGAAAGCAGCCGCCGAAGAATACGGGGTATCCACGACCTACACCGACGTCGCCGAAATGCTTAGCGATCCATCACTCGATGGGGTTAGTATTATTGTTCCGAACAAGTTTCATGCCCCACTTGCCATTCAATGTCTTAATGCTGGGAAACACGTCTTTTGTGAAAAACCCCCTGCGCTCAATGCAGATGAAGTAAAACAAATGATCGCAGCTTCCGAGGCAAATGATAAGACCTTAATGTTTAACTTCAATAATCGCGCCCGTCCCGAGTCGGTTGACCTTAAAAAGCGTATCGACGCAGGTGAGATCGGTGAAATTAATTCGGCCCAGTCAAAATGGATTCGCCGCACCGGTATCCCTGGATTTGGCGGTTGGTTTACCACCAAGTCCTTAGCTGGTGGTGGTGCGACGATCGATCTATTACATATGATAGACCTAACTCTTTACTTCATGGGCTACCCGAAACCGACTAATGTACTCGGCAAGACCTTTGACACCTTCATGGGAGACACTCGCTTCAAAGGGCCATGGGGAATCCCTGATCGTGCTGATGGGGTTACAGATGTCGAGGCCGCCGCACATGGTTTCGTGACCTTCGAAACAGGACAAGCTCTTACTCTTCAGGTTTCCTGGGCAGAGATGGTCAAAAGGGAAGAGGTCTCAGTTGTATTCCAAGGAACAAAAGCTGGTGGCAAAGTTGAGCGTCTTTTTGAAGAAGACGGAGTTGATGAAACAGCCATCGACACCTTTGAGCTCTACACGCAAGACGGAGAAAAAGCGGTGGATACAATCCTCGAACATCCATTCTGCGAAGATATGGGGAGGATTGACTCGGCTGCCAACTTTGTGGAAACACTTGAGGGTAAGGCTGAGCCACTCAACACACCGGAGCAGGCTCTACATCTTATGACTATCATTGATGCCATCTATGAGTCGTCAAACACAGGAAACGCAATCTCACTTTAAGAAGGTATGAATCGTAAATTAAGAATGGGAATGGTTGGCGGAGGGCGGGGAGCTTTCATTGGACAAGTTCATCGAATGGCGGCCAATTTAGATGGGAAAATCGAATTGGTTGCCGGTGCTTTCTCGTCTGACCCAGAGAAATCCAAGCTTTCAGGCCAAGACTTTTTCATTGATCCGGACCGCGCTTATGGGAGCTACGAAGAAATGGCCAAGGCCGAGGCCGCCCGCGAGGATGGAATCGATTTTGTTTCAATCGTAGTGCAGAACCATCTTCACTTCGCAGTCGCTAAATGTTTCTTGGATGCTGGGATTAATGTCATCTGCGACAAACCACTGACGGTTGACCTTCAACAGGCAAAGGAGCTGAAAAGGATTGTGGAGGACTCGAGGCTAATTTTTGCTTTGACTCATAACTATACAGGTTACCCAATGGTTAAAGAGGCTCGCCGCATGGTCAAAGACGGCGAATTGGGGCGCTTACTTAAAATTGTAACAGAGTATCCTCAGGGATATGCAGTCGGCGACGTTGAGGGTGAAGGTTCTGGAGCAATTGCCAATTGGCGTGCTGATCCCAAGATTGCCGGAAAATCTAACTGCATGGGCGATATCGGAACCCATGCTCACAACCTGACTAAATATATTACCGGACTTGAGATCGACGAATTGGCTGCCGAGCTGACAGCTTTCATTCCGGGCCGTGAGCTCGATGACGACGGCAATTGCCTTGTTCGTTTCACAGAGGGGGTAAAGGGAATCATCTACGCCTCTCAGATTTCTAACGGTGATGAAAACAATCTCAATATTCGTGTTTATGGAACGAAGGCCTCGCTTGAGTGGCATCAAGAAAATCCAAACGAATTAATCGTTAAGTTTGCTAACGCCCCCAGGAAAACCTACCGCCGAGGTAACGATTATCTTGGAGCGGCGGCCCAAGAGAACTCGAGGACTCCGTTCGCCCACCCAGAGGGGTTCATTGAGGCGTTCGCAAATGTTTACTTGGCAGCGGCAAAAGCAATCAGCGATCAAATCGATGGAACTCCTCCTCCCGGAGAGGGATACGACTTCCCAACTGTCGACGATGGTGTCGCAGGTGTCGCCTTTATTGCCGCGTGTGTCGAATCCTCACAAAAGAATGCGAGTTGGACGAAACTTGATTTTTAGATCAGAATCTCCAGCCTTGAATTCTCCGCGCTGTATCCCTATCTTTCCCGGGTGCAGCGTTTTTTTTACTTGAGCATCCTGGCGGTTGGGCTCGTTTCTTGTTCCAGTTCCACCAAAGATACAGGACTAGAATCTATGGATCAGGGCGCACGCATGGTGACCATAGATAAAGAAGGAAATAACAACCCCTTTGCGTTTAAAAAAAGCGACGTTGAGCAGGGTGATAGCGGCCTCATCACCGGGGGTAAGCGGAGCCAGTTTGAGCAAAGAGCGGGGGCGGCCTATGCTGATGCTAACTCTAATGCTCCGGCCTATCTGAAAAAATCCTACAATAGGAAGACTTGGGCTGGGCCGAAGGATTACAGCACAGGATCTTACAAAACTAGCGGCTTTCGTAATTCAGACCAAAAATCTGGGTTTGGCAATCGCAAGGCAAGCCAAGGAAACAAAGTTGCGAACGCAGGAGAAAAGGGGTTTGGAACAGGCTCTTACCGGACTGGAAGTTCTTCCGAGAGCGGGCGCAAAATATCGACTGGATCAAGTTCTTATGTGGACCAGCAGGCTCGTGATGGCTGGCGCAGATTAAAAATCATCGAGAGCGACGAATACCGAAGCATCTCGATGGGGCAGGCTAAAAGTCTACTTGGACGCTAGTCATATCCAATCCGGTCCAAGCGCTCGATCCATATTTCCTCCTCTGCAGACGAGGTCGAAAGGACCTTTCTCGCCTCAAAGTAGTTGGCGAGATTGTCCAACGACGATTGAATTTTCGTCGCTGGCTGGGGCCCCGTTGCTACTTCACCGCAAATCGCAGCCTGTAAAACCCGAGCCGCTTGCACTGGCTGCCCGCTTTTGAGATGAGCATTTCCCAAAAGTGCCAAGCAACGCACACCTCGATGGTCACGAAGATCCACTAACTCAGAAACCAGCGCGATTGTCTCAAGCGCTCCTGTATGGGCAACAAGTTGTAACGCCAGCCCTGGATCCCCTAGAGTTGGTAAATGAAAACTCACAGGCAAATTCACCTGGTTCAGTTTCATATTTAGCCAGTGCAAACTGACATTTGCGGGATCAATCGCGAGAGCCGTCGCCAGAGCCTCTTTACGCGCTTGAAGATCCCAGGAGTCATCGCGAGCGATTGAAAATAAATCATCAATGGATAACTGATACCAAGCGGCACCCTTGATCATTTCTAGGACCCCTGGAACCCTGAGAAACAAAACCTGCTGATAGAGGATATCTGTTGGTAAAGATAGCTTTGTGGATGTCGCGAGTTGCTCAGCGATAATCGATTGAGCCTGTTCGCGCTGGTTTGAAAGGAGATGTTCGACTTGTTTAAATATGACAAGAGGAGACTGATCGAGATCTTTCTCACGAAAATATTCATACCAATGAGTTGAAACCTTGGGGTGGTAGGGAAGAAGTCCAGCAATCGATGGCGCCCTTTGATAGGCTTGATTCTCGATTAGGCCCGCTGCCAGAGGAAGTAGCTCTTCTCGTGAGAAAAAGTTTAAGCCCAATTTCAGTGCCGACCGAAGTCTCGTGTCTTGTTGGATACCAGTCGTCATTAACTCCTCAAAAAACTCGCGAGCTTTCTCGTTATCACCTGATTCAAAATGAAGTGATGACAAAGTGAGCCTCATGCGAGTCTGAAGTGAATCAGCAGGACCTTTTAGAACTTCACCCCCAAGACTCAGGGCTTTCTCAAAATGATTAGTTCGCCAAAGGAGGCTCGTAGCTGTGAGTAATTGACTTTCAGATGACAGCTTCTCAGCCGCCTCGGTGGGACAAGCAAGATTCATAAGAGTGCGCGCCAATTCCGACCAATCGATCAATACTGAAGAAGTGAGAGCTTCGATATCGGGCTCGCCAGGTGGGGCACCAAAAAATTGATGAAGAGCAGCCAGCGCACTACTTGCTGGAAAATTTGTAGCGCCTTCAGTCGACGGAAGAGTTAGTGAACCAGATACGAGATTACTCTCATAGGCCAGCATAGGACTAAGTTCAGGCTTAGAAGCAAGTCGAAGAGTCTCCTCGAAATCTCTATGAGCACGAGCTCGGAAAAGATTAAGTTCGTGAACCCAATTCCCATCATATCGAATGGACGGGAGACCACTCCCGACTTCTAGGAAAGCGATTGCCCGCGCAAGATCGTAAGAGCTATCCTGATTAAGTCCGGCAGCAAGGATCTGCAGAGCCACCGGGACATTTCCATGTATTGTGGCAATTTGAGCCATTGCGAGGTAGGTATCACTTGCGATTCGATCGGGGCAAGTGATCGACATCTCGTAAACCTCCTTCGTCTGCTTACTTGCCAAATTCGCAATCATTTGGAGCCTTATGGGATGGTCCTGCCATGACAAAGCTGCAACTAGAGCACCACGGCAGCGGGCGCTCAGATCAGCTGATAGAAAAATCTTCCAAGAACTTCGGCGCTCAAGAACTACCCTCGTGACTAATTCAGAGAGCTTAAAAACATGCTCTGGTGGCATCTTTGAATCGGCAGCCCAGCCATCTAAAAAAACAAGAGCGACCCTTACCCCTCCAGGATAATTCAAGAGCTCTCTCAGCTTTGATGCATGAAATTCGGGTGCTACCAAATTTAATGCCTCGGCCAAATTTAAAAGCTCGGAAGGAGAATCTGGCTCCAGCCCCATCCTAAGTCGTTGAAGGACGAATAGCGCCCGCCTAAAAACCTCAGGATTTTCCTCCTCAGCAAGCTTCTGCAAAAGCGGGATCGCTCTTCGACCTGCGCTCCAGATTTCATTTGTGAGAGCTTCCCGTCGATTTGCTTCACGAGACCCCAAAACCTCGCGAGCCTCCTTGAAGGAAGGTAAAGCTGGCACATTCGCTATGGTTAGGAGGAAAATAAGGATTTTCACGGGCTGGAAAAGTATCCGGAAGGCTTATTCTAAGCGATAAGAGACTTCTGGCGCTGTCGGGATGAAACATCTACACTCGGTCGCGTGGAAGAGAAAAATCCTGAAAGTCTAAAGGAACGAATGTGGCGCATCGTGTTTGAGGCGGAGACTCCCCTCGGTAAATGTTTTGATGTGATCTTACTCTGGGCGATTGTCCTTAGCGTAGCAGCGGTCTCACTCGAAAGTGTCGATAGTATTCGTGAGCAATATGGAGATCTTCTAAAGATTGTTGAGTGGGGGTTCACCATTCTTTTTACAGTAGAATATATTTCGCGGATCATTTTGGTCAGGAGACCTCTACGTTACATCATCAGCTTTTATGGAATCGTCGATCTGCTTTCCTGTCTACCAACCTACCTTGCAATCTTACTTCCCGGTGCGCATTCGCTTATGGTGATTCGGATTCTCAGACTCCTGAGGATGTTCCGTGTGTTAAAGATGGTGGGCCATGTCAGAGGGGGAGAAACAATCATGAGAGGCCTTATGCAAAGTCGCGCTAAAATTTTCGTCTTCTTTTTCACCGTCTTTCTATTTTCTGTGCTCGCCGGTACCCTCATGTATCTCGTGGAGTCTGGGGTAGAAGGAACCCACTTCACCAATATCCCGATTAGTATTTATTACGCGATTGTTTCGATCACGACGGTTGGCTACGGGGATATGGTTGCTCTCACAACGATAGGAAAAATGCTTACCGCAATTTATGTGTTAACGGGTTACGCCATTATTGCGGTTCCAACGGGAATTGTAACTTCAGAGTTATTACGGAGTCATCTAGGCGATCCCACGAGTGAAGCCTGCCCCGGTTGCGGCGTCCATGGTCATCTAGCCGACGCAAAATTTTGCCGTAAGTGTGGTGATAAGTTGAATTAGGGCGTTGCGTCATAGACATCCCGGGCCGAAGGTCGGGCATGTGGAAAACAGCCGCTGACTACGAGGATATTCGTTACGAGAAGACTGAAGATGGCGCGATCGCCAAAATCACCATTAATCGCCCGGAGGTTCGTAATGCCTTCCGCCCGCTAACGGTTAAGGAATTGCTCTCGGCCTTTGAACTGGCACATCAAGATGAGAGGGTCGGTGTGATCATCTTAACTGGGGAAGGTGAGAAGGCATTCTGCTCAGGGGGTGACCAAAAGGTAAGAGGGCATGCTGGATATGTCGGGGAAGATGGAGTTCCACGGCTAAACATTCTGGACCTGCAAAAGAAGATACGTGGAATGCCAAAACCCGTTGTAGCCATGGTGGCCGGCTACGCTATTGGTGGTGGACACGTTCTACACATTGTCTGCGATCTTACGATAGCGGCCGATAACGCGCGATTCGGCCAGACTGGACCCAAAGTCGGCTCTTTTGATGGGGGGCTTGGTTCAAGCTATCTAGCTCGGATCGTGGGCCAAAAGAAGGCTAGAGAGATTTGGTATCTCTGTCGTCAGTATGATGCGGACCAAGCTCTCGACATGGGGCTAGTAAACACAGTTGTTCCTCTTGCTGTTCTCGAGGCCGAAACCCTCAAATGGTGTCGTGAAATGCTCGAACATTCACCGTTGGCTTTACGTTGCTTGAAGTCAGCGCTCAATGCTGATTGTGACGGCCAAATGGGCTTGCTGGATCTAGCAGGTAACGCAACGTTACTTTATTATATGAGCGAGGAGGCAAAGGAGGGTAAACAGGCTTTTGTCGAAAAACGAAAACCTGACTTTTCAAAATTCCCCCGGGTGCCTTAAAATTCAAAAGATGGTTACGGTGTGGAAAAGTTGGCTAATCGCAGCCAGACCCAAAACCCTTCCAGCCGCGATTGTGCCGGTATGGTCAGGTTGCTTAATGACAGTGGCACTTGGATTCAATGTTTCCTACCGCCTTGCAGCTTTAACGTTAATGGGTGCTATCTTCATCCAAATCGCTACCAACTTTTTTAATGATGTCATCGACGCGTCCAAGGGTGCCGACACTAGCGAAAGGGCAGGGCCAACACGGGCAACTGCCAGTGGATTACTAAGCCCAAAGGCGATGTATATCGGCGCAGCCTTTATGCTTTCACAGGCTTTACTATGCGGATTCTTCCTACTTAATGCACGGGGTTGGCCAGTGATCGCGATGGGGATTCCCTCTCTTTATTTAAGCTACGGATATACCGGCGGACCAATCCCTTTAGCCTACCGGGGGCTCGGGGAGCTTTTTGTGATTTTATTTTTTGGATTGCTCGCAGTGATGGGGACTATTTTTATTCAAGTTGGTCTCTGGCCATGGCAAGGATGTATTCTTGGCCTCCAAATCGGCTGCCTTTCTGCAGTTCTCATCGCGGTGAACAACTATCGAGACCTCGAAGAGGATGAAATTGCAGACAAACGGACACTTGCGGTTAGGTGGGGACGAAGGCCGGTTGCCTTTTTGATCTTCTTTATGACGGTTCTTCCTTCATTGCTTGTCCTGATTTTTGAGGAATCCCAACGCTGGTTTCTCACTTCTTTCGTCCTTGCGATATCCTTCCTACTAATCGAGTCAAAGCTCTTGAAATCGGACGGAGTTTCATCACGTCTACTCGGGCTCTCAGCGCTTCATCTAATCTTATTTGTAGGTGCACAGCACCTCTTCTTAGCGTTGACCTGAAGGACGCGAAGGATATGGTTCAGCATCTCAAATGAAAGGAGCCTCACCAATTTTCACTAAGCGATTCGAGTCTTATGTTTGGATCAGGCCTGAGGGGCGGGGAACCTTACTTGAGAGCCCGATTATTAAGGGCTTGGTTGAGGGCTCAGCAGCAGATGGCGTGAGTAATTTCGTCATTGATCTCGAAGCTTGCCCGGGAATGGATTCTACTTTTATGGGAATGTTGGCAGGGTTAGGTATTGGGTTTCGTAAAAACAAAGAGGGTGAAATTTCAATCGTGGGCACAACCGAGAAAACAAAGTCATCACTTAAGGAATTAGGGCTACAACATCTCATGGTTATCGAGCCAACAGAAGGTGTTTGGTTGGGGGAAATAGACGATATACGTGGGAAGCTTGTCCTCTTTAATCAAGAGAGAGAAGTTGATAGAGAAGCCCATATTTTGGAGTGCCACGAAGACCTCTGCACTGCAGATGAGGACAACTTAAGTCGTTTTAGAACCGTTCTCGAAATGTTGGGGTCAGACATAGCGCCTAAAGCTTCGTCCCACCAAAAGGACTCAGATTGACAAGAAAACACATTTCGGTATTGCCACTCCCATACTGACGCGATAGCTTCCGCCCGCCTCGACTAGGGGCAGGTTCTAGAAGGACAGGTGTCAGAGTGGTCGAATGAGCACGCTTGGAAAGCGTGTGTGCGTGTGAGCGTACCGTGGGTTCGAATCCCACCCTGTCCGCCATTCGACTGCTAGGAGATTGCTTTTAGCGGGCCTTGATGTCGTATTTGGTCCGGAGCAGTCGGGGTGAAAAGAGCGTTGTTAATTCGAGCCCTTCCCAACTCTTTCATTGGAACAAGTCTGCTATGAACTAGAATTTAGCGGTGTTCCCAGTAAGGGGACGCTATTAAAAAACATTAATCCTAAAAATTTCATGAGCAGTCATTCACTTAAAGGCCATGTTGCCCTCGTTACCGGAAGCAGCAAGGGCCTTGGAGCCGAAGTCGCAAAAGGACTCGCCGATGCCGGTGCCAGCGTTGTCATTAATGCCTTCAACAATATCTCCCGAGGAGAAGCGGTCGCTGAGCAAATCATCGCCAAAGGGGGCAGGGCTATGGCGATTAAAGCGGATGTTTCAAAGGAGTTAGAGGTCAAACGGCTTCTCGAACAAGCTGGAAACGAGCTTGGTGCGGTTGACATCATTGTTCCCAACGCCACGCCAGACCAACCACAAAAACCAATCGAAGAATACGACGAAGAGTTCTACCGCTTGATGTTGGACTTCTTCGTCATAAGTCCACTTCTATTAGCCCAGGCTGCACTCCCAAGCATGAAGGAAAAAGGATGGGGTCGCTTTATCAATATTACTTCTGAAGTTTATGCTCATTCGGTCCCCAATTTCTCGGCTTATGTCGCTGCCAAAGGAGGACAGATTGGATGGTCACGAAGCATGGCCAAAGAGCTCGCGGGATTCGGCATCACGGTCAATATGGTCGCTCCGGGGTGGATTCCTGTCGAACGCCACGAAAATGATCCGCAAGAAATAAAAGATGACTACCTTTCCCAAATCCCTGTCGGACGCTGGGGCACACCAGTCGATGTGGCCAATGCCGTGAGGTTTTTTGCCCTAGAGGAATCTTCATTCATCACTGGACAAACACTTCACGTTAATGGCGGGGGGGACACCTTGGTAGGTTACCCGTTCATCGTTAGAAAATCGATTACGTAAGATTTATTAAACCTGAGAGCTTTGAATTGCCAAACCACTAAGATGTGATCGCTTGTCACATCGAAGAGGGATTATTTTTCGCAGCTGCCCCCCTTTTAATTCGTTCAGACCTGCTTGGTTCTTTCCAACCCCGCAATTTGGCCCATTTCTTCCAAGCACCGTACTTAAATTTCATCCATAAGAAACTTCCACCGTATAGAGCAACAAAGAAACCTATAACAAATATTGAACCCCAAATTTGGTTTTGCATCACGCCATCTTTCATTAGTATTACCATACATGGGAAAATGAATAAAAGAGGAAGCAGATAAAGACAGCCCATAGAGATGGGGAACGCCCGCGGGTGCATGCCGAAGCGATAATAGTAATCAAAACCCGCGGGGGTGTTCAGGCCTTTGCTGCCACATATCGTGCATTCTTTATGTTTTTCGGCGCTTGGTCCTATGTTATCTTTATTTTTATAATACCCCTTCTTGTATTCTGTATGGTTCATACATTTCCAACAAAACGGTTTCTCCCATTCTGCTTTTTCTCCTTCAGCAATTAGCGGCCTTGTAGTTTTTACGTTGGTCCCGGTATCAGGTTTGGCTTCACCCTCTACATTTGACTCTTTTTTAGGTATTTCCCCCTCAAAGTATCCAAGAACTTTTTGAATTAGGCGGTCATCGGCCTTTTGGCTTTCGACCTTTCGACTTTCGCTCTTGGTAACGCCACCATCTCCATCCATATTGGATAACCAGTCCATAAGAGTGATCCACGAGATTATCGCCCAGGGAATACCATAAAGCGCGGCGACTAGAGTCGACCCCAACGTCAGTGTCGGATTAAAGTCGAGAACCGCTAGCAAAACGGCCAGTCCAATCATCCCTCCCAATACCCACAAGTTCATCTTGAGCGGGAAGAAAATCATCTTGAGCGGGAAGTAGAACGTCTTGTAAATCGCTTTAAAGAGGCCGATCAAGGTGTGGTCGAGCAGGCTTTTCTCCTCGCTCGACGCCCGGCGAAGGATGAAGTTGAATGCGGTTGCAATGAATAGGACTACCAGCAACGTGGAGATCCCCATTCTTCGCCACCAATACGACGCGGTGCCTGGCTCCAATACCGACCGGCTCGGCTTGACCGGATCGTATGCGACGCTGACCTCAGCACCCAGCGGATAGTAACGAACAACCTGGTGCGGTCCATACTCGTGGCCACCAAACATGATGACATCGGCCTGGTGTTCGGTCCCATCGACTGTGTAGACATACTCGATCTCATCCGAATATGTTGTTCCCTCTGCGTCGGTGTCGGCCGTGACCTCTGAAGTGACGATCCGGCCGGCAACAACTGGCCAGCCCATACTGACCCGGGCTAAGCGCAACTGATACTCGCCGTAAAGTAAACACAATGCGCCGATGATACCAAAGATGCCCCAGATTAAAAGCAGCGCATACCGGAAGGTGCGGGCCTCGGCGAGGTCTTTGCCAGATTTCGATTTCGAACGATTATGCATGAACTAATAGGAGTTTGCTTTTGGCAGGAGGGCCTTGAAGGCGCTTTGAGACCGAAGCAATTAGTCTAGCATAAGCATACACACTCTTAAAATCGAATAAGGAATCAATCGGAGTAAGACCCATAGTAGCGAGGCACAATTCAGTCACAAAAATCTCTCGCCCAATTACATAGGCCGTGCGCCAGTTGTTCCCCCGGTGAGATGGTTCGCTTTAGATCGCGGGGAAGCCGGGCAGTCACAAACCCGCCGGTCCAGTCAGCAGCCATGATCAACCGGACGGTTTTATTCTTCCCCTTGCGAGTCATTGGGTGCTCTGTGGAGGCTGGTAATTGACGAGAATATTTTTCTTGATTCGCACCCACGGAGCCCACCTTTTCTTGTCCGGGCCATTACAGCCATTTTTCGCCCCCGAGTTCCCAGTCCATGGTGAGGACGAAAATATCCTTGGCTTTCACCTTTTGGAGCGGCGGAACCCAGAGTGCTCGCGGAGCATTGACATTCGAGTTCTATTTAAAGTCACTGGTAAGCACGGGTTCGATTAAAAAATCCGACCCTCCTTGAGAATTGTTCATGCCATGGATTGCCAAGACATTTTCACCGGGTCGCAACAATCCGAGAAAATTGGATGCGTCGATGCTCTCAAACTCAACGGCCTCAGTGTCGATATGGGATTTTGTCGCTTTGGTATTCCACGCGACATCTGCGGGAGCATTGCGCCGGGCGATCTCAGTTCCATTGAGATAGGCAACGAAGCCATCGTCATAGCGCATGCCGAGCGTGAGTGTTTGGTATTGGCGATTGGGATGCGTGTTGAAACCGTATCGAAGGTAGATCGAGGGGTTGGTCGAAAGCATGGCTTCGAGCACGTTTGAGCGGATGAGTGGATCAAATATTCCTAGCCGTGTTTCGTAGCCCACGGCCAGCCCATCACCATCGATAAATCCTGCTCCCTCAGCCAAAGTGATGGTAGACCAAGTGTCATCCAGAGTTGCATCGCTGGGGACCAGCCATTTGACGTTCGTTGCGGCTAGAAAGTTATCAGACGGCAGGCCCTCGCGGATCCGAAAGAAGCGGCTTCCTGCGGGTATCGTAAAGGTTTGAGAAGTGGTCGAGCCCCCAGTGGGGACGGAGAGCGGAAAGTCACTCCACCTGGAAGCATCTTGGGCGGTTTGAATGACGTAAGTTCGATCTGCTTTTGAGTTCCAGGTGATCGATGCCTGTTTCAGATCCGCAAGGTTTTGGACTTGAAAAGAAGTGATTTGGAAAGGGGCGGGAGGGGGGATTAACTTTTGGATGGCACTGTAGTATGCGTCCGCCATTTTTGTGAGGCCCGCAAGATTCGGGTGGAGTCGATCGGGCATATCCGAAAGTGGCACCGCGGCGCGCATGTTGAGAAATGAGACCTTACGACCTAGGGCAACTTGTCCGGCGATCTTCTCTTCGACAAACGGATTGAAGTCAGTCTGAATGTTGGTGTTGGCATTTCCGCCACGCACCAGCAAATTTGTGACGATCATGTGGGAGCTTGGAGTCGTCTGCGCAATCTTAGTCATCAGGTTATCCAATTGATCGATAGCGGTCGTATTGGATGCCCCATTCCCAAAATCATTGGTTCCGATGTGAATGAGAATGACATCAGGTGCCTCGAATAGCTGGAGCCAGCCTTCGATCTGCTGGTCAATCTGAAGAATTTTCCAACCACTGTGGCCATCATGGTGCTCTTCTCCCGCGTCTATGAGCACGCGGTCGGCAAAATCTTTAACACTCCCTACCATATCGACTTCATACCCTGAGGCGGTTAGTTTTTCGTAAAGTGGAGAACGGTAGCCACCGGGAGCGGTGGTTCCCCATGTGATGGAATCGCCCACCGGGTAGACGATCAACTTTGCCGTTACCTTGGAGACGAAAGAACTGACGATGAGGGTAATTAGAAGGAGGAGTTGGAATGGTGTTTTCATGGTGGTGTAAAGTATCGTGGACAAATGCTTGAAGATATTTCGGCCAATGAATTGGGGTAGAATCATAAAACGGGCACTCGCGAAAATATTCGCAGTGCCCGTGGAAAGGTCAGAGAGTGAGGCTCGTCCTTGACGTTCTAGTTTTCTTTCGTGACTGAATAGAATCTCTTCTTTGTTCCGGCGGGTACAAAGTCTATGAACGAAGTACTTTCTTTTCGGCCTGTGATTCCATCATCGATTTCGGTAAATGTCTGCAAATCGTCAGTCCACGAAAGGCTAAAGATTTCTCCTTCAGTTGATGGCCAGGTGACGGTGACTCTGTCGCTCGCTGAATCGAGCTCAACACTGGTGATCTGTAATGGGATGAGATCACCAATTTCACCTGACAGGACATAGAGTTTACGGGTGGTGTAGCTGCCGCTATTCCCTTGGAAGGTATAGTCTGGCTCCCCGCCAAGGCTGGTTCCGATACCAAGACCGCCGGCGCTCCCGCCGTTGTTCGACCCCCAGTTATTATAGGCAAAGACAACCTCATTTTCCATGAAATTGTGAATCTGCATACTCCCGTGACCGCCGCCATTCATGGTGTCGCCAAAATCGAAAGTGCCATCGTCGGCATTCTCGATTGCCAGTGCGTTAGCCGGCGCGTAGTTGCCGCCCCAGAACTCAATATTGCCTTCAGCAAAGCTTCCGTCTGTGATTTGCGACGCATTTGAAACAACGTTCATATTCGTAATGATCTGTTGCAGCGCAGTCGGCCAGGCTTCGAAATGAGGAATACCTATTTTGGACAAATCATCGGTGACGGCATCAAAGGAGACCCAGACCCATTCGTCATCCAACTGTAAGACGTAGGCAACTCTGGACCCGGGCGTCACGGAAGCGGAGTAATCTGCGTTGTAGGCCTCGGCGATGGTTTGGGCATCACCGCTGAATTCATTCACTGCAGGGAGGTCCATCTGATAGACGAGGTTGTAGCCTCTTGACTCCGGGACGGAATTGGTAATCGCCTGGGGGAGCTTCAGGAGGGCAGGACGCACCAGGACGTAAAGGTTGCGTGACGCAAAGTTGGCTGCGTTCTCCGCAAAAACGTAGTCTGGGTTACCAGCGCCGTTGGGGTTATTGCCGATCCCGATATCCGTCGTTCCACCACCGCTACCCCAGCGGTTGAAGGCAAAGAGGACCTCGCTGGCATCGTGGTTATGAATCTGCATTGTGCCATAGCCAAGGTCGCCCGACCCACCGCCGTCACCCCAATCGAAGGTCGTGTCATCGGCGTTCGGGATACTGTTAACGTTGTCCGGAATGAAATTACCCGGCCAGAACTCGATATTGCCACCGCTCAGGCCCGCGCCCCCGGTAATACTGGCAATGCTGGAAGAAACGTCCATGTTTGAGAGGACTGTTTGGATCGGTGTGCCGGCGACCACCTCAACCGTTGGGATGCCGATCGTCGAAAGGCGATTCGCCTGCTCGAGAGTATCGTAAGAAACGAAGACCCATTCGCCATCCAACTCCATGATGTAAGCCACGCGGTCAAAATTAGTCGATTCTGTGAATCCCGATTGGTCCACGAGATAAGGCGCGCCATTTCCCCAAACGGGAGCCGCTTCCGGAATCTCCGCATGATAAATAAGTTCGTATCCCGCCGCCGCTGGAATGGTCCCGGGGAGAGTGGGAATGGCAGGAGCGGTGAACTCTTGCGAGAGGGTCTCGGCCAGAGCAATACCACCCCCTGGGAGTCCGGCAACGCCGGTGTAATTCACAGTGTAAGTCGTGCCTGCCACCAAGCCTGAAGTGGTCAAGATAACGGTTTTTCCGGAAGTCACGATATCTGTAATAGCGGGTCCACCTACGATTGAAAAGTTCGCGAGATCTACTGAATTTCTGCTGATCTCTTCGTTGAACGTCAGCTGTATCTGATTTCCAGCGAGCGATGAAATTGATCCAGTCGCTTCTGGAGCTGGTAAGAGGGGGATCCCTTCACGCACGAGAACGTAGAGGTTCCGTGTGTTGAAGTTTAGGCCGTTCTGAGCAAAGACGTAGTCTACGTTACCGCCCGTGTTATTACCGATACCAATATCGGTAATCCCTCCGACACCAGCGCCAGTGCCGCCCCAGCGATTGAAACCGAAGATTACTTGGCTCGCACCGTGGTTGTGAATCTGCATGGAGCCATAGCCTTGGCCGACGCCCGCTCCGCCGTCGCCCCAGTCGAAGGCAGCGCCATCAGCGTTCGGAATGTTCGCGTCATTCCCTTCGCCAAAATTGCCCGGCCAGAATTCGATATTACCGCCCGCCAAGCCTGTGCCGGTGGTGACGATATTGGCATCCGTGATGCTCGAGAAGACATCCATATTGACGACTATCGTCTGGATGGGAGCACCATTGACGACACCAATGGTCGGAACTCCGATCGTCGCGAAGGTGCTACCTTGAGAGAGGGTCTCGAAGGAAACGAAGACCCATTCGCCATCCAATTCCATGACATAAGCAACACGATCAAAGGCCGTCACATCCGTGGTTGACGATTCATCGACAAGATAGGGCACGCCATTTCCCCAAGCTGGAGCATCAGCTGGGATCTCCGCATGATAAATGAGGTCGTATCCCGCCGCCGCTGGAATGGAGGCTAGAATCGCGGGAAAAATAGGAGCAGTAAAATCGATGTTGACCGCAGCAATCAGAGCAGATCCAGCTCCTGGGAGTCCCTCAACGCCGGTGTAATTCACAGTGTAAGTCGTGCCCCCCACCAAGCCTGAAGTGGTTAGGGTGACGATATTACCAGAGGAAGTGGCAGCCGTGAGGGCGGGACCCCCTGCGATTGAGAAATTGGCGACGTCAACGGAATCGCTGCGGACTTCTTCGCCAAACGTCAGCAGAATTTTATCCCCAGCCACCGATGAAATAGCCTCGGTCGCTTCCGGAGGAGGAAATGTGGGAGCCCCTTCACGCACCAGCACGTAGAGCTTCCGCATGGTGAAGTTTGCGCCGTTTTCAGCAAAAGTGTAGTCTGGGTTATCGAAAGTTCTGTTGCCGATCCCGATATCCGACATTCCCGCAAAGCCACCACCCCAGCGATTGAAGGCGAAAAGCACCTGACTGGCATCGTGGTTGTGGAGCTGCATTGAACCATAGCCAACATTTGCTGCCGCAGCGCCGTCACCCCAGTCGAACAAAGCGCCGTCAGCGTTCGGGATGTTGTTGTTGTTTTCTGCCTGGTAATTGCCCGGCCAGAATTCGATATTACCACCCGTCAAGCCAGTGCCTGTGGCAATGATGTTGGCATCCGTGATGCTCGAAAAGACATCCATATTGGTGACTTTCGTTTGGATGGGAGATCCAGCAACGACATCCACCGTCGGGACTCCCACCGTTGCGAGGGTCTTCCCTTGAGGGAGGGTCTCAAAGGACACCCACACCCACGTCTCATCTAACTCCATGACGTAGGCGACCCGGTCGAAGTTGGCGGGACCGTTTGCAGAATTATCGGTGGCATATTCCGGTGTTAATCCCCAATTAGGAGCAACGTCGGGAATTGCTGCTTCGTAAATCAGGGAATACTGATCGGAATCGGGGACTGCCCCGAGGATTGCAGCGGGAACCTCAGCCCTGAGGTTGGTCACACCGGCCAAAATGGCGATGGTGAGAGCTGAGAACTTCGATATTTTATTAATAGCGTTCATATTGATCGGTTTTCGAGCGAGACACTCCGAAAAAATGAAGCGCTCAGGCAAGAATATTTCTCGTCTACCCTGTCGAAATTGGATATTTTTTTTCGCAATCGGCGGGTAGTTCCTTTGATGAGGTTTAACACGCTCTATTTATTTCTAGTCTAAAGCATGGAAATTACCGCTTCGAGTTCTCGGAAAAGGTTTGCTCTTCTTGTTTACACCGTATTTGAAACGGGGCGCGAGACACTTCGGGGCATCGCAAATTTTGCTCATGAGCTGGATAGTTGGCGATTACTTCATGTTCCAGAAGGAGATCATATTGCGATTTCGGAGTGGCTTCAAGACTCAGGAGCAGAAGGGATCATCGCCCGCGTAGGTGATGCTGCAATGGCGCGGGCCTTAAGCGTCAGCGGGTTGCCAGTGGTTGATGTGAACAGGTCCGTTGGAGACTTCGGGATCCCACAGGTAGACGCCGATGACAGAGAAATTGCTGGGCTGGTAGCAGAGTATCTTCTTGGTCGTGGATTCAATCATGTTGGCTTTTATCCCTGCGGAAATGGAGCCCAAGGCTGGTCTCAACGGCGCCGCAAATTTTTACAAAAAAAGTGCGCTGGGCGTGCAACTTTTCATGTTTTTGAACCTTTGACTTATCGGACATCTGGCTCGCAGGCTGCTCGTCAGGCAGTGCGCGCGTGGATACGTGCCTTACCCAAACCAATAGGAATCATGTTGGCGCGCGATGATGGCGGACTGATGGTCTTGGACGCTTGTCGTGAAGAGAGCTTGCTCGTCCCGGAGCAAGTGGCAGTTGTCGGGGTCGATAATGATCGGGCTCTCTGTGATCTCTCCATGCCACACTCTGAGTAGTGTGCACTTGGATCACCAAAAGGTGGGCTACGAAGCTGCACGCTTGCTTGATCAAATTATGGCAGGGAAAAGCCGCCAAGTGAGCCAATCTTATTTCCTCCCATTCGGTTGGTTACGAGGCGATCCTCAAACACCCTCGCGGTCTCAGATCCCGCCGTTGCACTCGGAGTCCATATGATCCATGAAAATTTGGGTAATTGCAGTTTAAATAACATGATCTAGCGCGTGAAACGGGCATTTCGCGGAGCCTTCTTCAGCGGCGATTTCGTGAAGAAACAGGAAAGACCATTCGGGAGTTCCTGATCGAAGTAAGGCTCAATAAAGCAAAATCCTTGCTTGAGAATTCCGAACTAAGTCTCGTGGAAATTTCTGAGTTGGTGGGATTTGGTCGCCAAAGTTATCTGGGCCATGTTTTCAAGAAGCACCTTGGAATCAGCCCTGGAAGTCTGCGGGCAGGAACAACTCCCTTTTCGCCCCCCTCCGCTCCGACCCAAGGGCGGCTTCAATGACTTTTTGACTCGGAAAAAGAGGGGTGATTGGTCGGCGTGGTGGTTCTTCACATCAGCGTGCGGATTGATGGGACGAAGGGGATGGACTTACTCGGCGGCGATGCGGAGGCGAGTGGTCTGGTGGCCGGGCGCTTCGGCGGTGATTTCCCAGGCTCCGCCTGGTTCGTGGTCCGGGAGGGTGGTGGGGGCTTGGAGGGTGCCTGCGGCGGATCCGGTGGTCTCGGACATGACGTCGCCGAGGGCGAGGACGGCGCGGAGGGCGGCGTCTGCTTCTTGCTCGGTGATGGCGAGTTGAGGAGGCATGGGGGATCTCACCCCAAGTGCCGCTGCCGCCTTTCTTGAGCTTCTCTTTGAGGGTTTCGAGGGCTTTGGGTTGATCCTTGTAGCGGAGGGCGACATCGGTGTAGCGGGGGCCGATCGATTTGGCGTCCGTTTGGTGGCAGGCGAAGCAGAGCCGGGCGGTGAGGGTCTTGGTGACGGGCTTGGACAGGCTGATGATGCCGGAGTCGTGGCCGGCCGGGGCGATGTAGCGGAGGCGGACCACCGCCTGGGACGGATCGCTGAGGCACTTGACCTTGAAGCCAAGGGTTCCTCCGGGAGCGAGCGTTTCGGTGGCGAGTTCGAGTTCGAGCTTCGGTTGTTGATTGGCACCGTTGAGGGGGACGCGGGCGATGCTGCGGTTGCCGGAAGCGTCGATGGCGACGGCCCGCAATTCGCTGCCGGTGTTGGCGGGGACCGTGACGGTCGAGCCGGTGGCCAGTTTCGTTTCGGCAGTGCCGATGGTGAGCCACCACTCCACCGTTATTTTTTTCGTTCTCGGGATCACTGGCGGACTTTACCTGC
>CASICJ010000008.1 GCA_949373085.1 uncultured Verrucomicrobiales bacterium
GGAACGCCCTTGGTCGACCTTAGGGGCAAGGTCGTTGGAATCAATATCGCGAGAGCGATGAGACACCGCTCACTCGCAATTCCAACTTTAACTCTTGATCGTAATCGAAAACCTCCGGAGCGAAGCATTAGACATTAATCACACCCTGCGAAAGTCGTGAGTTCAGTTGTTTTCTTTACTGACTTTCGGAAGAGTGTTGCTCCATTCATGGAGCGCATACCCCTTGCCTAGCCCACCGATTTCATCAAGTAACTTAGCACATTCTGTTTTCCAAGATGCATAATCCGGCACGTTCCATGTTCCGGAACTTCGTGGAAACACAACATAAGTCACACCAAGACCAGAAACCGGCGCGTTATAGGGAGTAGACTTCGGATTAAGCGCTTTAGCCATTCGTAAGCTAGCCTCTCCGATTTTGAAACTTGGTCCCCCATCACCAACAATTGCCGGGTAAACATTTTTACCGTGAATAACTGCAACATAATCACCAACATTTGGCCCCCACGCGCTCTCCCGATCCTGTAGTATAAATACAGGAATTACGACAAAAGGATCATATTCAGCGATCAAAAAGCTCCGACGTTTGAGATCAGCAATACCAGCAGAGAGACGCTTCACTTCACTTGAGTTACCTTCGGCCTTTGCATCGCCTAACATCTTACTCCAGCCTTTAATCATGGGGTTTTCAATGCCCCCAATCTTTTTCCAACCGTAACTCGTAAATGGTTGATAATTCGCTGAATTAACAATCTTCTCGGGCATTTTCGCTACACGATCACCATCCGATCCATCGGAAACCACATCCATATCGGTCTGAAATAGGAAGACCTTTCGTTTAGACTGTGGGTGTTCCAGTTCAAGCATCGTCTCACAGTCAAAATAGTTGTGCTTTGTGAGAACTCGGTCAAATCGGTTGGCGTAAAGCTCCAAGCGGGATTTCTTATTGTCATACAAACCCCTTGAAGAATGGCGAGACTCTTGAATTCTCCACAAGAGCTTCAAGCCCCGGAAGGATCTCGGGAAGATCTGGATTTTGCTTTACCAACTCACCGAATCGCCTCGCAGCTTCCGGTCGAACAACTGAAAAAGTGAGCGATGCTTCATAAGTTCCATCTTTTACCCTCTCGCTTGATGCCAACCGACCTGCCTTTTCTTGGATTTGGTATTTATAATCAAATCCCCTAGACGTTTTGGAGA
Organism: uncultured Verrucomicrobiales bacterium; assembly: GCA_949373085.1. Lineage (GTDB taxonomy): Bacteria > Verrucomicrobiota > Verrucomicrobiia > Verrucomicrobiales > Akkermansiaceae > SW10. The sequence continues at coordinate 1,198 of CASICJ010000008.1, forward strand.
CATCTGTTCCTTTCTTAATCTCATAATATGGCGGCCGCACTAAGATTTTCTTTTCAACGACCCGATCTTTATAAATCACATCGGGCTTGGGTTCTTTTTTTCGAGCAGGCGGCGCAACTTTGCGCTCTAGGCCAAGTCGTCTACGAATTTTTTCTGGAATCGGAGTAAGAATGGTGGTTCCAAGAATAAATGCTAAAACAGCAAAAAATGCTGTAACCCATGGGAAAGAGTTTGAAGTTCGTCGTTTCACACCGTCAATTTTATAAGGGGTCAGGTTGGGAGCCATGGTTTTTCAGTCGCATTAATAAATAAACAACCCTCACAAAAGGGAAAGGGTTTTCAAATAGCGATCATTCGCTACCATTCCCCTATGAGCTTAGAAAAGACCAAACGCCTGACCGAACTTGCCTCCTGTGGAGGATGAGCTTCGAAGCTCGGCCAAGCCGAACTCACGCAAGTTTTGCGTGGACTTAGTAATATCTCGGATCCAAATCTCCTCATCGGCTCAGCGAGTTCAGACGATGCTGCAGTTTATCGTATCTCAGATGAAATTGCACTCGTTCAAACTCTAGATTTCTTCACTCCTATTGTAGATGATCCCTATCTTTTTGGACAGATCGCAGCCCGCCAACTCCCTCTCCGACGTATACGCCATGGGAGGAAAACCGATCACAGCCATGAATATTGTCGCGGTGCCTACCGATCATCTCGATCTCGATACCATCAACATGATACTCAGAGGAGGCGCAGACAAGGTAGCCGAAGCTGAGTGCTCACTCTCAGGTGGTCATACCGTGCAAAATCCTGAACCTCTCTACGGCCTTTCCGTCACCGGATTAGTAAACCCGCATCGAGTCATTTCAAACGCTGGTGCTCAGGCTGGAGATCACCTTCTTCTTACCAAACCTCTGGGTACCGGTATTATCTCAACCGCCATAAAGCGAGGGATCTGCTCAACTGAGCTTGAAGAAAAAGCCTCCAAACTGATGGCAACACTCAACACCCCGGGTTCCGCAATCGCAACAGCTGGCTTAACAAAGGCCGGGACTGATGTGACCGGGTTTGGCCTACTGGGTCATCTAAGTCATCTTTGTCGAGAGTCTGGAGTCACTGCTCATATCGACTCCGCAGCAGTGCCTGCGATCGATCCAAACGTCCCCGAATTTATCAGGCAAGGATGTGTCCCCGGGGGAAGCCGCGAGAACCTCCGACTTGCCAAAGAATTTACAACCTTCGCCAGCAACCTTGCGGAGGAAATTCAAATCCTTCTTGCCGATGCCCAAACTTCCGGCGGACTTCTTGTCGCCGTCAACCAAGATGATTTAAGGCAAGCCCAAGATGCCCTCCATGCAAGCGGAGCAAATATTGTTGCCGAAATTGGTGTTCTGACCGGCCCTGCCGAAAAATCGATTGTCGTCTCATAAATCTTCATCTTGGCAAAACTTCAGGAAGTAATCAGGATCATCTCTATGATCATTCGATTGCTTCTTTTCATTTCAGCCATTTCACAACTTGAGGCAAAGAAGCGGCCTAATATTCTCTTCTGTATCGCGGACGATTGGGGGGCTCCCCATGCCTCTATCTACGGAAATGATGACGTAGTTCAAACTCCAACCTTTGACCGGATTGCTCGCGAAGGTGCTCTTTTCCATAACGCTTACGTTTCTTCTCCTTCCTGCACTCCCTGCCGAAACTCTATCATGACTGGACAGTGGCACTGGCGCTTAAAAGAAGGCGCAAATCTTTACGGAACTCTTTCACAGGAGGTCGAAACTTACTCGAGACTCCTTAAAAAATCAGGTTACCACACCGGGTCATGGCGCAAGTCATTTGGACCTGGAAAACTCAAAGGGAAATTTTTAGAAGAGCACCCTGCCGGAAAACCTTATCGAAAAGGCTTCTCGGAATTCCTCGCTCAGCGGCCATCGAAAGAAACTCCCTTTTGCTTTTGGTTAGGAGCCTCTGATCCCCATCGGGGCTACAAAAAAGGATCTGGAAAGCAGTCCGGTATGGACCTTTCGAAAATCAAACTTTTCTCTTTTTTCCCCAATGATCCGGAGGTTCGCAGCGATGTTGCGGATTACTACTTCGAGGTACAGCGCTTCGACTCTGATGTCTCCAAGGCCATCGCTCGCCTTGAAGCAATTGGCGAACTAGAGAACACGATTATCGTGATTACTGGCGATCACGGTATGCCCTTCCCCCGATGTAAATCTAATCTTTACGATTCTGGAACCCGTGTTCCTCTCGCGATCCGATGGGGCCAGAAAATTAAAAAGGGCCTAGAATTTAAGGACTTCGTTTCTCTCACCGATCTCGCCCCCACTTTTCTTCAGGCAGCAGGCGTAACGAAACCTATCAAAATGACCGGTAAAAGCCTTCTTCCAGCCTTAACTGAAAAAGGTGAACTTCGAAAATTTATCCTTACCGGTAAAGAACGACACGTTCCAAGTCAAGAGTCTCCCAGTATGGAAGGGTATCCATCACGATCATACCGCGATCACAAATTCCTCTACATCCGGAACTACTCACCGAATCTCTGGCCAAATGGTACCCCTAACTGGCAAAAAGCGACAATAAAGAACACATGGTATGGGGACACTGATAATGGCCCTACCAAGTCGGTAATCGTTAATTTGGGATTACAGTCGGAGTTCTACAAATGGAGTTTCGCCAAACGACCGAGAGAAGAGTTCTACGAACTCAGAAACGATCCAGAGCAACTCAAAAACCTTGCAACAGAAATGCCGAAGCTTGTCGCCAAATATCGCAAATCCCTTGAATCCGAACTTAGAGCCTCTGGTGACCCGCGCCATGGCGGCCCCAAGTTCGACTTTGCAAAACCCGCCTATACAGGTGGTGGACCACGTTTTCCGGGCAAACGCTAATCAACAGCTTTTTCAATGATCGGCTTTTTGGGAGGATCCGGCTTATATTTGGTCACTAGAAAACCGCCCACTGCAGCCAAACCAATTCCAGCATAAAACTGCCACCGAATCCCACCCATTCCACCTTCGGGAGGATGCATCCAAAGTGCTACCAAAGCATTCACGATCGGAGCCCCCGCAAATATGATGGACATTACTGCAGCAGGCTGACCTTTCGCACCAAACGCGAGGAGAACACCCAAAGCACCGATCGCTCCAACTGTCCCGGCTATAAGAGACCATTTAAAACCAACGGCGGTAAATTTAAAATTGGATCCTGAAAGTTTAAGAAGAATCAGAGGCGCAATCACTGCCACTAAAAAATAAGCAATACCTACTACCAAGAAGGCCTTATAACGGCCGAATTCTGGATCCTTCATCCCGATTGCTCCCTTGTGAAGAAACACCCCATAAAGCCCCCAAAAGGCAACCGTCATAAGTGCAAACCCTAACCAATTCATATTTTTTTCTGCCGCCATGATTATCTCAGCTATTTCAAGTATCGCCGAACTTTCCCATCTGACCATCGCGAAATTCACCAGAGGGTGATTTCACTCAAGCAGACCTCGAATTCTAGGCGGAATTTCGATCGCTTTCATCGTCGCCAGATCAACACAAACCGAAACCATTTCACCCGTCGCGTAGATTTCATCGCTTTCATTAACACGGAATTCAAAGGCATACCGGACCGATCGTGTCCGCAACTCAGCAATTGAGACGGTCACTCTAATCAAATCGCCAAACTTAATCGGCTTTTTGAAATCGGCGCTCGCATTTACGCGTGGCCAGCCAATTCCTTCCTGATGGAGCTCCACTCCCCGCAACCTGAGAAAGCCATGCTCAGCGGACTCCATCCATCTATAAAAATTAGAAAAGTGAGTAATACCCGCGAGATCAGTCTCATAAAACTCAACCAAACGAGACCACTCAAATTGGTCGCTCACTTTCCAACCACCTTTCTAAAAACCTTTTCAAAATTTAATGCCATCGCACCTGCATGGTAGCGGCCTTCAACAGCACGCCGACCCTTTTTTCCAATAACTTCCCGGTCGGGATCATCAAGCATTTCTCGTATCCCTCTAGCAAGATCCTCTACCGAACCCGGAGCAACCAAAACTCCGCAAGCAGCCGAGTTCACGATTTCGGAGAAAGCCGATGCATTCGGCATCACTACAGGAACACCACAAGCCATAGCCTCAACTAAATAAAGACCGAATGCTTCAGGATAGATTACGGGGACAGAAAAAACTGAGAGATTCTTTAAAAAATCAACTTTCTCATTCCTAGCCAAGTCAGGGAACCATTCAACGCACTCGCCAAGTCCGGCTTTCTTCAATTTCTCTTTCAACCCTGCAACATAGACGTCGTCACCACCGCCCATAGTGCCCGCAATTGCAAGAGTGAGTGACGAGTCATTTAAGTGAATAAAGGCATCGATGAGCAGCCCAAGCCCCTTGGAATGACACATTCGAGCAAGATACCCAATTCGCTTATCCTGCGATACCTCGCTTTCCTCCCAGCCAAAAAGATCAATCCCATTCGGGATCACTTGGATTGAATCGGGCTCGAGTCCCAATCGGGACTCCATCACTCCGCCATAATATTGGCTTGGCGCAATCAGCATATCTGCGCCTTTCACACGCAAGGCCATTTCCTTCCAAGCTTCATTACTCCAAGGCTTGGGTAGGCTATCTAAGAATGAATCCTCCCCTTGAAAAGTACACACCACTGGAACCCCAAGCCGTCGTTTAAGTTCCTGAACCAAACCCGCAAGAAGTGCATTAGAGAGAAGGATAATATCCGGATTTCCGTCGCGCGCCAACCAGTCAACCAACTTATCAACTTCTTTACCTAAGTTACTCTCTTCCAACTGTAGCATTGAACAAGTCATCTCACCCTGCTCTGCCGCTGAAGTTAAGTGACTCCTTTTCGCAACTGTCTTTAACAATCCCCGACCGTTGAAAAACCTATCTGCCCATCTTGGGAGTCTACGAAAAAAACGATACTTCTGCTGCAGATAAACATTGATCCCTCCAAAAAAAACTGGGGTAGCCTCGTCGACCCTTTCTTCGTCGAGCTGCAGCGGCAAATACATTGGCACTAGATGTGCCTTGTGTCCCCTTGCAATGAGCCCACGCGCAAGAGTGTTGTCACGCATACATGCTCCACAGTAGTAACTGCCAGTGCCTGCGGTGAGGATCGTGATTTTCAAAGCTAAGCCAGGGCTCCGCTGCTAGCAACCTTGCCGTGGGGCAATTCGCTAGGCAGTTCTGCAAACTCCGAAACCCGATCGAAAAGTTCGGTGTAATCTTTATCGATCAAGTCGCCAATCAGACAATCAGTTAGGTCACGCCGAATTTCAGCATACTTCATCACAACATCCTTAAAACTAAAGTCCTTGTCGTAGAAAGCATAAACCAGTTTCCTCATCCATTCAATTCCCTGACAAACCCGTTCGCCGTAATCCGCAAATTGCTCACTTCCCGTATTACCGCTAACTAGAGCTTGTTCCACCGCGTCCGCGCCAAGCGAGCCAGTCGTTAACGCCAGATAAACACCTGACGAAAAGACAGGATCAAGGAAGGCAAAAGCATCCCCAATGAGAACCAACCCGTCTGTTGCGCAATTCTCAGCGCGATACGAATATTCTCCAGTCACCCAGTATTCGCCAAATTGCTGACCCTCTGAGAGGTGCTCTTCAACCCACTTGTTCTCCTTGATTTCGCGTTCGTAGATCTCAGCTAGATCACGACCGTCGCGGTAAAGATAATCGCGTTCCGCCACGATTCCGGTACTCACGATATCATCCTTCAGCGGAATATTCCAAAACCATCCCTTACCTTTCACATAGGCAACCGTCGTAGCCCCCTCATCGACGCCCGGATCACGTTTCGCACCCTTATAAAGAGTCCATATTGCGATCTTATTCAATTTAGGGTCACGCTTACGCCATTTCTTCTTACGCTGAAAGAGGGCGTCCCGCCCTGAAGCGTCCATGGTAACCGGGGCTCGTAATTCAAAACCCTTCCCTGCCTCATCCTCTGCACGGACACCCACAACGACGCCATCTTGTTCAATGAAATCAAGAACCTTAATCCCCTCTCTCACCTGCGCTCCAGCTTCCCGTGCCCTTTCCATCATCATGGTATCAAAAGTTTCCCGGTCGACCTGCCATGTCTTTGCCCGTGGATGATCAGTATGTTCTGAAAAATAAAACGGAGTAGAGAGCTCTCCCCCTTCATCTACAAACTGAACGCTCTGTTTCACCTGGAATCCTTTTTCATCAAGGCGATCAGTCATCCCAAGACGATCAAGCGTATCCCAGCAATGCGGGATCAAAGATTCGCCTACGTGGTAGCGAGGAAAATGTTCTTTCTCTAAAACAATAACCTTTCGACCCTTTTCTTCGGCCAAAATTGTAGCTGCCGTACACCCGGCGGGACCGGCTCCTATTATGAGAACGTCACAGTCATAAGATAGATTTGTGATCATGATTTTTCCTTTGGTAAAATTTCGATAATTCTAGCTAGAACCTTTTCTTCGGCTCCGATTAGCTCATTATAGCGCCCAAATAAGAATTCGCCACCCGATGAAGGGAAAAAATCAGGTTGAAAGGTTTTGCCTGAAATTTTCAAAAATCCACCCGGACGACTAAAATACGCTAATCCGCTTTCGTTTAGAATCATCCCCAGAGGCTTGGTGCCTTCGGTAATTGTGGAGCTCAAGTTCCTCAGGGAAACTCGCAAGAAAGATTCGAATCATCCCATATTCCACCGGCTTATTCCCAACTCTCAACAAAACCTCCCTAAAATAACAATCTGAGTCGAATCGCTCCTCGAAAATTTGTAATTCGACTTCGCCTTTATGGAAATCTGACAAAGTAGAGGTCATGTCATGTTCATGACAAAGAAGATCCCGATAAGGTTGTGCAACCTCATCTGGCTCCACCCACGAAAAAATTAAGATCGCGCAGGTGCTCGCAAACCAACAAATCCCGAATCTCTTTTTCTTTCGCCATCGGCTAAACCAACTTGTTCGTACGATGTTCCGGCAGGAAAAAATCGTGAAGAATATTATCTACACAAAGTAAACCATCTCGCTCAAGCACGATATTCTGGCCCTTTACCTTCAATAACCCTTCTTCGGTCAATTCATTCAATTCATCTTCCCACCGAGCTAAGACATCGACTCCATATTTAGAGCCAAAGTGGACTGGCATCGACCCGACCGAGCTTCATTCGAAGAATGAACTCACGGATCATTCGCTGTTCCTCGGTCGTACGAAAGCTCCGCTTAGTCGGCATTTCACCAGACTTGATGGCAGCAGTATAATCATCAATCTCCGTAAGATTCTGATAATGCACCCCCGCCTGCAATGGGAAAACGAAGCCACTCCAAGCCCCAAGAGGTCGGCCCCACCCCAAAGTGCATCACGATAGATGAACTTACTCTTAGAGGGATCTTTAACCGCCGTGTAGCCTGACCCAACGGTATAAACCTGCGCTTTCAAGAGCAGCAAAAGCTTCTTTCACCCAACGACGCTTAGTCTGCCAATCTGCAACCGGAGCAATCAATTTTCCGGTATCCTTCATTTCCTTATAAATAGTCGTATTGTATGGGAATCTCCATCTGATAAATCGTGACGCTATCGGGAGCCAGCTCGATGGTTTTTTCGATGTTACGCTGCCAGTTTTCCTCAGTTTCCTCGATCATCCCGGCGATCAAATCAATGTTGATCTGATCGAACCCTTCAGCCTGAGCGCGCTCATAGGCCCGGCCAACCTCCTTGGACCGATGCGCTCGACCATTGATTTCCAGAATATGATCGTCAAAATTCTCAATCCCCAAGCTAAGCCGCGTCACCCCGATGTCCCTGATCGTAGCTAATTTCCCTGGGTTAAGGGTACCAGGTTCACACTCAAAAGCCACCTCTTCAGCAGCATCCCAGGGAAGAATGGACTTCATCTGGTCAGTCAGGAGGGCCAGCTGTTTCGAGGACAAATAGGAAGGGGTTCCGCCTCCGAAATAGATAAAAGTGAGGTTTCCGCCCTTCGATAAGAGGCTTGCGGGCCATCATCTCAAGCTCGATTAATGTCGAATCCAAGTAATGCTTAATATCGTCTGCGCTCTTGTTGGTATAAACGCGAAAATAGCAAAAATGACACCTCTTCCGGCAAAATGGAATATGGTGATAGAGACCTAGGGGAACTCCTTCCTTGGCCTCTTGATTATAAATTTCTGCAACCTGCTCATTCTGATCATCTGACCAAAAAGAAAATGGAGGGTAGTTTGAAATAAAATAATTTCCCGCGCGGGTGTCTTTTTTTTGATCTGCAGCTGCGCTCATATGCTCAAAGTCTGGCGTATTCGTGGCACAATACACGGAAGAAAATCTTAATATTACAGGTCCATTCTTAAATATCAGCAAAATATGTGACGAAAACGTCACATATTGACAGCTTTGCTTTCCAAAAAAACTTAGTCACGATCAGCTCGGTATGGAGAGCATCTTAATTATCGAAGACGAAGTTGACATCGCCAAACTTGTCGGATTCAACTTTGAGAGAAACGGATATTTAGTCGACATAGCTCACGACGGGCGTGAGGGCCTTAAAAAGATTCTTGAAAACCAGCCCGATCTCGTAATTCTTGACCTCATGCTGCCTGAAATAGACGGCTATAAAATCCTCAAAAAAATGCAGCGGGACACTCGTTCGCATTCCATTCCGGTTATAATGCTGACGGCCAAAAGCCAAATCGATGACCGCCTAAAGGGATTGGAACTTGGAGCTGATGACTACATTACCAAACCTTTTAGCCCTAAAGAACTCATACTCAGAGCCAAGGCTATCTTAAAACGTAACCGCGTCACTCCTGTCGCAGAGGACTTCTCGCTCGGGCCCTTCCGTTTCGACAAAAATGCTCTCGCTTTTTTCATTAATCATGAAGCCCTCTCCCTTTCGTTAATCGAATTCAGACTATTCCTGTTTCTTTGCCAACGTGCGGGCCAGTCGCAGGATCGTAACGATCTTCTTAAATTTGTCTGGGGATACAGCGACGAGATTCACAGTAGAACGCTCGATACACACATGAAAAGACTCCGTAAAAAACTGGGTAAAGAAGGCTCATTTATTGAAACCATCCGAGGAATCGGGTATCGAGTTCGCCAACCCGAATGACTTACTTTGCCTTCAGCTGTGTAATCGTCCTAGTTTACCTCCTAGTTAGGTCAAACAAGAGGCAACAGGGAGCGGAGAGTGAATTGGGTCGTCTAAGGAAAACATTACTCCTAGATGAGCGGAGCAAAGACAAGGCCCACATCCATGACCTGCAACAGCTTCTAGATGCTCTTCCCCAGGCCTTCTTTTCAATAACCAAAGAAGGAGTCGTAACTCGGATCAATTCCCAAGCTCGCCGAATCTTCGACGACTGTGATATCCTTGACAAAAATATTGATCAAGTATTCCTCGATTCGGCAATGAGATCGCTGCTTTTAAAAAAGCTCTCCAAACTCAAGCCTGCTCAAAAAATTTTACGATTCCCTCCCAATTCTATTTTTTCCTCGAACACTCATGATAAGGATTCCCACTGGGAAATTGAAATCTACCCTCTCTCGCTTCTAGGCAAAAGCAGCGAAATTCAACTTATGATGAGGGACATCACAGCCAGCGTTCACTCAGATCAGGTTAGGCAAGACTTTGTCGCCAACGCCTCCCACGAACTTCGCACACCCCTCTCGGTGATCTCAGGCTACCTTGAACTCCTTACTGAAGAAGGAGGCCTTGATCAAAGGGAGCCTGCGCAAAAGATGCTAGGAACGATGGATCGCCACGTGGTCCGTATCAACCGAATCGTCGACGACATGCTTTTAATTTCTAAGCTCGAATCAGATGACTTCGTCCCCCTCAATCTAGCCCCCTTTTGTATTGCAACTTGTGTTCGGGACGTCATTGAAAGGCTCGAAATTGTTATCAAAAAACAAAAGTCTACGATCGAGATGGAGGTCCCTGAATTCCAGCTCATAGGCGATCAATTTTACTGGACTCAAATCCTCTTCAATCTTGTTGAAAATGCCTTAAAGCAAAATCCAAACATCCCCCTCCAGATTCGTATCAATACAGAGGCATCTAAGGATAATCACTTTAAGATCCTTATTACTGACAACGGAATTGGAATTCCCACGAACGATCTCCCCTTTATTTTTAAACGGTTCTATCGCGTCGAAAAGCACCACTCTCAAACACAAGTGAAGGGAACCGGACTTGGCCTATCAATTGTCAAGCGGGCCGTTGAAGCCCACGGAGGCGAAATCACCGCGACTTCGACTCCCGGAATCGAAACTGTCTTTACCATTACCGTCCCACAGTCTCATGACGATATGATAACGGTTAACGAGTAAGTCTTGCTATTTTGTGATAAACCCGCTTTTTCTCTCCGCCTTGGAAGAACCAACCTTCCACCCCTTTTCCAATCTTGGTCGATGAGAGACTGGTTCCGGGTTTTCAAAACACCCTCGTCGAATCCAGCCCTTAGGCATCCTTGTCAACCGGCACTCTCAAAAAAATGACCCAAACCTCATTCGAGGAGCTAGCACTAGCTGCTCCCATTCAACGTGCGCTCGCCGAGCAAAACTATTCGACCCCTTCACCTATTCAGGCGCAATCTATCCCTATTCTTCTTAAGGGACGGGACCTTCTCGGTATCGCTCAAACCGGCACAGGAAAAACCGCTGCATTTTCTCTCCCCATTCTTGACGGTCTTCACAATAACCCTCAGCGCCCCCGCCGCAAGTCCGCTCGTGTCCTTGTTCTTACCCCCACCCGTGAGCTTGCAACGCAAATTTCACAAAGCTTTGACAGCTACGGTCGACACCTCCGATTCAAAAAAACACTCGTCTTTGGAGGAGTTGGAAAAAATCCACAAATCCGCGCCATGCAACCTGGCGTCGACGTTCTCGTGGCATGCCCCGGTCGCCTACTTGATCACATGAACGAGGGTGACATTGAGCTCTCTGGAGTCGAATACTTTGTCCTTGATGAAGTCGACCGTATGCTCGACATGGGATTTCTCCGTGACGTTAAAAAGATCGTAGCAGCGCTTCCAAAGAAAAAACAGTCCCTCTTTTTCTCTGCCACTCTTGCGCCCCAGATTAAAGAATTGGCCCACACGATACTCATCAACCCTGCCTCGGTTTCAATTGCACCCGAAAAAACAACAGCCGAAAAAGTCGCCCAAGCTGTTTATTTCGTCGACAAGGAGTCTAAAAAAGATCTCTTACTTAATCACCTCGCAGAGCAACAAGGTAAAGGGCTCACCATCGTATTCTCACGAACTAAGCACGGCGCTAACAAGCTTTGTAAATCCATCAACTCACACGGGTTTGAAGCCGAGGCAATCCACGGTAATCGCTCTCAACCACAGCGTGAACGCACCCTGACAAAATTCAAAAAAGGAACTCTCCCTATCCTCGTGGCAACCGATGTGGCCGCTCGAGGAGTCGACGTGAAAGATGTTACCCTCGTCATCAATATGGACCTTCCCAATGAAGCGGAAGCTTACGTTCATCGCATCGGCCGGACCGGACGAGCCGGCGCCACAGGGCATGCTATCTCATATTGCTCTCCTGAAGAACACGAGTTCTTCATGGATATCGAAAAGCTCATTCATCAAAAAATTCCGGTTGATATAAACCACACTTACCATAACAACGAACTCGCGGCTCTTCACGCCCGCGGTATCAAATCCCCCGAATCAACCCGCGACAATGGAGGCAAGACTCGCAAGGGTGGAGGTGGTGGCAGCCGCGGCCGCCAAGGAGGAAATGGTAGCAGGCCTCGAGATCAAGGACAGAGACGCTCAAACACCCCCTCAGGTGGGAACCGTCGCAGACGACGCTGAGGCCAGTGAGATTTAACTTCCCCCGCGAAGAATTTCAAGCGGCGAATGCCCGCACACACCTCGGCTCAACACGAGGCCACCCAGCACAGACACAAAGGATACCAGGCCCAAGGCTGACAAAATAAGCATCAAATCTGGCCACGGCGAAGCCTTGAACACGAAGACTGCTAACGCGTAATTGGCACCGATCGCCAGCAATACTCCTGTCAATGCAGTGAGCACGCCGAGAGTAGCATACTCGATCACCAAAATCACACGCACTTGTTTGGACGACGCCCCGAGCGTCCGAAGAAGAACGCTTTCTTTCAATCGAACATCACGCCCGTTCATCAAAGTCCCGAGAAGAATAGGCAATCCAGCCAGCACCGTAAAACCAGCCAAAACCGTAATAACTGTCGAAATATCGCCTAATATATCTCGAACCTCCTTGAGGATCTGAGTCAAATCAATCGCGGTTACATTCGCAAATTTTTCTGCCAGTTCACGCTGCAAATCACCCGAAGCTTGAGGAGATGGAGTCCGAGTCGTCACAACGTTAAATCCTGGCGCATCCTCTAAAACACCCGGCGGAAAAACCATGAAAAAGTTCAGATTAAAACGGCTCCAATCCACTTTACGAATACTTGTAACCTGTGTCTCGATTGCAAGTCCCTGAACGTCCATAGTAATTTTATCACCAATCCCAACCTTCATATCTCGGGCGATCTTCTCCTCCAACGAGATAGGAACAAGTCCTTCAGGGGCCTCAATCCCTGTCGCAAAATCGCCCTCGAGAATCGTCTCCGTGAAGTTTAAGCGATCCCTGTAAGTTGATCGAAACTCCCGCCTCCCCACCCAGCCTGGGACACCTTTAACCTTACCAACTTCCACCCCACCGATAGACTGAACCCTCATTGTCACCATCGGAACACTTTCGAGAACGGGTAAATCATTTTTCCTTAAAACGGATTCAACCTCAGAAACCTGATCCGACTGGACATCAATAAGATAAAGATTTGGATTTTCATCCGATTGTTGAAGGGTCAACCGTTCGTTCAAAAGATTACCAGCAGAAAGAATCGTCACTAGCAAGAATGCACCTAATCCCAGCGAGAGCAGAAAAAGAAGCGTTTGATTTCCAGGGCGATGCAAATTGGAAACGCCCTGCCGCAAAAGATACGGCCAACGTTTCCCCACTATCCGACGTGTCACTGCCATTAGTATTTTTGCCACGGTTGCAAGCATCAAAAAAGCCACGACCATTCCCCCGACGAGAGCCAACGCACGTTTCCAATCAGATCCATTAGAGCGAGCAACCATTAAGAGTAGTGCCACCAACAGAAGATAAATCGGAAATGCCTGCCAAAATCTACCCTTTAAACAAGAATCACTCCTCAGGGTAATCGCTGGCGAGATTCCCTGAATTTTCAACAAGGGTAAAAGTGCAAATCCACAACAAACTAAAAATCCCGTAGCTGTTGTCAGCGCGACAACCTTCCACTCTGGTGATGGATTCACAGAAACAGGTAATTCATCGCCAAGCACTTCGAGAAGCCCCACTTGAATCCCAACCCCAAGTCCACCTCCGAGCAGAGCCCCAAGTAAGCCCAGAGCGATTGCTTGCGCAAAATAGATCCCAAACGCCACGCTTCCAGGACACCCCAAACAACGTAAGACCGAGATTGTCGCGATCCGCCTCGTCACATGAGCATGAACCGCACCCGCAACCCCGATCGCCCCAAGCGCGAGGGAAGCCAACGCAATAAGCCCTAAAAACTTTTGAAAATTTTCCAAAGCATCTCCCAAATTCTCTCTACGATTTTCCGGGGTCTCCATTCTCCAGCGACTCTTGGGAAACTCATCTCGAATCGCTTCTTTTAATTTACGTTCATTACGAGCCTCTTTGATTTTTAGATGCAGCTGATACGACGCCATACTATTTTTTCCTAAAAGACCACTACGCTCAATATCACCTAGACGAACATAAACCTCAGGAGCAAATCCACTGAAGCGATTTCCTCGAGGTGCTGGCTTCTTAATGACACCAAGGATGGTTAGACGGATTCCGCCCAATTCAACCTTATCGCCAATCTTCGCTGAAAATTGGTCAAGAACCGCCGGCTCTAATAAGATCCCACCTTCTTGATGCAACTGGTTCCACGCGTCTAATGGTTGTGTCTGAACCTTACCATAAAAAGGAAACGCCCCATCCATCCCGCGAACCTGCATCAAGCGTGCCCCCAGATCCGGTAAAAAACGAAGCATCGAAGGGAAGCTCACCTCCCGACTAACGCGCTCACCCCGTTTCGCCAAACCGTCAATCTCGTCAGATTTAAGCTCCTTGCGGGAAGACACACGCAAATCAGAACCAAGAAGTGACTTCGCCTCGGATTCGATCCCACGTTCCACGCTTGTTTTTAAAGAATGAATGGCCGTCAACGCAGCAACACCGGAAACAATGGCCAGCGAAAAAACAACTAATCGTAAGCGTTGCGACCGGCTATCACGCCAAGCCATTTTCCAGACCCAACGGCAAAACAAAGACCGCCATAGACTCCTTGGAAGAGGCTTATCTTTAGAAAGTCTCATTTTCCTCCTCGGAGACAATTCTTCCGCCACTCATCGTAACAACACGTCGTGCTTTCGCTGCGAGTCCCGGGTCATGGGTCACCAAAACGAGAGCCGTTTCCGCTTCACGATTCAATCGAAAAAGCATCTCCACAATAGGCTCACTAGTCCCCGAATCCAAATTTCCTGTCGGTTCATCTGCAAACAAGATTTTGGGGCGATGAATAAAAGCCCGAGCCAGCGCGACTCGCTGTTGCTCGCCTCCTGAGAGTTGTAAAGGGTAGTGATCCATCCGGTCACCAAGGCCTACTTCCACCAGCAACTTTTCCGCTTCATCCTGTTTTCCGGACTCCCCACGTAATTCTAAAGGAACTAAAACGTTCTCGATCGCCGTCAAAGTTGGGATCAATTGGAAGCTCTGAAATACGAAGCCAACCAGTCGATTTCGCAAAGCAGCCCGTTCATCCTGATCGAGAGTCTCGATCGCCAGTCCATCCAATACAACCGAACCCACCGTCGCATCATCCAACCCTGCACAAAGCCCTAGCAAAGTGGTTTTCCCGCTTCCTGATGGACCAACAATGGCCAAAGTATCACCTTCTTCTAAGCTTAGGTTAACATCATTTAAAACCGTCAATTCCTGTGAAGCAGTCTGATGAATCTTCCGTAAATTTGAAACCTTTAGGATGGGTGGTTTGACAGCACTTGATGGCGGTTCTAGTTTTGAGACAGATGGAGAAATCATTACTAAAGAGATTTTGGATCGGGCTATTGACTGCCGGTGTTGGATTATTATTCGCCGGAAACACCGCGAAAGCAAATGATACCAAGAAGCGAATTGTGATCCTAGGCGACAGCATCACTGCTGGCTATGGGTTAGAGCTAAAAGAAGCTTATCCGGCTCTCATCCGGCAAAAACTTGCGCAAGCCAAGCTTCCCTTCGTTGTCGTGAATGCCGGAGTTAGCGGCGACACCTCGGCCGGTGGCTTACGCAGAGTGGCCTGGACGCTCAGTAAAGGCGCCGATATTCTCATCATCGCCCTTGGTGGTAATGACGGACTTCGAGGGATTTCAACTGATGAAACCAAAAAAAATCTCCTTGGAATTATAAAAAAGGCCCGGACCAAAAACCCCATGATAAAGACTCTCATCGCCGGAATGCAAATGCCCCGCTAATATGGGCCCCAAATTCACCGAACGATTCAAAAAAATCTTCCCTGAAATTGCCAAAGCATCGAACTCCCGCCTAATTCCATTTCTTATCGAAGACGTCGGTGGAGACGAAAACCTTAACCAGGCAGACGGTATTCACCCAACTGCAGAGGGACAAAGAATTGTCGCAGATAACGTCTGGAAGATCCTTCTTCCAGAACTCACAAAGAAAGAGTCCTGATTTTTCTATTTTCTCACGAAAGACTACAAATGTCTGATACCGTTTCTTAGAACTTATGATATTCCATAAAATGGGAACTATCTTTACATCCATTATCATCCTATCTTTATGCGCTTTTGTCCAAGCAAATCAAAAACCAGAATTCACCAACTACTGCAAACGGATTGAACAAGAAATCCAAGGGAGAAAACACGGTTTTCTTGCTGGGAATCTAGCCTACTACGTCGGTGGATTTCACGCCAGCTGGAAACTGTTTGAAGATGAAACCCTCGGTCTAACCCATCCCTTCTATCACGATCTTCGTGGCAGGGGCGCCTCGCTCCTAAAAAGCAAAATTAGAGGCAACCAAAACACCGGAAAAGGAAACGACTTCCTAAGTTGGGAATTCTATAAAGATACGAGGGTCCTTTATGGTAGCGTAATCGTAAATGGGGAAACGTACCAACACCCTAAGCCCACGAGTATGCGTTGGCGCCCCGATAAAATAGTCTGCGAGTATGAGGTCGCAGGAGTAAGACTAACGGAAGAAAAATTCATCGCAGCCAGCGATGCTGCCGCATCTATCATAAGATCGTCAAAGCCCGTGACCCTTCAATTTTCCGGTCATAGCTTTTACACGCGGAACAGCGCCTCATCAACCGCGAGTCTCAAACACGATGAGAAAAATAAGGCTCTCATAATTTCAGAGGGCGGCACGATGAAAGCCCGCCCAGATCCTAATAGACCCGAACGTGTCGGGCCTTCGATCTACGACGGCATGAGCACGGTAATAGGCGCCTCTCGCAAATTCGCTAAAACCTTACTCACGAAGAAAGATGAAAAAGGGGTTCAGCACTATGCCTTCTCTATTCCTTGCGACGATAAAGGCACCATTGTTTCCTGGGCGATGCACGATGAAGAGGTCCAGGCTCTTCAATCCGCTACAAAGATCATCCAAAATCACCAGTCTTTACTCTCAGAAAAAACCGCCGAAATGAATCGGCTGCTGAACGATGAAATCCCCCACTTCCGATGCCCAGATGAAAAGTTCGTGGATATCTACTACTACCTCTGGTCCCTCTACCTCATGTATCACATCGAGGTTGGAAAAGGATGGGAACTTGAAGGCCACACTCAAACCGCCGTCAATAATTTCCTTGGCCTCCATCGCTACGACGCGGCTTTCCAAATCAAAGTTGGTGCGTGGATGAGCGATAAACGTAAGTTTGCGTATGGCAACGTTCTCACTTGGAAGTATTTAACCAAGAACAATCACTTCCGAGAATCTCCAAACGGTAGCCGGTTGATCTCAGACAATAAAGGCATCGCCTGGCACAGTGGCGCCTATGGACCTGAAACCTCAGAACACGTTCTGGGAGCATGGCAAATTTACGAACACACCGGCGACATCAAATTCCTTCGAGACGCATATGAAGATCATTTTGAAACGCTGTTTTACAAACGCATAACTGGATTTGCGATGAACGACTTCGAAGTTGCTGAAATTCTCGAGGAAATGGCTAGCATCCTTGGCAAGAAAGATGATGTAAAACACTGGCAAACATTGATCCGGCGGGACCCTAAACATATTCGCCTTATGTTTGATCAACGTTGGGAATCAAACGGAGTGCCAAATTACTTTGGCGCTCCTAAAAACAAAATGCTCATGGACTAATGGATTTTGGGCGATGCGTTCTCCCCATTTCCCGAAGGAATATGCGATCAGCATGGTCCAGAAGTGGGCCCTTGATCGGGAGAAAGGATTCTACGGAGAGTTCTTCCCTCTCGCGATGTCAAAACAATCCATGCAGGCCTTTGCCTCGGGACGTGGATCATTCTTTCGGCTACACTCCCCGACACCGCTTATTTCACCCTAGATGGAATGTTTCGTCAGGGTCTGGTAGCCGAAGCTACAAAGCTCACACTAAACCATCTTTTAAATTACAACTTCCACTCTGATTGGAAAATCCCCATTGCCCCCGAAGCCTACAAAAGAGACCGGACCCTTTTTGGTGATCAATACTCAAACTTCAACGCTGGGAAAATTCTCCTTTATCTTGAAGGCATAGGTGGCCTCAAGCTTTCTCTCCCAAATCAAACGCTCACCGTAAAGCCGGGCCCTCCCCCAAAGCATGGGACTGGATGGAGATTCGCCTACCAATTCAGGAACGATGGACTCGTATTCACTATCGCCATGACGAAATTGAAGTTCAAGACAGTCCTATCCCATGGCAGATTATTAAATCCCCTCGATAAAGATGGTTCGATGGCCCCATCGGAAAACTCCTAGGCGACGAACTAAGAAGGGATTTCTAGCAAATCCTAAAAAAGCGTTAACGGTAGCGGCATCCTCTTCCTTTTCTTTAAACCCCTTTAGAGAATACAAGTGAGTGCCTGTTTCGTCCTCATTGAACATATTAGGGGAAACCATCATGGGGCTAGGTGACAAACGACAAGACCCATCACAAAACACCTCAATCTTCGGATACTGGCAGAAGCCATATCAGTGTGATAATTACAATCACAACCAGAATTGGGCAGGTTTACTTCACACTGTAAACACATCATCCTAACTTTTAAAAATCCTCAGGTATTTTAATAGGTTTCATCGCTTATCGCCAGCCGCCCAGATAGCCTTGATAGTCTCCTCCTGTCGCTGTCCCTTGGGCGGCTTCATACTAGCCGTGTAATGTTGGAAGCGACGCAGTGGGAGCTGAAAGTATCCGTTGGTGTCTGTTCTTCGAATCCAGTTGTAAGCATACTTGAGCCATTCGTTACGATACTTCTCCGGTTGTTTCGTGAACCAACCAATCTCGTCCCAGCCCCAGACATGGATCTTATCCGCCGCGCGATACTCACCTCCATGATCTGAGCTGCCGAAATTGTCGAGTTCAACGATGTAGGGAAGAGCTTTACAGGACCAACCGCTGGGAGTCCGCCCACCTTTACTTCGACCGTAAATCGAATCGCTAAAGCTCTTCTCCAGAATAGCCTCGTAGGGCTTACCCTTGACCGACTTCGGCCGTGAGGGAAAGGAGTGGAGATCAAACATGAGTTCGCCCTCGTGGACGATGCCACCACTTGGAGTATGGGCGTCGGCAAGCACAAGGTGACGTCGCGCATGTTTCCCGGCATATTTACGAATACGCTTCATCATGTCTCGCCAGTGCGTGTGATCTCTATCGCGGTCATCCATGATTTCTACCTGACCAAAGTGAATGGCTTCGAGACCCATATCGATCCAGCGTGTCCCCACATAAAAGAACCACATACGGGTCTCCAGGCGGCTCATGTCCGGAACCGAAGCACCCTTACTCCAGTGATCAACACGACGCCTGAAAGAATAGAGCATATCCTTGTAACGGAAATTTCGCGCTTCCGGCTTGATGCCGAACTCATTGAACACGGAGGCAGGAATCGCGACATTGTCGACATCAGTGGTCACAATTTCGAAGATCGCACCCTGAAGGATGATGTCGGGATCCATCGCATGGATCCGTTTGACGAATGGTTCACCCTTCCTGACCAGACCATCGATCTCCGATTCGTTACCCCACATCCAGATAACACGTCCCGCAAACTTCACGCCGGTATTCTTCATCATACGCAAGTCATCGTCCAAAGTGTAGTGAAGCAGAGACGCGACAGTGGCACTGCGGGCAAGGTAATTCTCGAGGACAGACCGGGAAATTTTTCCATCGAAACGATAGTCGAGTGTTTTGATTGGCTCATTACCAGACAAGAAGGGCCGTGAGAGAGGAGGAGAGCAGCGCCAAGAGAAGCGTTGGTATCGTCAAAGGGATCATGAGTCCCAATTTAATGTGCTAAAAGGAGCGACTGCCACCTTTATTACAACAGAAACGTATCTTTGAAATACTTCAATCCGACTCCTTATCTCTGGCCCTCAAAGACGGCTTTGACCATCTCCCGATAAAAGTAAATTCCTGAAAATTGAAAAAAATCGCACCAAAATTCACAGATTAGCGAAAGGAGAATTTACGCAAATTATTCCTTTAATCGAGAAGTGTCTATTGTAGCCTCATCAGAGATTTGTTATACATCCTGTCTTATTTTTTGGAATGAGTGTAACAAACCGTGGATAATCCTACTTAAAACATGAAACGGAGAACGAATATTCCTTTTCCACCACAGCGTTAGCATGGCTATCAAGGTGAACAGCACAAGAATAGTCTCCATCTGGATTCTAGCCATTGCGGTCCTTCTTACGTCGGTTTTTTCAGCCAAGGCCTCACCACCCTCTGGCTTCGACGAAATGATAAAAACCTTTCCTGAAGGAAAACTGCATCCGTTGTCACGGGAAGAAGAAGCAAAAGGGGAAACTGACTCTTCACGAGGCACCAGTCGACTTCGCAGAAGCCCGAGACCTCCGATTTGTGGCTCGAGCTTCTTGCCCAACTGACCGCCAGAGACATGCCCCCACTAGACGAGGAGGACCAGCCGACTGATCGGGAACGCAATTCGGTGATCGAATGGATCGACCGGCAGTTGCTGACCGCGGGCTCAGGCGAAACTTACCGCAAAAAGCTGCTCGCCCCCGAATACGGCAACTGGGTAAACCACGAAAAGCTTTTTTCGGGTGAAATCAAAACTCCTCCTTTTTCACCCTCCCGCCTCTGGCGGTTCAATACTGAGATTTTTGCCCACAAAGGCTTTGGCAAGGCCAAGAGCCCCTTCAGTTACGTCACCTCGGAGCGCGGGATCCGCGATTACGCCGCGCTATCGATAGCGGACAAGAGCACGGTCCAAATGACTATGATCGTGGCCGATTCCTTTCTCACGGACCGCGAAAACCGGGGCGATTTTTTGGATTTTGCGGATGCTAAGCCGGTCCCTGAGGAACAGGCCCTTGTCGAGGTGATCACGGCGCGAGCATAGCAGGGTGCTCGGACGCTACCCGAACAACGAGGAGCAGGAAAAGTACCTAACCTTCCTCAAGCGCAGCATCAAGATGGGCGGCAAGCTGGACGGACTCAAAACCACGATCAAAGCAATGTTCCTGAGTCCGGAATCGATCTACCGGATGGAATTCGGCCTGGGTGAGGTCGACGAGCACGGACGCCGGCATTTGTCACCGGACGAGCTGGCCCATGCGATCGCCTACGCCTTGACGGATCATAGACCGGACAACCATCCTCTCATTCGAGAGACCCTGCAAAAGGGAAAGCTGAAAACCAAGGAGGACGTGACCCGTCTCGTCCGCCAATTGCTCGACGAGCAACTCTTGACGGGACACTGGGACCGGAAGGACCTGCCGCGGATCGGGCGGTTCTTTGAGGAGTTCTTTGGTTTTCATCGGGCCGGAACGGTCTTCAAGGACAACGACCGACGGGGTGCGGAAAAGATTAACCAATGGAACACGACCATGCTCATTCACGACGCCCGGATGCTCATTGAGCATGTCTTGAAGAAGGACAAGGACGTCATCGGCGAGCTTTTGACCACCAATGAATACTTCATCGCCCATCCGGGCGACAACGAGTATGCCCGCGAGCATTACGAAAAGAGAAGTCGCCGAGATCTATGGATCCGGGCTTATGTCGAAGCCCGTGTTGAACTGCAGCAAGAATCAGATCAAGCGGGATTTCAATTTTGAGGACATGCCAGAAAAGGCCGAGGAAGCGCTGGTGGCTGCCCGACGGGATGCGGAGCAAACTGTTGCCATGTATCAAGGCGACCCTGGACAAGGGAATGCACCGCCATCCCTAATTTTCCTTTCGCGGGCAAAAGGGGCGCGGCATTGCGGACCTCCTTTATATCGAGCCCTACAATTTGCCAAGTAACGGTCGTCACGACGAACAAAAGTGGGACTGGCCTATCGAACAACCCTTGAAGATGCCCAAGGAGGAGCGGGCGGGTCTACTGACGCATCCGGCGTGGTTGACAGCTTATTCACTCAATGAGGGCAATGATCCCATTCATCGGGGGATCTGGATATACGAACGTTTATTGGCCGGAGTGCTTGGGGACGTTCCGCCAGACGTCGATGCGGCAGTGCCAAGCGATTCTCACAAAACACTCAGGGAAAGGATGGAGCCCCTGCGCAGCGAAAGGTGCTGGAAGTGCCACCGCAAGATGAATTCGCTTGGTGAAGCGTTTGAAATCTTTGATGACTGGGGCCGCTATCGAACTCATCACTACTTCGACGAGAACGGTGAAATCTACATGCGGCGCGATAACCAGTTCGACCGCAAGCTCAAGGAGGGAAAACTAAAGCGCCGCAAGGTCGACGCCTCCGGAGAAATCGCCTTTTCGGGCGACCCCAAGATCGATGGGAAAGTGAAGAATGCAGTCGAAATGATGCAACGCTTAGGACGTTCGGACCGGGCCCGTCAGTCATTCATTCGGCATTTGTTCCGGTATTTCATGGGTCGCAACGAGATGCTGAGCGATTCAAAAACCTTGATCGAAGCCGAAGAAGCCTATGTGAATAATGGCGGAAGCTTCAAGGCGCTCGTCACCTCATTACTAAGTTCCGATTCTTTCCTCTACAGACGATAACCTTTCCTTTTTTATGATTTACAAAAGACGTCAATTCTTTCGGAAGCTTTCTCGTGGCGGAAGCGCTCTAGCTCTGACCCCCTTCTTCCAATCCCTTCGCGCACATGGAGAAGGAAACGAGGCCATATTACCTAAGCGTTTCGTCTTCGTCGTGAAATCCTCCGGAATCGACAAGTTCAACCTCGTGCCCAAGGGCCTCGAAAATCACTTCGTCAATCCAGATGACCATAAGAAACTTGGGAATCGGGGACGGCGAGAAGGACCTCTCGTAGATGTTGCTCTAGCAGATCACAAACTACCGGAAAAACTGGCAGCCTTGGAAACATTAAAAGACCGCTTAACAATCATTCAAAGTTTGTCCGGAGTTGGCTTCCGGGGCAACCATACCAAGGGGTTTGGAACTCTTTCGCTTCACGATTCGGAAAAGGTAGCCGTTGCCCCCACTCTGGACTGCCTACTCGGACAACATCTCTCCACGGGTCCATATCCGATGTATGGCATGGCAATGAGTGGCCAACTACTCGAATCGGCAGGATGGAAACCGGAGGACTCCTATTGCTATCCGAACCTCTCTGCCTACGGAGCGGCCAAGCCCGTTGCTTATCAGGGTTCGCCAAGAAAAGCCTTTTTCGAGCTCTTCGGCGCCGCGGTCGCAAGCCCTAGGGAACTAGAAAAGAAAATCGCACTGAACGGAAGCCTGATGGATTTCCTGACTGAGGATGCCCGCCGCGTTGAGAAGCAACTATCCGGAGACGACAAAGCACGATTTGCTCAGTATATGGATTCGTTCGATTCCCTAAGAAAAATCGAAGAAAAGAAAGCAGCCCTCACGGAGCGCATTAAAAAACATACTCCTAAACAGACGGAACGCTTTAATTCCACTGCGCCTTCCGGGCGAATCGAATCGCACTTTGAAATTGCAACCGCCGCTTTGATCGCTGGTCTTACAAACGTGGTCACGCTGCGGCCAGATACTTTAGGCGTAAAATATTCCGAACTAGGCCTCTCGAATTCCGTTCATGCCTTAGGTCACCTCCAAGACAACAAGGCTTCAAACGGCTGGACTGGTCATCAGGCCCGTATGGAAATCGAAAAGCTGCACTTCAAAGAGATCGCAAAAATGGCAAAAAAGTTCGCCAGTATCCCAGAAGGGAATGGTTCAATGCTCGACAATACGATGATCGTCTACATGTCGTGCTCATCAGGCGACCATCATTGCGCCGGTCATGACTGGCCGGTCGTCCTGTTGGGCGGAATGGGAAAAAAACTCAAGGCGGGACGCTACCTCGAGTATCCTAAATATGGGAGTAAAGGCCACCGAACAGTGGGCAACTTTTACCTTTCCTTGATGCAAGCCGCTGGGATGAAAACTTCCGAATCCTTTGGTCAGTCAGACTCAAACTTGAAGGATCTCGACCTCAAAGGGCCCCTCCAGGAATTGATGCAAGGCTAAAAGATTCAAGATCGTTTCGTAACGATGATTAATTCCCTTTCTCCACTCCGGTCCAAACGCGACTTCAACCCTTTCCCGCCAAAAGTAATTTCCTAGTAATAAACCAGTGCTCTCCAACCAAGAAATCACTCTCGCTCAAATCCTGTGGGATTTTCACAAGATTGATCATCCTGTGGAAAAGGCAGACTTAATTTTAGGCTTAGGAAGCTATGACCTGCGTGTCGCGGACCACTGTGCAAAACTTGCTCTTGAAGGCTTTGCGCCGCATATTCTTTTTAGCGGTTCTCAGGGAAATTTCACCCGAGGAAAATGGTCAAAATCTGAAGCCGAAATGTTTGCAGATCGGGCGATCGAGGTAGGAGTTTCACCGAGTTGCATTCTCATCGAACCGAAAGCGGCCAACACCGGTGAAAATGTCCGCTTCGCGCGGAAGTTACTCGATACTAAGCAAATTGAAGTTTCATCCGTCATTCTTGTCTCGAAGCCCAACATGAACCGCCGTGGATGGGCAACGATGCAAAAATTTTGGCCGGAAGCACGCGTCATTTGCAGTCATCCTAGGACGCATTTCCTCCACAGTCCTGCTGATGGACACTCACCAGAAGATATCATCCACGAAATTGTGGGAGACCTACAGCGCATTATAGAATATCCCAAGCGTGAATTTCAAACCACGCAGGAGATTCCAACTGAGATTTTCGATGCCTACGAAAAACTTGTCGGGCTAGGATACACGGAACATATGCTGCAGCAGTAAAGAATTCCCTACCATTTCGAGCATTCCTACTGTATGCGAGTTCCTCTACTTATACGATTAGGTCTATCGCCATGACGACACTGCGTCCACGGCCGATGAGTAGAAGCACCATCGTTTTACTTATGAGTCACACCAAGCTTCATTCCAAGACAACGAGCAAACTCGCTTTCTCCTCGCCCTCTCATAGGGCATTGGCTGACTTTAACCTTCAGGAGAGAGCTCGAGCATGAGCGCCCCCTATGGTTATTTCCACACGGTTGGAAAAATTTACGAATTCCTTGTTCACCTCGCGGTGGTTCTTGGGGGGATGATCAGCCTGTTCTGGCTTGCTGGGAGTCTTTTCCTTTACGGGCAGCTGGGCCGACCGGCTTGGGAATGGGCGATCCTCGTGGCGGTCAGCCTCTCTGCTTTTTGCTGGTTTTGCGTTCGGGAATTCAAGAGGAGAAAGCTGAGAGCCGCCGCAGGCAAACCCGAGGATGAGGACAACTGGGGTGAAGGCAGGGAGGAGCTGGAGGTCCACCTTGCAGAGATCGAGGAGGAGCTGAGTGAAGCCCGGCAGAGAGGGGCGAAGGGAATGATCGAGAAGCTTGAGGAGGGTCGCGAGGATGTGTTATCCCAGCTCGAGGGACTCCAACTGGAAGGCAAAATTGAGGAGCTCCATAAACTAAGGGATGAAGCAGGCGCAGCTGGTCGTGGGAGTGAGGCCAGGGAGTATTCGAAGAAAGTTGATAAGCATAACACCCAGCTGAAAGAGCGTGGCGACCGGCTCGAAGACCAGCCCCCCGTCGCTAGAACATTTGCATATGGAATGCTGACTTCCTTTATTTTGTGCTTCGCCTTCATGTTCCTGCTTGCTCCGGGTTTCATGCTTCTGATCACCGGCGCATTCTGGGATGCGTGGACCGGGGTAGAGGGGTTCCGTGGCAGCGCTCAGCTTGGCGAGTGGTTGCGCTCTCCTGGCGTGATGACCGCGCTGATTGCTGCATCCCTGATCCTAGCCTGTCTGGGGATTAGGGTTGCCTCATGGCATTTCAGCCCAGAGACACCAAAAACGGGGAAAGAAAATCTCTAGGAAAACCACGACAACTGATGCCTCAGTATTGCTTGCCACCTACCCTCTCCAACCTCCGTGCGAATATTTCTTACCTCCCAGTGTCTATGAAAAGCGTCTATTTTTTCCCTCTCCTTTCCCTCCTGATTTCTACTCCTCTTGTTCAGGCCACCGAACGGAAACCTAACATCATTATCATCTTCTGCGATGATCTTGGCTATGCCGACATCGGGCCCTTCGGAGCCAAGAAGCACGCCACGCCCGTCCTTGACCAGATGGCCCGGGAAGGCATGCGGCTCACTGACTTTTATTCTACCTGCTCGGTATGCACCCCGTCTCGCTCCAGCCTCATGACCGGCTGTTATCCGCGTCGAGTCAACATGCATGTCGATGAGAAGAATCTTTGTGTGCTCTTTCCTGCGGCGCGTAAGGGTCTCAATCCGGATGAAGTCACCATCGCCGAGGTCCTGAAGGAGCAAAATTACTCGACCATGTGTATCGGGAAATGGCACCTCGGAGATCACCCCGATTTTATGCCTACCAGCCAAGGCTTCGATCATTATTTCGGTATTCCCTACAGTAATGACATGAACCGTAAACAAGTCCCCTTACCTCTCGTACGCGACCTGACCGTAGTTAAAGATAGCGTACAAAAAGACACTACGATTACTGCGCAGTATACCGCGGAAGCTGTGGAATTTATCAAATCTAACAGCAAGGCACCATTCTTTCTCTATCTCCCCCATACTGCAGTACACCTTCCCCTCGTGCCCGGAAAGGACTTCAAGGGCACCAGTAGAGCTGGTTCCTATGGAGACTGGGTCCAGGAGATCGACTGGTCGATGGGAGAAATCTTCAAGACCATCAAGTCTGAAGGTATTGATAAACACACTCTGGTCCTCTTCACCTCAGATAATGGATCCGCCCGAGAAAAACAGGGTAGCAATCTGCCTCTGCGAGGTCGGAAAGGACGCACGGATGAGGGAGGCATGAGGGTTCCCTGCATCGTTCGCTGGCCGGAACGAGTCCCTGCAGGAAGTTCCAGCGGAGCCCTCACCTGCACCATGGACCTCCTACCCACCGCCGCCGCCATCTCAGGTGGCAAACTACCTGCTGACCGTCTCATTGATGGTAAAAACATCTGGCCGATCCTCAGCGGTAAGTCAAAGAGCCACCCTCGCGAGGCATTCTTTTATTATCAGATGGATCAGTTACAAGCGGTACGCTCCGGCATTTGGAAACTTTGCGTGGCAATGGACTCCAAGAAGCGCAACTGGGGAAACCCCGAAGGTAAGAAAGCGCTCGCTCTCTACAACCTCGCCACAGATATCCATGAAGATAATAATGTAGCTGCCAAACATCCGCGAATCGTTAAGAAGCTCCTCGCTCATGCTGAAGCCGCCCGGGAAGATCTCGGCGACGTGGGCCGACCCGGAAAGAGCCAACGTAAAGCCGGTTGGGTTGAAAAAGCCTCTCCACGACTACTTCAACAATGACCTTTTGTCGCCCACCCCTTTCTCTAATCTCCGCCTTAATGCGAGGATCAAAAACCACCTCCCAAAAGAAAATTAACAGTCAATGGGTTTACGTTACCTGAATCATCTTAGCATTGCTGAAAATTCACTCGGAAAATCAACCCGGTTGAACTCATTCAGAAAATAGATTCGAGCATCGGCATCTCCAACCTTGCCTTTTCTATAAATGGCCGCCGTGATATAATAGTCGAGATTAGGATTCGCTTTTGATTGATCTCCCAGCTCAAACCTAAATCTCTTCAAACCGGGTCCAATCGGGATCTCTTCGATTATCTGCTCGGCAAATAGCTCCGCTTCCTTGTCAGCGATTCGGGAGTCATATTCCCACAACCTAACCATGGCGGTTCCTCTATCATCTCCAAACTGAGGAGTCCCCATAAAGCTTAACTCACCGAAAACCGCACTCACCGGCTTCACAGCGGCGCCGCCCTTGAGCAATCGAAAAAAACCATTTCCTCCCCGCTGCGTCGGAAAAGTCCAGATATGTTCCTCTCCATCCCCCTCGCCAACTCCTATTCCCCTCCAATCCTGTAAATTATTTGAAGTATAAATTGTATAAAAAACTCCAGTTTGACTGAAAACAGAAAGTTCTATTTGATTACCTTCCTTGCGGCGTATTTTGAGATCCTTTCTTATAGGCTCAGCAACGGTATTTTCTTTTATAAAACGAGCGGTAATCATTTTGATCTCTTGAGTAAAGATGAGCCTCGGGTCGTAAGTGTGCACGTATAGACTCTCCGCATGTTCTCCTTGTGGATAAAGGCTCCATGAATCAAACACATAACCAAGTGCGGGGACTGCCTGATAATGCTCTACGATTGCGTCTTCCGAGATTGAGGCAATCGACGAATTGATCGCACCTCCCTCTGCGGGAGAGGCCTGAGGCCAATAAAAAAAACCTTGGCCAAGTGACACTGCCAGACTCAGCATGAACACGGCTACTCCGAGGGTTTTAGATCTTGTCATATTCTCCTAAACTAAATCAATTGGGCAGATCTTCGTTAAAAAAAATCCTATCCCAAAACAAGGGGAATCGTCATTTTAGGCCTCACAAAGATCTACTTAGATTATAAAATTTCAAATTACTATTATCACATACGACTATGAAAGACGATACTCTCAGCTTCAGAATTAGCAGCCATTTCTGGCAGAAGGCTTTATCCTTCTTAGAAGCTCGCTTTGGTCTTGGCCGCTACAAAGGCGGGATTAATCCCATATGACCAAAGCATCTTGGATCTCGTTAGCGTCATCGGTAGCCCTTGGCATTACTTTACCAAGTCGATCTCCAGCATCTGCGATCACTCTGCTTAAAGCATCTGCAGGGTGATCTCCCCTTTTAAGGCCAACAACCAGCGAATCGCAGAGTTCATCGAGAACACCTTCGCCAAGCTTCTTCTCCACGGCACAATCCGCACGGACAACAGCACGCCGCTCGAAAAGCGATACAAAGAACAGAATACCGGTCCCTCCCACAGTGTGATGAATTCTCTCGTCGAAAAACGCGGCTGAGGCTCGTGCATCGACCTTTCCAACGAGTTGCGATTTCGGGATAAAAAGCAACCGTAGCCGGGCCATCTTCGTCGCCAAAATAACACCGAGCAAAAACCCGATCACGATGGCGGTAATCAAGGCGAGGAGTTCTATCCCAATCGGGATATCACCCCAGTCACCACTTAGTCCGGCTTCCACCGTTGCTCGAGGAAAGAACCACCAAACTAGAGCCATAAGAATCGAGCCAAACCAGACTCCAACAATATCCTCGGCACGGTCATACCGTCCTGAGGATGTTGTCACTAATGGAACAATTTCAGCCGAAGTCTTAGCCTCTGCCTCCGCCACTGATTTCCCGACGGCTGCCCTTTGTTCGTTGCTGAAAAATTTACTAGCTATTTGCATTTTATTATTGATCTAAGATTAGTTCTACCAAGAGCCACTCGCTCCACCCCCTCCAGAAAAACCACCGCCACTTCCACCGCTTCCACTGAGCATACTTATAAGTAAAAACCAAAGGAACCCAAATACCACAGCCCAGAAAACCCACGCCCAACCGCTCGCCCCTCGACGGATCAGAGAAACAATCGTAAAAATCGTCAGCCCGATCATCAAAGGTAACAATAGGGGGTGCCACCATGGTCGAACCTTTTTTGGTAATGTTTTACCACGAGCCATCTGCTCGAGCGCATAGACACCGGCGAGAATTCCCTCAGAATATTTGTCCTGTTTAAAATTAGGAATGATCTGTTCATCCATGATCTGTTTGCACAGTTGATCTTTCTCATGACCCCAGCCCGCACCAAGTTCGATACGTGCTTTACGATCACCTTTTGAAACGACAAGCAAGATCCCGGAATTCCAGTCTTCACCGTTCACCTTAGCGTGGCCAACACCCCACTGGTTGAATGAAAAATGTGAGAAACCCTCAATACTCATTCCTCGGCCTCCATGATCCGCCATTGAATCGATAGTAACCACCACGATCGGAGTCGCTGTTTCCTGAGACAAAGTTCTCACGATCTTCAAAACCTCATCTAGATCCTCTTCATTGATCAACTCAGCCTTATCTAAAATAAAGTCGTTTTCACCGGGAGGGTCGAGCCTGATCCTCTGACCAATCGCCGAACTACCGACCAGGAAAAGGACAAAAATAATTTGAGTCAAATAAGAGATGTTAACAATTTTCGCTTTCATACAACCAAAACACTTAGGTGCCACGCCCCTTCAAATAAGTAGTTACCAAAAACATTCTTACAAAAAATAGCCCCAGAGCTAAAACAGCGTGCACGACCCTCGACAATTATAATATTGTTCTAAATTTGTAAATCGACCTGAGATAAAGAACAGCAAAGGCGAACAAGTCGATTTACTAAAAGAGGTCGAACAATAACCCTTGCGCATATTATTTTTTTAGCATCACTTCCCCAATCACACCGACGACTGCCGCATGATCGTTAAAAACTCAAAGCGTTTTATCAACTTCCTTAAGACAACTGCAATCGGCGGGCTACTGTTCCTCCTGCCACTGATTGTATTGGGTGCATTAGGTGGGCAAATCGCCCCAGTTGTCGTGTCGATTACATCGGTCCTCAACGAATACCTTCCAGTAAAAACGGCCACTGGGATCGCTATTCTTGTAGGGCTTTCCATCACAATCATCCTTCTGCTCTGCTTCGCTGCTGGGATGATCGCACGCTGGTCACTCGGGAGGAAAATCTCAACCGCTTTCGAGAAAAAGCTCGCGCTCTTCTTCCCACGTTACTCGATCCTTAAGGATCAGATGGCTGATACCATTGGGAGTGATGAGACACGACCACAAATGAAGCCCGTGCTCGTGTTATTCGATGAGTGCCAACGGATCGCCTTCGAAACAGAACGGGATGAAAAACAGGGCTTGGCCACGATCTACCTTCCTGGTTCACCCGATCCATGGTCAGGCAAAGTGGTAATACTGAAACTTGATCGTATTACCCGTTTAGATGCAGATTTTGGGCATACTGCTGCTACCTGCGAGCAATTGGGCCGGGGTTCGATTGCAATGATTGAAAAGCTGGCTAAATCGCCAACCCCATGAAAATAGCCCAAGTTGCACAGCAAAGCCAAAATTGCAAAGCGGAAGCGCTGATACGGTGACGACACGTTTCTCGCTCAACCCGCCTTTCTCGCCTACCAGCTCCAAAGCTCCCTTTTCAAAAGTAAAACCCTAGCAGTAAGATGATTAAAAGAGTGGCTCTGGCTTCCCCGAAACACTCTTTTTTTACGTTAGGAATTGCCCTCTGTTTTTTTCCTTTATGGATGTCAAAAACTCAAACAATTCATGCCGAATGATGAAACCGCCCGTCTCGGTATGGACCACAAATTTTCTAATTTGAATTACACCGGAGATGGAAATTTAAGAGATCATAGTAGAAAGTCCGCTATCCAACGATTGGTCGTAGATCTTGGTGCAGTTGACTTAAAAGAAGCCATTGTGCGGGTGTTTAAGCTGGAAGGACTTCCAGATGCTCAATTCGTATCCTATTTGCGGGTCGACCATCCTCTTCCAAGCTCAGGTAGAGCCAAGGAATTTAAGGCTGGCGTTATGATCTTCGAAATGTCCTTGGAGGACCACAACGGCACAGAAATCTTTTCCGAAGAGGCTCCGCTCAAGAACTGGACTTGTTCGGGCTCAGCCGGAGCATTCCAAAGCGACCTTCATACTACTAAGACGATGTTCACCCCCGAAAGCGGTAAATCCTACCGGGTCATATTTAAAATCTCCGAAAGGAATCTCCAAACCCCAAACTGCCAACTGCTATTTATGGGTGGAGGATGGAAAGCACTTCCCTGAAATTATCCCTCTCCTCCTTCAGATTTAACCCAAATTAGGCTTCATAGCCCTGCCGCCAAAATCAAATTCCTAGCCATCGGAGCGAAAGGATCACGCCAGCGAGATCGTTTACTTGTATAATGAAACGGAGAATTTTTTTAGGATATGGCGCCGGAGTCTTGAGTCTACCTGGCGCTAAGGGCGGACCGAACGAACGACCAGCTCTCGGCGCGGTTGGGGTTGGAGGAAAGGGATGGGCGGACTCGCTCGGGGCGTCGAAGGCACGGAGAGATCGTAGCCTTTTGTGACGTCGATGAACTCGGAAAAGACGAAAAGGAGGGTTTGTTGAGGCAGCCAAAAAGTGGCCGAAGGCAAAACGCTACACCGACTGGCGCGAAATGCTCGAAAAGGAGAAGCTCGATGGAGTCACGGTATCGACGCCTGATCATATGCACGCGCCGGTCACGATGACCGCGCTGAAGCTCGGAATCTCCCCCTACACACAGAAGCCCCTCACTCGCACGGTGCACGAAGCGCGCGCTCTCACCTTGGCGGCTCGCGAAGCCAAAGTGGCCACACAGATGGGCAACCAAAATCACAGTGGGGTAAACTACAAGGGCCTCGTCGACCTGGTTCGCGCGGTCTTCTTGGGAAGATTAAGCGGGCGTATGCTTGGTCAAATCGCCCGATTTGGCCACAGGGTCACCGGCGACCGAAAGGCTCCGGTAAGAATTCCGGATGGCCTCCATTGGGATCTTTGGCTTGGCGTGGCCCCGAAGCGCCCTTTTCAAAAGAAGATCTATCATCCCTTCGCATGGCGTGGCTGGTATGATTTTGGGGCGGGCGCGCTCGGCGATATGGGATGTCACATCATCGATCCCGTGGTCTGGGCGCTCGAGCTTGGACCGGCGCGGAGCGTGAAGTATGAAGGCCCCTCGCCGATGAAGGAAACCTTTCCCGAGTGGGAGCGTATCTACTACGACTTTGCCGGCACGAAACATACTTTGGGTAAGAATTTCCAAATGATTTGGTATGATGGAAAAAAGAAGCCCACAGCCGAAGAGGCAGGCTTCCCATCGAAGACCAAAATCCCGGACAACGGAGTCATTTTGGTCGGAGAAAAGGCAAGCCTGATGACGAAACACGGAAGTGGTCATCTCCCGGACTTTTATGTCGACGGAAAAAAGCTCACTTACCCGCTCGAAACCCCGAAGGCTGACGATCACTACGGTCAGTGGGTTTCGGCCATTCGAGGCGAAGGAACTCCGACCTCAAACTTCGACTACTCGGGCCCGATGACCGAGACAGTGCTTCTAGGCACGATTGCTTGCCGTTTTCCAGGACAGAATTTGCGCTGGAATAGCGACAA
Source organism: uncultured Verrucomicrobiales bacterium (assembly GCA_949373085.1). GTDB lineage: Bacteria > Verrucomicrobiota > Verrucomicrobiia > Verrucomicrobiales > Akkermansiaceae > SW10. The sequence goes on from CASICJ010000008.1 coordinate 33,929, forward strand.
GCTTAAATTTTCGAACAGCCCGGAAGCGAATACTCTAATACGACAGACCTACCGAAAGGGCTGGGAAGTCGAGGGCTTGTAAGACAAACTCCTTAATAAATCCCAAGAAAATCGATCAAAACAGCCAACTTCTTACAGTAATATTATGAAACGTCGCGAAATTTTAAAAACCGCTGGCTGCACACTTTTCCTACCGTCTCTTGAGAGCTTTGGGGAAAATCGGTCTACCCCGGCCGAAGCTGATGTGAAACGGCTTTTTTGTGTGAGCATGGGCTACGGCTTGTTCACCGACGTTCTGCCAAAGACCGATGGCGCTGACTACCTATTCAGCGACCACATGGAACCTCTTAAAAAACACAGAGACCATTTCACGCTCTATTCCAAGATGAAGTTTGGAGGAAACCATCACAATGATCACAGGTGCTTTGTAGGAAATACGACGACGAACCCAGATTCTCTCGACCAACTTGTAGCGGACCACGTTGGGCATTTAACCCGCGTCAGAAACGTAGTCACTTTCATTAGTCATGCCCATCACCACATCGTTGCTTCCTGGCGAAACAGACTTCCTGTTATGCCAATTCAATCGACGAGGGTGCTGTTTGAAACTCTCTTCGCCAAGACTGACAGGAAGACAGAGGAGCGACTTCTGGCGAATAAAAAAAGCGTCCTTGATGGTTCCCTTGAGGAAGCGAAATCACTGATGGCACGGGTCTCGGGCCGCGACAAACAGAGACTGGAGGAGTATTTCGCGGCTTTACGTGAATCGGAGCAGGAACTCAACAAGTCTATCGAGTGGCTCAGTCGGTCTCGCCAGGATGTCGAATTCCCTGTCGCCCCCTCATTTAAGAATGAATTTCTCGCAAACGATATCGATAAACAAAGATTCCTGACAAACCCACGTCAGATTCAACGCGGCATTGCATTCGACATGGTTTACAAGGCCTTCAAGTTTGATGTCACACGCGTGGTCAATTTCTATATGACAGGACTCGACAATGACCATCACCTCACGACGCACAACATCAACAAATCCGAGGAAGCACGCGCAAGCCTGACGAAATATGACTCCTCGTTCTTTTCACTGATGGCAAACTTCTACGATAAGCTCGCTAGCACGAGAACCGAATCCGGAGGCACGCTAATGGACGAGACGATCAGTGTCTCCACAGGGAACAATAGCGTGAGCCAGAAAATGGGCCCTCACAACGGAAATGAAATTCCGGTATTCGTTGCAGGCGGCAAATTCAAAAATCACGGCGGCCATATCATTCGTAAAGGTGAAACGACCTGCGACATCTACCTCTCAATACTTCAGCAATTTGGCATCGAACGAGATCGTTTCGGAAATAGCAAGAAGAGCATCGCATTGTGATATTATGCTGAATCACAGAATCACAAAGCTTGCAGTTTTTTTGCTGTTGTTTTCCGATGCCCATATTTCGAGCATCATCGCAGATGAGCGGAGACAATCGCAGCATTTTTTCAATACGTTTTGCGTTTCTTGTCACGGACCAAAGAAGAGTAAGGGTGGCCTCCGTCTAGATCAGATTGACCTGAAAAAATGGAACGATCCAAGTCTCTTGGATGATATTTATTCAGCTATCGAATCTGAAGAGATGCCGCCGGAAGATGCACCTAAACGTCCAGAAATCGATCAAATCAAAGTATTAGAAAAGGTATTAGGAAATCAACTGCACCGACTCGCAGAGGAGCAAAAGCCGGGAATGCTAAAACGACTGAGTCGAGTCGAATATCAAAATACGGTGAATGATGTCTTTGGCACCGACTTCTCACTAATCGACAGGCTGCCACTTGATAGCATCGAAGCTGGTTTTAATAACAATGCCGACAACCTTCACATGTCGGTTGTCGATATGGAGTCTTACTTCAATGTTGCGAACCTTATTTCCGAGAGTGTTGTCGGCGACAAACCTGATCCACGGGTCATTGTTTACTCCACGAAAGACACAGACATTGATACGCACAGCCACAAGGATAACACCAATGGCTTTGCACCTACGCTGCCCCTAACTTCACGACCACTAGTATTTGCGACCCAGTCCATTCAAATAAAAATCAACCCATCGGTCAAAACGAGTGGTATTTATCGGATTGTTCCAAAGGGCTTTTATATCCAAGCCAAGTTTATTGCAGGAAACCGGGTTGAAGAAAGATTGCCCGCCGTTACGGACATTTTAGAGATTAATACCAACGACCACTCGGCGACCGACCACTCGATGAGCTACTTCCTCCGCAAAAACTCTGGCGTGGGACAAAGTATCGTCACTGTCATCCCCAAAAATGCGGCTTGGCAAGACTTCAATCCAAGCATCGGGTTCACGACGAAGCTGTCGTCAGATGACACGATTGTTCTCAGATGTAATTCGGTAAAAGGAGGGGGTCTTCAGCGAATGTTTTGTATTGAAACGGCGACCATTACGGGGCCAGTTTATGATTCATGGCCACCGGATACTTATTTTCATAAAACTTACTGCAAAGACATAGATGCATCTGCTGAATCTGAGGCCTGCCAAACGATCTTGAAAAAACTTGCTCGGAAAATGTTTCGCGGTCCGGTGTCCGACGCTGAGATGGAACAATTCTATAAGCTTGCCATGAAAGCGTTTGCCCAAGACCAAAGCATTTTCTCAGGTCTGCAGGCAGCCATTCGAGGAATGTTATGTTCCCCGAAGTTCCTATTTAAGCAAGAAGGGGAATTAGAGACTTTAGATGATTTCGCGATCGCTGCGCGCATGTCGTATTTCCTGTGGAATTCCTTGCCCGACGAGATCCTCTCCGAGCTGGCGAAACAGGGAAAACTAAAGGACCCCAAAACCCGTCGTGATCAGACGCTCCGAATGCTACAAGACGCAAGAACTGATCGCTTCATCAGAGATTATGTTCATCAATGGCTCGATCTTGAAAAACTCAAGATCGTCGAACCAGACCTAAGCATTTTCTCTGTTGACGAATTTGACCTTGTCCGGAATCAGATCAAAGAAGAACCAGTTGAGTTCTTCAGGGAATTGCTGGCGAGCAATTTGAGCTTATTGAATTTTATTGATTCCGATTTCGTGATGATAACGCAGGAGCTCAACTACATCTATCGAATCGAAGGACATCCAGTCGCCTCGCCTAGCAAAAGACCTGGCGCTAATAAAATATCACCGAAAGATTATAGGCCTAAAGAGATCACATCAGAATTTTCTAAAGTGATGCTGAGCAAAAAAGACCGATTTCGTGGAGGCCTACTTTCACAGGCAGGTTTCATGCTGATGACGACCAATAACGGGGAATATACTAATCCGTTTTATCGAGGAGCGTGGGTCTTGAAGAGTTTTTACGGTGACCATCTAGAGACACCGGATGACCTTGAGATCTCCGCACTCAGCCCCCCTACTAAAACGGAAAGTATCAAAGAGACGATCGATGCACATCGAGCGGATACCAGTTGTAACATCTGTCACAAGAAGATGGATCCTCTTGGGATCGCCCTCGAAAACTTCGACGTCCTAGGACGCTGGCGGGACAAATACACTGACGTCAGTAACTATGCCCCGAAGAGCAATACGAAGGGAGAACGTTTTCCAGTGGATGCAAGAACTGTCCATATGGACGGCCGGGCCTTTGAAGGACCACAGGGACTAAAGTCAATTCTAACGGAAGACAAAGAGAGGTTTTTTAAAACATTCCTAGAGAGCATGTTGTCCTATGCAATGGCTCGTGAGCTTAACTTTCTCGACCGTGAGTATATTGAAGAGCTCTACAAGCAGTCCGCTAAGGCCAACTTCAGGCTCCGAGACATTTTGTTGGAGATCGTATCGTCAGACTACTTTACCAGGCGATAGTACTGAGCTATTCATTACTCCGTTTCTTCTGGCTGCTCCGGTCCAAATGCGACTTCAACCCATTCCCGGAACACGAATATCTAGCAATAACCCTATGAAGAACCTGATTCCCATCGCAGTATTCGCTGTCGTCGCTGGTTTGGTATCTGCGAATGCCACGAAAACGAAAGGTCAAACATTTCAAACCGACGTCAAGGAATCTAAGGAACCGCTCATCGCTGGATCGAAATATTCCATTTGGATCCCCGAATCCATCTCTTCCGTACAATGTGTCTTTGTAATCAATATGCGCGGAGCCGGGAGGCATCTCTTTGAAAAGGATCAAGAGTGGCGAGCATTAGCCGAACGTACTCATTCAGCCATCTTGTTTTGTGAGTTTGAGGCACACGGTGTTCAGGAAAATGGCTACGGAGCGTCGATGCTTAAGGCCTGCAACCAATTCGCCATTGAACTAAATCGTCCCGAAATACAGTATGCTCCCTTTGTTCTTTGGGGGCATTCGATGGGGGGTCGAGTCGCACAGGATTTTGTTCGGTTTCAACCTTCGCGAGTCCTAGCGTTCCACATTGCGCTGCGGGCTAATCCGAGTGATGCCGAATTCATGCAAGAAGAGGCGAACAGCATAAAGGTTCCCGGGCTTTACCTAATGGGAGAGATCGACAAGAAACCGCAAGATATTCGCAAGCACTTCCACCATTCCCGTAAAGCAAAATCACCCCGTGCTTGGATTTGGCTACCAGGTCAAAGTCACTGGCCCAGAGGCATGCACTTCAAAAAGAATGAGACGACACCCAAAGATTGGCGCGCCTGGGCTGCCAATGACATCGTAATTCCCTGGACCGAGGCTATGATTCGTCTCCGCCTGCCAACCGTAGAAAATGCGAAGCAACAACCAGTAAAGCTACGCAATATAAAAATAGAAAAAGGCTGGCTTGGATCGATCGATTCAGGAGATCTAGCTCCCTACGCAAATTTCGAAGGCGATAAATCAACTGCCTCGTGGTATCCCAATCAAGAAGTTGCGAACGCATGGGTCAAATTCGCGTTTTAGTCTCAGAAGCAGCCTCGATGAGCCTACCGATGTCTCCTCGTAACATCTAGAGAAAGTAAAATGATTAAGAAGAAGGATGAGCAGATTGATTAAGGACCTGACTAGAGATAAATAGAAAAACGCAGATTCAGAACATTACTTGAGCGGTATTTATCACTCCTCTTTTCTCCTCACCTGGCCTGCTCAACCCTGGATTTCCTCCCCTTCCCTCAAAAATTTTCCTAATAACTCGTGAAATATTTTTGGGATCAACCATCTTGGGAGCATAAAAATAAGCTCCTAGCTTTACATCGATTCATTATAAATCCAAGCATGTCAAAACATATTACACGCCGTAATTTTGTGAAGTCCGCAGCGGCATTCAGCGTTGCCAGCCCAGCCATCGCAAGAACACGGAATGCCAATGAGAAGCTGAACGTCGCACTCATTGGTCTCGGAGGGCAAGGTAACTTCCAATACAATGGCCTCAAAGGCGAAAATATTGTCGCCATGTGTGACGTAGATTCCGTGCGCGCTGGGAAAATTTTCGCAGAATTTGATAGCAAGGCCAAATTTACGGATTACCGCGCAATGTTCGACAAGATGCATAAGTCGATCGATGCCGTAGCTATCTCTACCCCCGATCATTCTCACTTTCACCCTGCCTATATCGCGATGGATCTCGGTAAACATGTTTACCTCGAAAAGCCTCTGGCTCACTCCGTATGGGAAGTCCGCACACTAACCAAGAAGGCCAAAGAAAACAATTTAGTCACTCAGCTCGGCTCTCAACGCCATACCAAATCCAATATGCGTCGCGTGGTTGAGGTGATTCAGTCGGGCGCTATAGGTGATGTCTCCGAGGTTCACTCTTGGGTCAGCAGCAGCCGCGGAATGAAGCCCCGCTCAACTAAGCCACAAACTGTTCCCAATACCCTCGACTACGACCTGTGGCTTGGGCCAGCCAAAGACACGCCATACGATTCTCAAATCACCCCCTACGGATGGCGCTTTTGGTGGGACTACGGCACCGGGTGAAACAGGCAACTGGGGCTGTCACATTCTCGATATACCCTATTGGGCACTGGACCTGAAATATCCTACACGTTGTAGTGCCAGCGGGCCCGAAGCCCATCCAGAAATGACTACAAAGAGTATGACCTCATGGTTTGAGTTCCCTGCCCGTGGAAAGCAAGTGCCCGTAAAAACTCTATTGGCATCAGGCCAAAGCCGGGCCAGCGATCTTGAAAGAACTCAGTCTTTCTTCAAAAGGCGCTAATACACTCTTTATTGGCTCCAAAGGCATGCTCATTACAGGATTTGACCAGCACAAACTCTTACCTGAGGAAGACTACAAAGATTTCAAATACCCAGATCAAAGTATTCCAGCTTCACCAGGTTTCCATAATGAATTCATTAACGCCTGCAAAGGCGAGAAGACATCTCCTACCTGTAACTTTGCCTACACAGGCCCTCTAACCGAAACTGTTCTACTGGCCAACAACGCTTTCCGCACCAAAGAAGAGTTCGATTGGGATTCGGGAAAATTGATTTGCAAAAATGCACCCAAATCTCAAGCCTTCATTAAACCCACCTTTAAAAAAGGATGGGATCTCGGTTTAAAATAGTCCGTCAAAGGAATGCCAAATCGTATCGAAAAAAGTAACTTCCTAGGTGCCGCTTTTTCCTTGATCCCGAGGATCTTTTTTCTATTTTTTTGATGAATGAAAAAGGGAAGGTGTATAGAACGATTATTGGGTTTCTCGATTCTTCTTTGCTCCTGCGGAGAGAAAGCAGACGTCTCTCAGAAAAAGGAAGAAAGCAAGGTAGCAGAGGTTAACGCCAGCGCAATGACCCCGGAAAACCTGACCTGCCAAGTTGAACTTCATGACCCTAATCTGGAAATGGTTCTCGACGGGTCGGTCAAGCTTCAAGTTCTTGCGGAAGGGTTTGAAATCGCGGAGGGACCGCTCTGGATTCCTTCAATGAAGACACTTCTTTTCACGGACGTGAAGGGGAATAAGATTCACCAGTGGTCCGAGGAAAAAGAATCCGATGTATTTCTCTCTCCTGGCGGACATACGGGAAGAGTTCCATTTTTTGAGGGCGGGGTCTTAGGCCCTAATGGTCTTGCTCTTGATACCGCAGGTAACCTCATTATCTGCCAGCATGGAGACCGGAGGCTCGCCAAGCTGGCCTTTGACAACATCACTCAGGAAGGCCTCTCGACGCTGACTGCAACCTATGAAGGCAAACGATTCAACAGCCCGAATGACCTGACCATTGCAGCCAACGGAGACATCTACTTTACCGACCCACCCTATGGTCACTGTGACATCGCGAACAGTGTCCCGGGAGAGGGGATGGTCTTTGTCGATGATAAACGGGAGATTCCCTATTGCGGGATCTATCGTTACCAAGCTGCTACTAGCAAAGTATCTCTAGTAAACAACGAAATGGACCTACCAAACGGAATCGCGCTTTCTCCAGACCAGAAATGGATCTATGTTGGCAGCTCAGACATGAAAGACCCCAAAATGTGGCGCTTCTCTGCGGAAGACGGTTCTGGTGGTGTCTTTTTTGAAGGCCCTTATGGAGAAGCCGACGCCGGTTGGTTTGATGGAATGAAGATGCACTCAAGCGGGAATCTCTTTGCAACAGGACCGGGTGGACTCCTAGTGATTTCCCCAGAAGGTGAAAAGCTTGCGACAATAAGGCTTCCGGATCCGATCACTAACTGCTGTTTTGACGAAAATGAGGAGTATCTTTATGTGACAGCGTTTGCCTATGTCGCTCGATTTAAGTTAAAAGGATAACGCCTCAAGCTTAAAGACCTAGCTACAAGTCCCTATTGCAAAAGAATCTTCCCGCCATCTTCAGATTACCTATCTCATAAAATAGATTCTTGGCTGCCTACAAAGCCTTTTTCCAGACCTGCAAGAGGAGTTTGTCATCTCGGACCTTAGAAATGGTAAGCGGGAAAACTGTGTTTTGATTGATACTGATTCCGGGGCTCATCGGTTGAAAGGGCTGTCCACCTGTGGAGGTTCTTATTTCAAAGTTTCCCTCAGGAATATTTTTCACGGTGACGCTGACCTCCTCAGCTTCTTTGTTATAAGAATTCACAGACAGCTCCACTGGAACGCATCCGAGTAATCCTGAGCTGGTGTAACGAGAAACATAATCCCAGATTACTTGGGTAGCGAAAGACGGCCAAACATGTTCCCCGTCTTGGATACGGTAATGCGCAACATCATAGCAAGCGTCTCCTCTATTCCATAAAAATCGAGTTACCCCCGGAGCAAACTGGCTAGTTACAGGAGTCCCCTCACTTCCATTTTTTAAAACCCAGTGTTCACTGAGTTGGTTCATCGAAATGGAGTATTGGTTTCCATTATAAGGATTATAAAAATCATTTGTCCCATGGATTGAGAGTATTCCTACGCGATCATTACTGGGGCATTCCTCAAGGGTCCACTGCCACATACTGGCTGCCACGGAGGATACTGCGGCAAAACGATCACCAAGGTAACACGCCAGATCCCATACGAAATTCCCCCCTAGTGAAAAGCCACATGCATAAATCCTACTCGAATTTACGGAGTAATCCATTTTAAGAAAATCGATCATTGCTCCTGTAAAACCTATATCGTCAGTGCCATTGTCATACGGTCCTATGGTATTCCAATTAGATGAACCTTGCGGGTCCTTTTCATCACGGATTACTGCACCTTGGGGATAAACGACGATAAATCGTTGATCATCTGCAAGAGCACGAAAATCAGCCGTGAAGCTCATCATACCTTCCGCTGAACCATTTCCACCGTGAAAACAGAAAAGGACAGGAAGCGATTCTGTATGAGTAAAATTCTTGGGTAAATAGACAATGAATTGCCGATCAAGACCGCCTAAATTAAGTGTTTTGTTTAGAGTCTCCTGTGCCTGAACAATTCCCACACCAGAAATCAGTAATAAAAAGTAAAACAGGCTTCGAATGATTTTAATTAAGACTACTCTCACTTCTTTGAAAATTTAAGCTCCGTGAAAACATTGAAAAGCTAAAACGCAGATCTTTAAAATGAATGTGAATCGTATTTCGGTTCTCGCCTTGTCACTGTCTGAATCATCAGAAAAAACATGACACTCTTTTATTATTCAAGCCTTCTCCTCTTCAGCCCACAAACCCACCACAATAAAAATGAATTCCTAACACCTTGAAAACAAAGTATAAAAAAAAGTCGCAAATGAAATTACTCACAAAAGAACAATTAAGCGATTATGACCGTGATGGTTACATCGTGGTTCGCAATCTCTTTTCCAAAGACGAAATTGACTTGCTTGGACAAGCTGCCCGTAGCGATAACGAAATGGATAAATCATCCACTCGAAGAGACGACGGAGAAGGCAATGCAGTTCGCCTAGCTCTATGGAATCATCCAGGTGATGGAATCTACGGAATGTTTGCCCGATGCCGTAAGATGGTCGATCGCGTTGAAGAAATACTCGAAGACGAGCCATATCATTACCATTCAAAAATGATATTAAAAGATGCGAAGGTAGGCGGAGCTTGGGCGTGGCATCAGGACTATGGATACTGGTATCAGAATGGCGTACTCTCCCCAAATCTGTGTAGTGTTATGATAGCGGTGGATCGGGCAACGATTGAAAACGGATGTATGCAGGTAATTAAAGGATCCCATAAGTTGGGTAGGATTAACCATATTCTTTCAGGAGATCAGGCCGGAGCTGATATGGAACGGGTCGAAGAAGCAAAGAAGAGACTGGATCTCGTTCATGTCACAATGGAGCCGGGCGATGCCTTATTTTTCCATTCCAACACATTACATTCTTCCGATGCCAATGAGTCTGATCATCCACGCTGGGCTATGATTTGCTGTTATAATGCAGCCTCTAATGATCCATACAAGGATTCCCATCATCCCAGATACACCAAGCTGGAAACGGTCGAAGATAATCGTATCCTTGCTAGCGGATATGACCATGCAAGTCGTATGCAAACCGAGTTTGCCGATCTTAACCGGGACGATACGAGCGCTAAAAGCCTGAAAAAAAGTCAATCATCATGAAACCGGGAATAGTCAGCGCTACATTTTAAAAGGCCTGAACAAGCAAACCTTAGCGTCAAAAATCGGCTTAGGAGAGACGCGAAGGAGAAGGAGCCGTAAGCCTTGCTATCAAGCCGTGTCTAGTTATCTCGGAAACAGCGTGGGTATTTTTCTTCTGCGATCTAGCCCAAAAAACTCAGAGCTCCATAATATTTAAAGACGGTTTAAGACTATTTAAGGATCCTTATTTCTTTCTTTCCAATTGATCCAAGAAATTCCTTTTCCCTTTTCTTTCCAACCAACTTCGGTCTAATTGGAGATTCCCCTCCGGTTAAGAGCAAACCCCTACCACCTAGCAGCCAGCTACTTCTTGAAGGATCGTAACAATATAAGCAACTCTCAACCAAAAGTTGATTGGCCGGTATTTATTGTAGCCGTAATCATTATTTTACTTTGTGCGATCCCCCTTTTAATTTTTCCTAAGGAAGCCTCACAAATCCTGCAAGATGGTCGCGATGTTATAATGACCAATTTCTTGTGGCTTTATCTTATTGTCGGCATCAGTGCTTTTTCGTTTTGTCTTTGGCTGGTCCTTGGACGCTATGCTCACGTTAAATTAGGTGCTCCAGATGAGCCGCCCGAATATTCCAATATCCACTGGGTCTCTATGATGTTTACCACAGCGATAGGTGCTAGTGTCATCGCATGGGGTTTTGCCGAACCGATCTTTTACCTGCAAACTCCACCTCTAGGGATCGAGGTCGGATCAAGTAAGTCTTTTGAGTGGGCACATATGTATCCTCTCTTTCATTGGGGTATCGTCCCATGGTCAATGTATGCACTGCCGTCGGTGCCGATTGCATACATGCTCTATGTGAAACGCTATCCAGTGCTTCGCATAAGTAGTGCCTGTGATGGCGCTTTACCAAAGCGTGGACGTGGTCAGATAAAAACGATTATCGATATTTTAATCGTCTTAGGAATTGTTGGTGGAGTAGCTACATCTCTTGGCTTGGGCGTGCCTTTACTCTCCGCAATGTTAGCCACCTTATTTGAAATTCCCGACAATATGATCATTAAGATGAGCGTTCTCTTCTTATGGACATTATTATTTGGCGCTAGCGTCTATCGCGGGCTGAAATCAGGCATTAAGGTGCTTGCTAACATTAATATTGTCTTAGCTATTTTCGCTATTCTCTTCGTTCTAATAGCGGGTCCCGGCGTATTTATTATGGACCTCACGGTTAATAGTATTGGGTTGATGTTTAACAATCTTATACGGGCAGCTACTTGGACAGATCCCATTCAGAATGGCAGTTTTCCCGAGGATTGGACTGGGTTTTACTGGGGATGGTGGCTCGCTTACACCGGAATGGTTGGATTGTTCTTTGGCCGGATTTCTCGTGGCCGCACGATCCGTCAATTGGTTTTAGGAGTGATCTGTTGGGGGAGCTTGGGTACTTGGATGTTCTTAGCAGTGATGGGGGGGTATTCGCTTTATTTGGAAAACACTGGAACCCTTGCTGTTAACGAAATTTTGAGTAATCAGGGCATGTCATATGTTAATGCATTGGTCATACAAAGTTTGCCTTTTGGCAAATTCACCCTGTTTATATTCACCCTCTTATCGATCGTTTTTTACGCCACCACCATTGATTCATCGGCTTATGTCCTTTCTAGTATCTCGGCTAAAAACCTAGAAAGTGGTGCCGAGCCAAAACGATGGAATCGCTTGGCATGGGCAGGTTTATTGGCATTAATCAGCGCCGGCATAATACAAACCGGTGCTCTGGACACTGTATTGTCAATTACTGTTCTGAGCTCAGTCCCTCTAATCCCTATCCTCTTGCTACTGAGCATATCCTTGGTCAGATGGCTAAAAAAAGATTTTGGGGATAAAGTGGGCCCAAAAGAAATATCTATGGCACTCAAGGATGTAGAATCAAAATCGTTGGCCTCTCGAGAGGAACAGTCTAATACGAAATAAATCCACTCACCGTTCCGCTCTAAAGGCAGCTCCAAAAGCCGAGAAAATCTTCCCACAGCAGAGTTGGGAAGTCTCTTAAGAAGGCTTTGAAAACTCTTTAAGCTATTTAAAGCCCGCCCAATTTTACTTGAAAGCAATCTTCTAGAATTTACCTTTTAAGATCTCTAAATTCCTAGGCCCAAATAGCGAGTGACGTAATTGGCTGGTCCAAGTCACCCGGTTATTAGCGAAGCGAAACGTATATATAATACTTCCCGGTGTTTCGGTAAGATAGATCTTTGCCTGATACTCATTCGGTTTAACCCAAGCGCCACTGGCACCAATTCTACTCCTCATATTTTGTGTATAAGGCAGGTGATCGTTCAATTTGGAAGTGATATGGTTCTCACTTCCAAGGTAAAGAGTTTCCATTCCATGATCCATTTCCATGGTAATCCAATGGTCTTTTCCATGGAGGTCAAAAGAGACTGAGTTAACACCAGCTTCATTTTCAAAAACTTGAAATTTTCTCTGAGCAAGTTTTTGCGATATTGGAGACCGTGCTTCTCCCTCAACTAATGGGAGACTTAAGCCATTCAATTTAAAAGCCAAAGACTGCAAAATCGTAGTATCGGGCTCAATAGGCTTTGGCGCCATGGCCGGCAGGAGGATTTCCCATACAGCTTCCATTACCCCTCCCATATCATTCGTTCCCGATGTAATCGCGACCACCATTTCGTGCTCGGGAATAACGATGCAGAATTGTCCGAATGCACCATCCCCGCGGTAACAGTTGTTTCGACAACGCCAAAATTGAAACCCATATCCCTGATCCCAATCATTATCGGGGTTACTCCCATTAGAAGTTTGTTTCGAGGTTGCCTCCTGAACCCAGGCTTCTGAAAGGATACGTTTCCCCTGCCACATCCCCTTCTGAAGGTAGAGCTGACCTAACTTCGCAATATCCTCAGTAGTGACCCTGAGTCCCCAACCGCCCGTATTGATTCCGTCTGGTGAGCGATCCCAATCAGGCTTCTTAATCCCCAACGGTTGAAAGAGACGTTCGTCCAGATAGTCCACAACCATTTCACCTGTAACCGATTGCACAATCGCCGAGAGCATATAGGTAGCCGCGGAGTTGTATTGAAAATGAGTTCCTGGCTTGAACTCTATTTCCGAATGAAGAAAAGCCCTCACCCAATGAGACTCCGTATTGAAAAGTAGCGGTTCCTTGCGATGCCCAGTCGTCATTGTAAGTAAATCCCGAATGCGCATAGCCTTGAGCTGCCAACTTGGATCGGCTGGCGTATCATCTGGAAAAAATGAAATCACCGGATCATTAAGTGACAGCTGGCCCTCCTCAATCGCTAATCCAACAGCTGTAGAAGTGAAGCTCTTGCTCAGCGAATGCATGAGATGCGGCGTCGTTTCATCAAATGGTGCCCACCATCCTTGCGCGATCCGTTTGCCGCGACGAAGAATCATAAAGCTATGAACCGCATCAATATCTTTCTCCAGCCGTTCGATAAAAGACAAGATAGCAGCCGAGGGAACCCCTTCTTTCTCGGGAGGACTAGACGGTAGCGAAACAGGATTCTGCGCAAGTGCTCCAGCACAAAATAGGATTCCAAAGAATGAGCTAAAAACCTTGAAAGAACCTACCGCCTTCATTGATCAAAGAATCCCAAATTCTTTAAATAACAAAAGAGGTTTTTTCGAATCCTTGTAGACCCTTCATTTTCTCTTCCCTCATTCTCCCTCATCACTACCTTGAAGAAATGCGATGCTTCCTCTCTAAGCTCGGCTTGGTTATACTCCCTTGCCTCTTTTCTTTCCTCGCCGAAGCACAGACCACTACCTTCCGAGTAGACATGTCGGTTCAAATCGCGATTGGCCGCTACGATCCGGGCAACGATCTACTTCTGGTCCGGGGGCCCTTCAATAGTTGGGTCGGCACTGACTTAACCTTTGTGGCCGGCAGTAACTTTATCTACGAAGCTGAGATCGATATTTTTGAGACGGACGGAGCTCAGGCTGACTTCAAGTTCTTTATCGGCAGTGCTGCCTCCGGCGACATCTGGGAAGGCAACGTAGGCACAGGCGAAAACGGTAATCGCAGGTTTAACTATCAGGCTGGAGGGCAAATTCTCGAAACCGTTTTCTTTGATGATCTCGAGACAAACCCTGGCGGAGGAGTCAAAGTCACTTTTCAGGTCAATATGGACCCACTTCTTCAAGACGGACTTTTTCTGCCTGAGTTCGATTGGTTGGAGGTGCGTGGTGCGTTCAATAGCTGGGCGGCCGGATTCGAACTTGAGCCCATATCGGAGGGATCGCCGATCTACGCCGGATCTACTACCATCAAATCCATCGCTCCCGGCGACAGCGTCGAATACAAATACGTCTATAACGGTGGACAGTGGGAAAATGGAAGTAACCGGAAATTTATCCTAGCGGAGCAGGCCCTCCAGGTCCTTCCTATCCGCTACTTTAGCGATATTGGACCTGGTTCAAATCTCACCGAAGACACCAAGATCGTCATTTCAGTAAACATGAACAACGCTCTCGCCTTGAATGGGACGCCCTTTAATTTGGAAACGGATAGGGTCTACCTCAATGGTGAGTTTTCCGAATTCACCTGGTGGGAATGGTCATTTCCACCGGATGGGTTCGAACTCCTCGACGATGGAACTGCCGAATCAGGAGATGCCGTGGAGGGGGATGGAATCTACAGCATCAAATTCCAAGCCCTAGCCGGCCAACCTAAGAGAATAGAATACAAGTTCTCCATCAATGGCGAGGATAGCGAAGCCGATTTCCAGAATAATCACATCCGCTATATCCGTGAGACTGGAAATTATCCCCTGCCCGTGGACCAGTTCGGTAATATGGTGCACGAGCCCGAGGTTTTATCCTCTAATCTAGGAGTAATTACCATTAATGGCCCCGTCGATGGCATGGTCACCTTAAGCTGGGAGAACACAGACGCGGTTCTACAACACTCGGAAAGTTTGGCCCCTAGTTCTTGGCAAAACATTCCCAACTCTCAAGGAGATCGCGAAATGGTGTTCTCGGCGACCGAGATTTCGAAAAACTACTTCAGATTAGCCACACCCTGATGTCCTAGCCTTTATCAGACCTGTGGGTGGTCCTTAAGTGGATGTATGATTCCGAGGCTGATGCAACCTTCCCAGCCTAAGGGGATTTCTAGCAAACCCTTAAACGTAATATGGCAAGCAATCTTTGGCCGATCTATAACCCCGACGCAGAGATTGACATGCAGTTGCGCAAAGGGTCTTTCGACCGCCTGCTACTGGGAAGAACTCATTGACTACCTCGTTACGATCTTAGCCAGTTGTCCGTCGCTGAAACCCAAGGCCTTCGCAACACCGCGCGCCATCATGACATTACCATGAGGGTTCATATGGACCCCGTCGCCTGTGAGTTTTTTTCCTTTGGGGCGATCGGCAGGAGCGGTCTTCAACGCTTCTTGCATATCTGCATTGAGGTCAGCGAGCAGGCACTTCTTTTCTTTGGCAAGTTCACGCAGAAAATCATTGTAGGGAATAAGCTTCTGATTCAGGTCGCCGCTCTGGTCCTCTTTGATCATCGTTGATGTGAGAATCAACACCTTGACGCCAGCGGCCTGAGCCTTATCGACTATCGCTGTTATATTTTTTTTGTAGTCTTCGAGGTTCACCCCGTTTTTACCGTGCCACACATCATTAACCCCGCAACTAAGAGTCATCCAGTCAGGCTTGTGCTGCAAAATATCTCTATCGACACGCTCGAGCATTTGGTTGGATTTGTGGCCCCCGATTCCTTTATAGATTGGCTTGGCGGTGATGCCCTCAGCCTTGAGGGCCTGAATAAAAAGATTACAATAGCCGCCTGAACGAGCGCCAGCAGCCGTGATGGAGTCACCGAGAAATCCGATGGTCTGACCATCTTTGATTTGAATCTCGCCAGCGTATGCAGCCGAAAAACTGAATGTTGCAGCGACGAGTAAGGCGGAGGGAATAGATCTTAGCTTCATACGTATAGTTTTATTTGATTTGATGGGTAATACAGCAAAATAGATCAGAAGTTTCTAGCCAAGACCACCGGGGGGAATTCCTAGACAACCCTTATCCGCCCAATCACGAAGGCCCCTCGCCCAGAACACGAGCAGGAACCGCACGACTTCGCCAAGCGTCTTGTCAAAGCCCGGCCGACAGAGGAGTCTGAGCTATAACCTCTTGACCCTCAAGTTACGCACCCAAAACTTCTGGCCGTGATCCTGAATGGCGATCTTACCCGAATCCGCCAACTTTTTGTTCTTTGGTTTACTGGCCGCCAGATCCAGCTTGTCCTGTACTGTCTTACCGTTCAAAACGACGCTCAATTTCCCCTTCTTCATTGTCACCACCATACGATTCCATTCACCGGCAGGCTTCGAGCCATTAGCCAGCGGCCCGGCAGTCTGGATCACTCCTCCAAGGTCATGCTGACCAAGCTTCTTCTTGCCGAAGCAATCAAGAATCTGAACCTCGAAGCCGTGAACAGTAGGGTCAGCCTCATCGTAAATCCTAAAATAGAGACCTGAATTGCCTCCTTTTTCGTGCTTATACTCGAAGTCGAAAACAAAGTCCTTGTAATCATCCTTGAGCCACAAATAGGAACCGTAACGCGTCCACCCCTTCTCGCCGGGCCTTGGCTCCAGGTAAAGTGAGCCATCTTTCTGGATCTTCCAATTACCGGTAGTCTCAATCTTCGAAAGGTCCTTTCCGTCAAAAACTGTTGTGAACCCCTCGGCTGCATGGGACACGAGAGGGCAGATAATCAACAGTGATCAGGTCACCATTTCTGGACCACTTTGAATGTTAGGCTCAGGCCTTGGATGGTTCATGGCAAATTGATCAGGACTCTGGAAGCCTAATTTGCTGTGTGGATGCACTCGATTGTAAAGAAGGCGCCATTCTTCAATGACGATTTGAGCCTCCAGGACGCTCAAAAAATCTTCCTGGTTCAGGCATTCATCTCGCAATCGATTGTGAAAACTCTCCACATGACCATTTTGCCAGGGGCTTCCTGGATCAATATAGAGCGTCCTAATTCCCAGATCCTTAAACCAACTTTGAACCTCTTTTGCGATGAACTCGGATCCATTATCACTCCGGATGCATTGGGGCACACCACGCTCACTCATTACTTCACTCAATGCATCGAGGATATCACCACTTCGGAGCCTTCGTTGCGCTCGGATGGTCAGGCATTGACGGGTATATTCATCGATGAGGGTCAAGAGCTTCAAAGGAACTCCATTCTCAGTACGGGTGTGCACAAAGTCCCAGCTCCAGACCTCATTCACAGAGCCTGCTTTGGTTGGGAGTGCTGTTGAAGTTCCTCCTCGTCTTCTACGAGGCTTCTTGCCTTTGACTCCCAGCCCTTCCAGTCTCCTGACTTGCTGAACGAGCTTTCGGCCAACCTTCCATCCTTCACGCATCAACAGCGCTCTGATTCGACGATATCCATAGCGGGGATACTTCCGACTCAAAGCGATGATGCGCTCAATCAGTTTCTTTTTCCCATCGCCTCCACGCTCACGGTAGTGCCAGCTCGAACGTGACAGACTCAGGTAACGGCACGCACGACGCACCGAGCAGAGACCTGACTCAACAACCGAGGACACTAACCGCTTCTTAGCGGAGGCGCTTACCACTTTTTTTTCAAGCTCTCTTCCAACACACGGTTTTTGAGCATCTCGTCGGCGAGCATCTTTTTGAGTTCCCCATTTTCGTTCACGAGTTCCTTGAAGCGTTTGGCGTCAGCCATCTCCATGCGACCATATTTTCGTCTCCATCGATAAAAGGTCTGCACGCAGATATTCTCTTCACGGCAGACGTCTTCCACGGTCTGGCCCGAGTCAGCCTTGCGGATGATGCGGATGATTTCCTCTGTCTTATGTCTCTTCTTTTTCATGTCTTAGTTTAGGTTCTACGAACCCAAACCTAACATCTCAAATGGTCCAGTTTTTGGAGGTCAGATCACTCTAGAAAGCCTACTGCTGGTAATTCTTCGCTCATCGATGGTTTCTCGTTAGATCTAAGGGTAGAGTTGTCTGAAACGGAGGAGCTTGCAAACTCAAACTATCTGATATCAGGCTTGGATTTGTGGTTAGTGTTATTTCCTCTAGAGGTTAGAGGCCACCACACCAGGGAAAATCTCGACCCACGTCCTAATTAATGCGGTAAGAGATTTTTTTGGCTCCTAAGAGGAGCACTCTTCAATATTCTGAACGACGTCTCAGGAGTAATATTTACTCCCCTTCTTAACCCCCCTATCAACTCGACACATGACTCACCGTTTTTCCCTTCGAATCCTCACATCCGTTTCACCGCTCCTCATCGGATACTGTTTGTTCAATGATGCCCAAGGTGCAGAGAATAAACATCGTGTAGCCTATTATAAAAACGGCGAGATTCACGTAAACATCCTTGGCACTCCCGAAGTCAAACCAATCACGCAAGGTCACTGGGATTTTAAACCATCTTGGTCAAAGACCGGCGACAAGCTCGTCTTCTTTCGTCGCCTCGTGAATGCAAAAGAAGTTAGCAATTGGAAAACCGCTATTTGTATCATCAATGTGGATGGAAGTCAGTTTCACCAGCTCACCGACGGCGCTCATACCGACTTCAACCAGACCTGGACCCGCGACGGAAGTAACACCCCAATCTGGAATCGTCGCACACCCGGTAGCGAGAGATATCGGGTATTCGCCAGCAAAATTAGAGCAAAGCCCGGCGAGGAAATCGCGCTCACTCCAAAGGAGTTTAACACTTGGGCTTTCAGCTGTCTTAAAGATGGCCGAATCCTCGTCCGGGCAAATCCGCCGAAACAAGGGCCAGGCTACTATCTGATGTCTCCAAACCTCAAGGGCATACCAAAGTATGAACGGATTCAGTGTGAACTCGACAAAGAAGGAATCCTGGCTCGCATCAGTCTTTCGGTAGATGAAAAGCGAGTCTGTTTTGAATATCAAAAGGGATTTAAGAAGACCATCCCTGGTCGTACCCTTTATCTTGCTGACTTCAATGTGAGAACACCTGCGATGACAAACTTCAAACCCTTCGCAAACAAGGCAGGAGAAAAGATCTGGTTTGCCTACCCGCGCTGGACACGCGATCAATCGGCAATCGTCTACCACGCTGGTCGAAAAATCTTCCTTTTTACGCCCGATAAAGGCACGACCAAACAGGTCACCCCTAACAATCAAGCCGACTACCGTTACCCACATGGCGAGGCTACTCCGAAGTAAGTTCCTTCTGTGTAAAAGCCTTTACGAGCTAATACCCATCCTTTCTTTCCTCTTCGCTCAAGTCCAAAAACAACTTCAAAACCCTTCCGCCGAAAGCACCTTGATTACAGTAATGGAATGAGACGATTTACACACGCAAAAACCTACATACTTTTGGCTTTTCTGTTCTTTCTTGGACACGCAACAGTCCTACTTGCGGACGGAAATACAAAGCGGGAGCTAGCCCGTCGACCCATCGCTTTTGAAGCACCCACTTTGGATTCGAACCCACTTAAAATCGGTTCACGCAGAGAGCTGTTCGTCGACAACTACATCCTAGGCTCCCTGAGCGGCAGCGCTAAGAGACGAATGTTTGCGATGACTCCTGCGACCAATAAGACCACTAATGTCGCCATGACTCATGATGCCGATTGGGAGGGACCTTGGTGTCGGTATGCAAAATACATTCAGGACAACGGCGTGATTAAAGCTTGGTATATGGGACACCACTCCTATGAGTGGAACAAAAAAATGAAAATTGCGGGTGGCCGTCTCTGTTACGCGATCAGCAAGGATGGACGCACCTTCGAAAAACCCAATCTTGGGATCTACAACTGGATTGGATCAAAGCAAAACAACGTCCTTTTTGACGATACCACTTTTAAAGCCAAAGATAGCGGAGACTGGATCGCTACCCATCAATTCAACCCATTCATAGACACGAATCCGGCAGCACCGGCCGCGGCAAGATACAAAGGGTTTAGTGGACAAGGACACCATTGCGGGAAGACTGGCCTCTATGCCTACCAATCCATTGACGGCATTCGCTGGGAAGTCGCAAGCGACGGGCCGATTGTTAGTAACGATTATTCTTTAGACTCCTGTAATCAGGGGTTTTGGGATACGGAACGAAAACGCTACGCCGTCTACTTCCGTCATCTACGTAACGAATCAGGCGAATCAGGAATCAAGGCTCCAGGATGGAAACGCGATATCCTAGTGACCTTCTCCAAAGACTTCATTAACTGGACCGAGCCACAGTGGCTCATCTATCATCGGGACGACGGACGGCCGGGAACGGAGCTAGAGCACCTCTACACCAACGAGGTGAAGCCCTATAAACGTGCACCACATATTTACCTCGGCTTCCCGGCGCAGTTCAATGGTTCGGTCGACCCCATGCTGATGGCGAGTCGCGACGGCCTCCACTTCTATCGCTGGATGGAACAACCCGTCATTCCAAAGTCGGCACCTTCTGATCGCGACAAAATCCGATCCAACCATCTTTGGCAGGAGATGGTAGAACTCCCAGAAGAACCAGATAAACTCTCCATGTATGCTAGTGAGAACTTAGGTATAAAAGGCCCACACGAGGACGGCAGCTTCCCCCGGGTTCGCCGATTCACAATCCGCAAGGACGGTTTTGTCTCTGTACGCGCTACGGCGGAACTAGGAGAGCTCGTCACCAAACCGTTGATTTTCGCTGGTAACAAATTGACCGTGAATTACAACGCACGACTCGGGAAACCTGGGGAAATTCGTGTTGAAATTTTGGATGGTGAAAAACACCCGATCCCAGGTTTCGCTTTAGAAGACTGCGATCCGCTCTCGAACGATGACATTGACGCTGGGGTCACATGGAAGGGTGGAGAGGAGTTAGATGATCTTGCAGGCAAGCCGATTCATCTTCGTTTCGTCCTGAATCAGGCCGATTTATTTTCGTTTCAGTTCACGGAATAGACGAAGAACAAATCCTTCCGAACCCATCTCTCCAATTGTATGAATAGACAAGCACTCAATCTAATATTGCTAATATCCCAGTTACTATCGGGAATTGTCGTTGCGTCGACTTACTACGTGGATTCCAAGAACGGTAATGATGGGAATAAAGGTCGTTCTGAGGCCAAGCCATGGAAGTCGCATACCATGGCACAGGAGGCGGAACTCAAGCCCGGCGACTTCGTCATGTTCAAGTGTGGATCGCAGTTCAACGGGCCTATCCATATCACGGAGTCCGGCACGATAGAGAAGCCGATCACGTTGACGGCTTACGGTAAAGGTGAGGCGCCCCAGTTTACCAACCCAAACGACCTAAATATGAATGGTAACTGCATTCGTATCTCGGGTAGCTACCTGATCATCCAGAAACTCCACTTCCACGACACGCCGCCGACCAAGAACGCGGACCGGCTACAGAGCATCTTTAAGATGGGGGCAGTCTTCAACATGCTCGGCGCCAAGCACAACGTCATTCGCGAGAACACCTTTACCAAGTGCACCAAAGGTATCCAGTCGACGGGCGAATTCACACTCATTACGAAGAACACCATGGACGGCCCGAGTCACCCACTGTGGACGAAGCCTGGCGCTAAAGGTGGGTGGGGACCAATGGGGATTCAGCTTGGGATCGGAAACCAAGAAGTCTCCTACAACACCATCAAGAACTACCTGACCATCAGCAGCCCGTATGGATCTGACGGCGGTGCAATCGAACTGGATGACGGTCGGTATCACAAGAAGAATGTCCACATTCACCACAACTACACTGAAGGCAACGCCGGCTTCTTTGAATCAAGCTGGAAGGCTGACTACAATCCATTCGTCCAGAAGGTTTACAACCTTCGCATCGCCTTCAACGTCAGTTACGATGGCCAGAGCTTCGTTTACATGCACGCGCCCTGCATCAACACGACTTTCGATAATAACACCGTGATCCGCACGGAAGGATTCGGCTCGAACATGTACGACATTGTCTACACTGCATTCGATGGGATTACCTTCCGCAACAATCTCTACGTCGGAACAAAACGATGCTTCCAAGGCGGACCCTACAAAAAGAAAGAACGCGTCATGTCGAAGAACTGCTGGTTCTGGCAGGTCGACGGACCGAAGAGCGATGGCAACCCCCTACTCGTTGACATTAAGGGTAAAGACTTCCGCCTCCGCACCGATAGTCCTCTCCGCGGTAAAGGGCTAAACCTGAGACAGCATTACGAAACAGATTTCGCCAGCAACCCACTACCAAAAACCGGTCCATGGGACATCGGCGCAATCCACTTTTCCAAAAAGGAAAAGCAATAAGAAAACCGGACATTATCTTTAGCGACCACTGATTCGCGTGCTACGGCAACCTGCTAACCTCTTTTTTCGCAATCCGCTCCGGTCCGACGCCCTCTCTGCTACAGTCCAAATGGGACCTCATGGACCCTACGGCAAAAGAAAATCCATAAAGTTATAATAGTTTTAGTCTTACTTTAATTGTATTTCTTCTCATAATACTGAACACATGAAGCTATTCTTTTCTATAATCATACTCTTTAGCCTCTTTGATTTTGGCTTTTCTAATGAGATTGAAATAAAATCACCCAAGGTTTCTTCAATTGAACAGCTCAATTGGATGACCGGAAACTGGCAAGGTCCAGTCGGCGAGAGTCTTTTAGAGGAATCTTGGCTTCCCCCAAAAGCAAAGACCATTACTGCAGTCGTAAGACTAACCAAAGGAACAACAACCGAATTTGTTGAACTCATAAAGATCGAGAAGATCAAGCAATCTTTAGAACTCAGATTAAACCTATTTGATTCATCGCTAAAACCAAGATCGGAAAAACCTCAGGTTCTTAAGTTATCTCGGATCGGCAATAAGAGTGTGACCTTTGTTGGAGTAACTGAAGAATCTCATAGAAAGCTTAGCTATGAGCTTATTAATGAAAACTTGTTCACCATTCGAATCATTACGGCGAAAGGTGAAAAAATCGCAATCGACTTAAAGAGGCTTTGAAACATAAACTCCTCCCTCCTACTCTGCTCCTAATGCGAATATGTAACCAGCTAGCCCCTTTGCGACCATGAATATCAAACATACACTGAGACTTATCGGAATCGCTCTTTTTTTGACCTCTGCCGCGAGACTACAAGCGGCCAACGGCTATGCCATAGTGGTAAGCAAGGCTACCCATGCGCACGCCGATTGGGCACCAGTCATCGAGGCGCTGAGCAGCAAGCACGACGGCATTGTAATCGAATACGAGAACAGTCTTTCGGAAAGCCTCCCGGCGTTGCAAGCGGCGTTTCCGAAATACACCTGCATCGTCGCCAAGCCGGAGGATGCGGGGCGTGCTTTCGTGGCCGCCGCCCATCGACTCACCCGTCAACTGGACGCTGATCCCTACCCCGACACCATCTGGGCCATCGTCACAGGATATGACCCGGCTGACGCTTTGCGCATAGCCAAGCATGCCGAGCCGCTAGCTGTAAAACGCGCCCTTACCGGGACGGTCGGTTCACCTTTGGATGCCTATGACGAAGGCGTCATGTTCAACGAACTAAAAGCCAATGCCATGTGGGACAAAGTCTCAGGTCAAGCCGTCGTCCCTAAGTCCTGCCCCCAAGACACTACCAAGCTCATCGTCGATTCGTTAAACGACTACAAGCCCGACGTCTTCATCACCAGCGGCCACGCTACAGAACGTAATTGGCAACTGGGTTTCAGCTATCGCAATGGCTACTTCAAGTGCAAAAACGGTCAGCTCTATGGTCAAGATTCATCGGGCGAATGTCATGACGTTAACTCGCCCAATCCAAAGATTTACCTACCCGTGGGCAACTGTCTGATCGCGCACGTTTCCAATCGCGAATGTATGGCGCTAGCGCTGATGCACTCCGCTGGCGTGAATCAAATGGTGGGCTACACCATCCCTACCGGCTACGGCTACGGCGGTTGGGGCGTAAAGGACTACTTTTCGGAATTGCAGGCGGGGCGTTTCAGTTTATCGGAGGCGCATCACGCCAATCAAATCGCCCTCAACTACAATATTGAGAGATTGGCAAAAGCCGGAAAGCGTATCCGCGGTCTCAGCGGCGATCGCGATGTGGTCGTGCTCTACGGCGACCCCGCTTGGGAGGCGCGCATGCCAAAACGGCGATTACCTTGGACCCAGACCCTCAGTGAAAAAGACGGCATCTACACCTTTACCGTTACCGCCAACAAACGCGGCGACTGGGACAATCGACCCGTCATCCAACTTCTACCGAAACGCATCAGCAACGTAAAACTTCTTTCCGGGGAGGAATTCAACCCCGTCATCGCCGATAATTTCATTCTCATCAAGTTCAACAAAGGCGTCGCTCCTATGAAGGGGAATCGTGGCGAGGCGATTCCGATCCGTGGCGACTACGAAAAAGACCATACCTTCACCGTCACCTTCTCAGGAACAGTCATCTAATGAAACGCCACGACTTCCTGACCTTGGCCGGAGCCTACCCAACAAGGGGACAGCTTACTGAGGCGGCTCCTGAGAGATTTTTTGAGGCAGGATGAAAAGCAAGAATGATAACTAATGAATCTTCGAGATTGAATTATCTCATTTAGCGGTCACTCTCAAGGGTATGATTGGAACTCCTTTTACCTCTTCAGCAAAAAAAATTATGCTTTGTGGCAGCGGAGAACTGGGTAAAGAAGTTGTCATTGAACTTCAGCGCTATGGTATCGAAGTCATAGCCTGTGATTCCTACGAGAATGCTCCGGCCATGCAAGTTGCTGACCGCTCACACGTCTTTTCGATGCTGGATAGTAATGAGCTTCGTCGCGTTATTGAACTGGAAAAACCAGACCTTGTTGTTCCTGAAGTTGAAGCCATCGCTACCGATACTCTGGCTGAAATCGAATCCGAAGGAAAAGCAACGATAATTCCGACGGCACGAGCAACTCAACTCACCATGAATCGCGAAGGTATTCGTCGCATGGCGGTGGAGGAACTCGGATGCAAGACATCTCCCTACGCCTTCGCAGCCACCGAAAAAGACTATATGGCAGCTATTGAGAAGATTGGCCTCCCTTGTGTTGTGAAGCCGATTATGTCATCATCAGGGAAAGGTCAAAGCACCGTAAAAAATCAAGATGACGTGATGGCGTCTTGGAAATACGCTCAAGAAGGAGGGCGTGCAGGCGCCGGAAAAGTGATTGTCGAAGGATTTGTTGAGTTTGATTACGAGATCACACTCCTTACGATTCGGCACGTGGGAGGTACCTCGTTTTGTTCTCCTGTTGGACATATCCAGGTTGATGGTGATTACCGTGAATCTTGGCAACCCGCTCCGATGTCCGCTTCTGCTCTGGAAAGCGCCCAAGAAATGGCAGCAGCGGTTACCCAAAACCTTGGAGGCTATGGCCTCTTTGGTGTCGAAATGTTTGTCAAAAATGACGAAGTTATTTTCTCCGAAGTATCGCCGCGTCCTCACGACACAGGTATGGTGACTATGATCTCTCAGGATTTGAGCCAGTTTGCACTGCATGCCCGTGCGATTCTTGGTCTACCTATCACCAACATCAAGCAGCATGGCCCCAGCGCCTCTTGCGCACTTGTTGTAGAGGGACATTCAGAAAATGTTCGTTTTGATAATATCTCCACTGCACTCGCTCAGCCTGACACCCAACTCCGCCTCTTTGGCAAACCCAAGGTTGCAGGAAAACGCCGCATGGCTGTGGCTCTCGCTCGTGGACCAGATGTGGAAGTTGCCAGGGCCACAGCCCGTAAGGTAACCGAGGAAATCGTCGTGATTCTTTAAGGTAGAGTGGAAGGATCAGCAGCCGCAACTCACCCCCTTACTCCGCACCCGCTCCGGCCCCAAGGCGACACTAAGACCCTCCCGCTAAAAGCAAATTGCTCGTAATTCATGCAATTTGAATTATTCGTAGCTTCGCTTAATTGGCATGGGGAAACTTGGGTCCTATCCTCAGCAATATCTCTTCTAGTGAAGTGAAGTCGTTATTTGATGTAGGACACCGTCGATTCTTAGCCGCATGTCTACGTCTTCATTGTAATTTTCTAGATGGATGTCTGTGGCTCTTCTTTGAAGTGAGATACTCAATATGTCTTGAAGAATGAGGTTTGGACTACGGTCTTTAGAAAAGTCAATCTCTGATGAGCTACTCAACTGGAGATTAGGGCCTGCGTTTGAGTCGACTTCAATATTATAGATCAGAGAGAGTGCCTTCCTGATTTCATAATCATTAAATTGAACGGGCTCAATTTTTTCTCCGATAATTTCCTGTGCTTTGGCTATGAGGTCTTGGTCTTCTATATCAAGGACACCTACTCTTATTTTTTTTCGTGTCGTTGGAGGACGGATCATCGAGTAACGCAATTTGATTCGAAGTGCAAAACTCCTCAGGTAAAAATGATGCGAGAGACGGGCTAATTTCAAAGAGTGATAGTTCGCTGAACTCAGAGGCGTTATCTTTATTTGTAGTCATAAAAAGATCTAATTGATCCTTCAATATTCAAACCCAATTTCGAGATTCTCACTATTATAAACCTTAATTCTTTTTGTAAAAGACCTTGTCAGCGGGATACCCAACCCAATCCGTTCCGGTCGAAATACAACTTCAAAGCCAAACTACTTCTTATGACACAAAGCCAGCCTCTAGCACGCATGAAAAACTAGGATATGTTCTCTTCCCTGTGTTATAAACACCTACTCAAATTGTAATACCTCGCGGCGGTTCACTTCGACATAATCACAGATAAATATAAAAGCACCCCTCAAAGATCAGCTACGGCCTAAATGTAAATTCACAACCTTCCCGCCAAAAAAAGCTTATTAACGAGACAAGAGCTCTTTAGACTAACTCCCGTATCTAATGAAACGTTCCGCAAAGATAATCTGCATTTTTTCTCTGATCATTCTTATTCCTTTAGGAATTCAGAAACTCATTCAATATCAACAACTTCCTGATTCAATTACCATTGCTACCGGAAGAGAGGGTGGCCGTTATCTTGAAATAGCGAAGGCTCTAGGGGGGAGAGTTGAGCAGGATTACGGAGTAAAAGTTAAGTATGTTGAGTCTGCCGGTTCGATTGAAAATATAAGATCAATTAATTCAGGAGAAGTTCAGTTTGCGCTTTTTCAATCTAACGCAATTAAAAGTCTTACTAAGTATCCGGATGTGAGAACGGTTGCTAATGTTTTCCCCGAGGTGATGATTGCACATGTTCGGAAGGGCCTTGGATTTAATCCGTTTTTAGAAGGGGCTGTTGACGGAAAACTGATTAATGTTTCGATGGGTGAAAAAGATTCAGGGAATGCAGTGACTAGTCATGCGATTCTCGAATTTTATGAAGGGTCCCAGACTAGAATGAAACCGCATTACCTCAGTTACGAGCAAACGAAACAAAAGATGAAAGATGGGAGCATTGATTTAGCTCTAATTACTACTGAAAAAAACGCTTCGATTCAGCAGGAAATGACGAATAAGGAAGAGACCACTATAAAGGGACTCCCTTTGGTGAAATCCCTTTTGGATCAAAATCCTGAATTTGATAGTTACTCAATTCCAGCAGGATTTTATGGGGTTCACCCTAAAGTTCTTCCGGCACAGAACATTGCGACGGTTGCGGTCAACGCCCAGCTCATTTGCAATAAGAATGTCAGCCCATCAATGGCAACATTAATGACCGAGATTTTAATGGATCCAGAATTCATTTCGAGTCAAGGCCTCACAGATTTGCGTCTGAGAGGAAATGAATATGCAATCTCTGAGGGCGCGATCCCAACGCATGAGGGGGCACTTCATTTTTTTGAACCAGAGTTAAAGCCCCCCCTTAATCCCGATTTCGTAGAGGCGACTGAGGGCATGAGATCCTTTTTGGTCTCTATTATTATTGCCTTTTACTTTATTTTCCGATGGGGCAGGAAACGCAAACAGATAAGATCTGGTCATCATCTAGATCTTTATTTGCACCAATTATTAAATATAGAAAACGACCAAATCAAGCTCGATGAAGGGGGCGCTAGTGAAGATGAGATTCTCAAACTGGAGCGCCTTCTCGATGAAGTGACGAAGTTGCGGCAGGAAGCTTTATCGTCTTTTAGTGCAAATGATTTTAACGAGGATTCAGGATTCGAATGCTTTATTTTAATGTCTAATTCTCTTACTGAGAAAATTAACGCTAAACTAACCCGACAAAGGCTGTGTAAGCAAATCGCATTGATCGGAGATTGTATTGTTTCTAGAGAAAATGATTAAACCGTCCTTTTTTTAGGCTACCGCTAAGCAGTCAATTAATTGGATCAAAAAATGAAAATATATGAATAAGACAGATTTTATTGATGCGGTTAATACCGTCAAAGGTAACAGACTAATGTCTGCAGAAACTGAAACTTCGTTGGCGCCCTTTAAGGAGTTTCCAATACCTTTTGATTTGGAATTTATTTCCTCCACCAAGACCTTTGGCGCTCAGGGCGGAGCAGTATATAGCGGCGGCTATAGTGTCATCTGTTGTATCAAGAATGAAGACTTAGAATTACAGGTCCTGATCTGACCTCCAAAAACTGGACCATTTGAGATGTTAGGTTTGGGTTCGTAGAACCTAAACTAAGACATGAAAAAGAAGAGACATCAGACCGAGGAAATCATCCGAATCATCCGCAAGGCCGACGGTGGTCAGACCGTCGAAGAGGTCTGCCGTGAAGAGAATATCTGCGTGCAGACCTTTTATCGATGGAGACGAAAATATGGTCGAATGGAGATGGCTGACGCCAAACGCTTCAAGGAACTCGTGAACGAAAATGGGGAACTCAAAAAGATGCTCGCCGACGAGCTGCTCAAAAACCGTGTGTTGGAAGAGAGCTTGAAAAAAAAGTGGTAAGCGCCTCCGCTAAGAAGCGGTTAGTGTCCTCGGTTGTTGAATCAGGTCTCTGCTCGGTGCGTCGTGCGTGCCGTTACCTGAGTTTGTCACGTTCGAGCTGGCACTACCGTGAGCGTGGAGGCGATGGGAAAAAGAAACTGATTGAGCGCATCATCGCTTTGAGTCGGAAGTATCCCCGCTATGGATATCGTCGAATCAGAGCGCTGTTGATGCGTGAAGGATGGAAGGTTGGCCGAAAGCTCGTTCAGCAAGTCAGGAGACTGGAAGGGCTGGGAATCAAAGGCAAGAAGCCTCGTAGAAGACGAGGAGGAACTTCAACAGCACTCCCAACCAAAGCAGGCTCTGTGAATGAGGTCTGGAGCTGGGATTTTGTGCACACCCGCACTGAGAATGGAGTTCCTTTGAAGCTCTTGACCCTCATCGATGAATATACCCGTCAATGCCTGACCATCCGAGCGCAACGAAGGCTCCGAAGTGGTGATATCCTCAATGCATTAAGTGAAGTAATGAGTGAGCGTGGTGTGCCCCAATGCATCCGGAGTGATAATGGATCCGAGTTCATCGCGAAAGAGGTTCAAAGTTGGTTTAAGGATCTGGGAATTAGGTCGCTCTATATTGATCCAGGAAGCCCCTGGCAAAATGGTCATGTGGAGAGTTTTCACAATCGATTGCGAGATGAATGCCTGAACCAGGAAGATTTTTTGAGCGTCCTGGAGGCTCAAATCGTCATTGAAGAATGGCGCCTTCTTTACAATCGAGTGCATCCACACAGCAAATTAGGCTTCCAGAGTCCTAATCAATTTGCCATGAACCATCCAAGGCCTGAGCCTAACATTCAAAGTGGTCCAGAAATGGTGACCTGATCAGGACTACCCGGCGCTTTTCCACCGCTTGCAGGGTCGAAGCGCCTTCTAGGCGATTCGGAATTACCTATCAAAATCATCCTAAAAGGGCTGCAGGGAGAGCTCCAGGCTGGTGGGGAAAAGTTTAACGGAGTCATGCCCGGGCACGGATTACTTTTAAAGGACGAAGAGATCGCCGATGTGCTCAACTATGCAAGAACCGCATGGACCAATCAATCTCCAGAGATTGACATAGCAAAAGTAAAAGAAGTTCGAGCTTCAATCGCTTACCGCAAAAAACCTTGGACAATAGAAGAGCTAAAAATCAAATAGTAACCCTCCATGAGACCTTTGACTAAAATTCCTGATGCTCTAGAACTCTATATTAACGGCTTGAAATCTCACGACATTGAAAAGATTGGTACAAGTTTCGCGCCACAGATCCAATTCGTGACGCCGGCTAAAACGATGGGTTACGACGAAATCCTCGCATTTCTCAGCGCTCTCTACCGGGGTTTTCTGGATTGGAGCTACCAGCACGACCCTCCGGTCCGACGCGAGGATGGAGCGATTGGAGTTAAGTGGAGGCAGGGAGGAACCCACACCCAAACACTCGAATTTCCAGGGTTCGACGCGTATGCTGCCACAGGACGCGCGGTTATTATCCCCGAACACTATTTTTATTATCAGGTGGAAGAAAATGGACTCACTGAGATCCGACCTGATCCCGTTCCGGGGGGGGCGCCACGCGGCATCTTTGAACAAATTGGAGTGAAGCTTCCGCCTCTTTAAATTTTAAAGAGAGAACCATCATGACCTTTGCAATCATCACCAAGGACGCGGAAGGCAGTGCTACCACGCGATCTACTCATCAAGACGCCCACAAGCGTTATCTCGACCACAATCGGGCTCACCTCGTCGCAGCCGGAGCGATGCTGCAGGACGATGGAGCCACCGCCCATGGTGGAATTCTATTGGTAGAATTTGAAACCCGTAAAGAAGTCGAAACCTTCGTCCGCGAAGATCCATTCTGGGATGCCGGAGTCTTTGGTAACATCACGATCACGCGCTGGCGAAAGGCCTTTGTTGCTGGAAAGCGTATCGACTAATCGTGCCCCATCGCAAGAACTTTCAGTAGATTCAGGGAACCAAGACGTCTATGCCTGATTGCGAACCCCAATTTCCTTGAGCATCTTACTAACTAAAATATGGTGAGGTAAAGTGGAGATTAGGTAAAATCCAATAGATGTATAGGCGATCTTCTGGATGAGGGACCCTGAATCTAAAAAGAGTGCCCAAGCTACCACAAAGAGAATGGCTGGGAGGCCAAAAGCTAATGAGTCGATGTGCATTTTTACTTGTTTGAAAAATATGGAACTCTCCTTAGTTGAGTAAAACTGAGACATTAACTTTTGCATATGACGAGTCGAGTGCATGCAGAGAAAATATCCGCCAATCGCTAGCAGTGGAGGAGTGGAGAGAAACCAAAAAACTGCCACAATGGACTCCAACACAAAGAATAAGAATCCATAGGAAAAAATCTGTTTGGGACATTTAAAAAAACTTATGGCAGCGAGTAAAGAAGAGAGGCCGAGTAGCGAAAGAGAAAAGGTTTTCAAGATGACATCCAAAGATTCGCCGCCCGGAGTAGCCGTGATAGAACCAAATGGCCCCCATGATTCTCGAGGATGGAAGTAGCAAGGTAAAGCAACCACTAAAGAGCCTCTGATCCAAGCCCACGACTTCGGAAATTCGGGTGATTTTTCGAAAAAATCTGAGAATGAAGTCCGGTCAGCTTCGCCAAAATGGATTGCCGTTAATATTAAAAACGATAAAACTGTGAGGACTGGTGCCAGCATAAGTCCAATCCATGCAGCTACCATTAATGAGAGATACCAGCCTACCGTCTTCCAGGTATCAAAGCAGTTTCGATTGGCCGCATTTTCTTTAATGATCACGATGTCCATTGCACCATGTGCCATCCCCAAAAATAAGAGTGCTACCACCCAGATAATACTGGAAAGATCATACGGCAACAACCTACTGACCATCCATAAAATGATCAGCTGGGTGATAGGTAAAAAAAATAAAAGCGCCTGTTTTGCAGACGCTTTTGAACTATTCACCATCTAAGAACCCTTCTAAGGTAAACGCTCTTCAGAATCCATTTTAGAGAGAACCTGCGCGGCCATAACAGAAGCCACACCAAATCCTACCTTATTAATGATGTCTGCAATATTGTATGCAATCTCGCGGATGCTTTCGTTCCCGGTCAGAGCGAGTAGAAATCCTATCGGATAAATAATCCAGCCGATCGCGATGAACTTCTTCATAACGTTTAAACAGCCTTTGAATTCGTCAGAAAATTTCTCTGCAGCCTGTGACACTTGACCGTAAAGCGTGACAACAATCGCGACCCAGAACACACAGGATACGATGTAGAAACCCCACCACGAAACACCACCAATTTCGCTAGTTTCTGCTATCCAAGCCGTTACCAACATTGCTAAGGAAATAAATCCTAGCTTCCAGAAGAGACCATTGCTCTTCTTACTGAGGGCGAGTAGCAGCGGAAACTCCAAAACCATAAGAGGAACTGTAATCAGCCAATCGATATATCGATAAGCCGTCGGGAAAGCTTCGAGCTCCCCGATGGAGACCGTCCCATCTTCCGCTATCGTAATGGCATTAGCCAGCGACTCGGCATAGATGGACGACATTCGGTAATAGTGAAAACAAGCTACACCACATATAATTCCTGCAACAATAGCGACTTTCTTATAAGTCGTTGTAAGGGAGCTCTGCATCATAAAGAGATACAACGAGCCGGCCCCCATTCCGACGATTCCGAGCCAAAAAAGGTAAAGAGTAATACCCTCCGGGCTCAAACCCGCCTGCAATGCTTTTAACGTTACTGACATTTCCATAGCGCGAGAACCTCATCTGCTTTTTTTTAAATACAACTCATTAAAACAACTAATTTTACACGGCTATATATCAAAAATTTAGATTTCCGCTGTATTGGGATTTCAGGTTTTTTATTCACCAAACTTTTTTAATTTAGCTAATCCGACAACCTCTGCGGAGGATGGTTCTGGCGGGCTCTTGTGGGGAGGCCAACCCCGGTTAGTTTGATTGAGTGCAGATGCACACGAGCGGAAACCTCTCTGCAATAGAACCAGATGATTTACTTGTGATTTCTCCAGAGGCCCAAAAGCTAACTATAATCAGGCTTCCAGATCCGATTACCAACTGCTATTTCGACGACAGTGAGGAATATCTTCATGTGACCGCCTTTACCTATGGAGCCCGGTTCAAATTAAAACAACAGCAGGTCTGGAAAAATTTCCGGTAAAATTCAGACGCATTTTTAGCGATCTAAGGGGCCCCAGCCTGCTGGATCTGGATCATGCGGAGTTGAGAATGCCACAGACTGGATTGTAACTGACCGGAATCTTTCAATCAGGCCGATTAACAATGATCCGGGTGTCTGGCGCGTCTCTCACATAGGCAAAAGCCCACCCAAGGAGAACGCTGAGTTTGTTTCGAAACCCGACGAGAAAGAGAATATGAATGAATAGCCACGCCAACCAAGCGATGAATCCTGTTAGCGCCCACTTGCCCGACAAGACAACCGCTGCATTTTTCCCAACAATCGCCATTATTCCCTTGTCGAAATAGCGGAATCGCGGCCGCAACTTGAGTTTCTGCCCCCTGAATCTTGTTTTCTCGAGCCTGTTCTCCTCCTTCAACACTTTAGCCACATGACGCCCCATCTGTGTCGCAGCAGGGGCCACGCCAGGAACAGGCTTATCTTGGGAATCAGTGAGGCATGCTAAATCACCGCCAACAAAAATCTCCGGAAATCCCCGGATTGAAAGATCCTCTTCGGGGGTAACCCTCCCTGCCCGATCCGCAAGCGGAACACCCAACTGACTTGTCAAGGGATTCGCCTCGGTTCCCGCAGCCCAGATGATCGCGGCAGCCTCAACGGTAGATCCATCTGCTAAGTGAACACACCCCTTGGTCACATCGGCCACCATTGTCCCGGTAAGAATCTCAACCCCCAGTTCCTCAAGACGTTTGAAGGCATACTCGCTTTGCTTTTTACCGAAAGAACCAAGGAGTCGATCACTCCCCTCCAGGAGAACCACCCTCAGCTTGGAAGTATCGATCCGCCGAAAGTCGTCACGCAGGGAACGATGTACGAGATCCGTAAATGCTCCCGCCAATTCTACTCCTGTAGGCCCCCCACCCGCAATCGCCACGGTCATGAGTCGACGACGATCCTTATCGCAGTTCGTCAACTCAGCTTTTTCAAGATTACTCAGCACCCGGCGGCGTATTGACTGCGCTTCCGCCAGCGTCTTCAAACCCAGAGTGTGGGCTTCCCACTCAGGCCGACCAAAAAAAGAGGTCTGAACCCCGGCAGCAAGCAAAAGGTAGTCATACTCATACGTTCCGCCTGACTGTCCTTCAGCACGACGCTCCACCGGAGACAAATCCGTAATCTCATCCATGAGGACTGTGACATTGGACGCCTTCATTAGGATCTGCCGCAAGGACCGCGCGATGTCAGGAGCGGCCAGCGAGGCCGTGGCCACTTGGTAGAGGAGCGGTTGAAAAAGGTGATGGTTTGTCCGGTCGACTCAATGTCACCTCGAAACGGTCATCATTAGACAACCTGCGGGCGCACTCCAAACCGGCAAATCCCCCCCCGATAATCAAGACACGTTTAGGCAGAGTCACAGCGTTCTCGGGGGCAAAAATTTTGATTCATAAACTGAAGTGGAGGGTACTTTTCACGCAGGACAATCTAAAGAAAATTCCAAAAAGCCTAGCGACAAACGAATACCACTGTTTGGCTACTGTAAAATGGTGAAGAAAAACATTGAAACGGAAGCTAGAGGGACTCCCTGGCGAGCATTAGTGGCGAGCAAAGAATTCCCACACCAGCGCGAGCGAATCAATCCCATGTCTCTGTTTGCGTGGCACACTATGCCCAAGACCTTTGACTGTATAATACCACACCTCATTTCCATCGGTTCCACCGCCATAACGATAGCCGGTCGTCTGATCTGAAACTTCAATCACCTTCTCGGTCGTCGTCCTATTCAATTGCTTCCAAAAGTTAATGATCTGATCCTGATGTGGAGCGCCTCCCCAGCCTCCGGCTTCACTCATCGTACCGTCAATCGGGACCACCCGGTCAGCCAAACCAGAAATCTGCATTACAGAAATCGGCTTAATCGAATCTCTTCTCTTCCACGTTTCACCACTCATTGTACCTATCATTGAAGCGGCCGCCTTGAATACATCAGAACGCACTGAGACAAGCGTGTAACTCATAAATCCACCATTAGATATGCCGCAAACAAATGTCTTTTTCGGATTCAGTTGGTGTTTTCCCTGAAGTTCTTTGGCCAGTTCCGATAAAAACCCAATATCATCTACGCGACTTAGTTTCAGTTGGGCATTCCAATGCGGTGTACGCTTTCTAAGATCGTTGGCACCCTGCGGATAACAGACGGTAAAACCATGTTTATCCGCTAACCGGTTCATCCCCATTTTCATCACATTTTTGGCCTTACCATGATAGCCGTGCAACAAGAACACCAGTGGCGCGTTTGGTTTTAAATCCTTGGGCAAATAAATTAAATAACTTCTCTCAACATTCCCATGTTGGAAGGATAACGATTTACCCGCTTTAAAACGAAGATCAACCTCCTGAGCCAAGCCCAACGGAGCCAAGATCAACCCAGCCAATATAAAAAAACATTTCCAGCGTTTCATAAAAAATCACCATTTCGTAGCCGATTATTAACGAGGCCCCGCCAGTCGGTTACCGTCCAAGCTCACCATTTCAAATTGCGTTACTCTGGTCTAAAGTCAACCTCAACCCTTTCCCGGTAAAAATAAATTACTCACTACAATAATCCCTTATTAATTAAATAACGAGTTCCCCAACTTTATTAGAAAGGGGGGCGTGAGCGTTTCGACAGGTGGTGAATAAACTCCAACCGAAGAAAATTCCTCCAGTAACTTCTGCGTTGCTCCGTATTTACAGGACCATCGACTTTCTATTCCGATACCCGCTCGACCCTATTTCGGTTCTGAGAAAAGAGCCATTCCATAAACCCATCTGTAAAGTAAGCGAAGTCGTCAATGACGTGCCCCTGCTTCAAATATTCGTGGTATCTGACATCAACGGCGTCGGCTGCCTTCAGAGCCTTGAAGCTGGTGCGTGAACCCTTGACACCCTTATCGCCATCGCCATTAAAGATCCAAATCGGGATATGCCGGATAGGCTTAGCTTCCTCTTGATTTTGGGGGCCAAAAAAGTAGCCCGATAGCGGAGCCGCAGCGGCGAACTTGGTTGGGAAGGTCCGGAGGAAATTCCAAGTGCCCTGGCCACCTCGGGAGAATCCGGTCAGGTAGAGCCGGTCCAAATCAACGTTCGGAGTCTTAGGATCCTTGTTCAGATTTCCGACCAGATCGTCGAGCGCCTTGATCGTCATCGTCCGGTATTCTTCGCTAGACCAATTATCCTGTTTTTTTCGATTCCGCGGCACGAAAAGAATGTGGGGATTTGCCTGAATCTTCGGCAGCGACCACACTCCCTTGGGGAATCCCTTGTGGGTGTCGATTGTCAGGTCGGTGAACCCGTGGAGAAAGGTCACCAGGGGATACTTCACGTTTGATTTTAGATTCTTGGGAACGTAGACGTGATAGGGCAAACCGGTCTCATGGGTCCGATCCTCGTAGAGTTGATCGAGATCCTTAATTTCTCCGAAATTATCACGGATCGCCTTGAGCATATTGGTTTCCTTTACCGAAATTACTCGAGAAACTCCAGGAGCATCAAATTTCGCCAATACATCGAGCTCTCTAGAATCCTTTTCTGACTCGGCGACTGACAGCGAGCCCAAGCAGATTAGGACGATCGGAACTAAAATTAATCTCATGATTCGTTTGCTTGTATTTTGTTTCCTCAAAAATCAACCACAAAAGTTTGCGATTATAATTCTAACTTTGATTACATCAACTATGCTCGGAGCATTTGTAAGTGTGAAAAACTTTTCTGGATGGGGCGCAAGGAAACCCTTAAAGGAATCTTCAAACTCCCTTCCCGCCATTTAAAGCTCCCCACCCTACCGTGAGAACACCTAGCGGACGCCTTATATAATAGGCTGAGAGATTTTTTGATCTTAATATGAGTGAGATTCCAATTGGATTGTTATTCGGTTTAAAGAAGCTGGATGCTTATGTTAGGGAACGCCCGCTTCCCGTTCCAAATAATCCTTCAACCCCTTCCTCCCAAAAGGAAGTTTTTAGTAGCCAGCTCATGAAATGCCATAAAAACTTACTAGTTGCTATTCTTGCATCAGCCCTAACCAGCATTCTTACGGATTCATCTCAGGCCGAGGAAACACCACCTAACATCATAATCATTCTCAGTGATGACCAAGCTTGGACGGACTATGGTTTCATGGGTCACAAAGTGATCAAAACGCCTCACCTCGATAAGCTAGCCGAGAAGAGTATCGTATATGAACGAGGTTACGTAGCCTCCCCGCTTTGCAGACCCTCACTAGCCTCTATATTGACAGGAAAACAGCCTTTTGAACATTGCATCTCAGGCAACGATGTAAATGGCCTCAATAGAAGAGCTGAGCTCGATGTTCCACTACGCAAGGCATTCCACCAGCACCCGACCTTCGTCAAAGAACTTGTTAAGCAAGGTTACCTTGCCCACCAGTCTGGTAAATGGTGGGAAGGTCACTTCAGTGCTGGAGGCTTCACTCATGGCATGACTCATGGAGACCCCAAGAGGGGAGGAAGACATGGAGACATCGGGCTAAAGATTGGAAGAAACGGCATGGAGCCCGTCACCGATTTTATCGATATGGCGATAGAGAAAAAGAAGCCCTTTCTCGTTTGGTATGCCCCCTTCTTACCTCACACTCCACATAATCCTCCAAAACGATTGTTGGATAAATACACTGAACCAGACAGGGCAAAAGATGTAGCCAAATACTATGCAATGTGTGATTGGTTTGACGAAACCTGCGGCACTCTGCTGAACCATCTCGATAGAAAGGAAATCTCTGAGAACACCCTCGTGCTCTATATCTGTGACAATGGGTGGGCAGCCACCAGTAGCAATTCGAACGACCCTCACCAGAAACTCTGGGGACGCTATGCTCAGAGGTCGAAGGGCTCGCCTTTCGAGAATGGCATTCGCACGCCCATCATGGTTTCTTGGCCAAAGAAACTACAAGCGAAGAAGAGCCAACACTTTGCCCACGCCATCGACTTCTTTCCAACGGTTCTTGCTGCAACTAGAGCCAAGGCTCTCATTGAACTCAAGGGCGTCAACTTACTTGATGAAGCGGCTGTAGCTAAGCGTAAAAAAATCTTTGGAGTCTGTCACGCTATTCACAATATGAATCCTGGCAACTCTGACGAGACTCTCAAGTATCTCTGGAGCATCGAAGGAGACTGGAAACTGATGCTGCGCTATCCCGGAAAGGACACCACTGGCTATCGGAACGTACATATATGGGACAAGAATCCCGTTAGACTCTATAATCTCAAGAATGACCCAGCTGAGAAAAATGAGCTCTCAGCTAAACATCCTGAGATCGTCACCAAGATGCAAGCTAGTATTGAGGCTTGGCACAAGGTTCAATAAGCGACTTCAAAGCCGAATTATTTTCTAGTGACACAAAATAGCCTGCTATTACGAATAAAGACTTAAAGCGTGCTGTCTAGCCTCCGTTACAAACGTCTACCACGATCTAAAAACCACCCACCCCCACCGGGGGAACTTCATTGCTTACGCCCTATGCAATGCGGCGAAAGATCTTTTTGCCCTCATATCGGCGCCACTCCGATTGAATTTTTATTCGGTTTAAGAATCGATGATCACTTGTTTATGCCCATCACTTGCATACCCATTTTGTATTCGGCAGCCTGCATGGCTCGAGCAGTTTTCCAATGATTGAGGAACGCCTCGCTTTGATTGGGGCTGAGAACGTCGGGAATGTTTTTGGCGATTTCCAGGTCGGTCGCCGCCCAGCGTTCCTCGATGACTCTAAAGTCTCCGGTTTCTGCCAATTTTTCCCAGTTTTCCTCATCGCTACCGTTCCCTTCTCCGGAGTTCAGTCGTGCCTGATAAAGAGTCTCGACAAGGCGTTCCTCGACTTCGGGAGTGAGCGGTTCATCGGAGAGAGCATTCCGCAAGCCTCGCATCTGCCCGCGTTCTGGAAGTTGTTGCTCGTACTTTTTGAACGATGTGGCATCTTCTTCGTTTTGAAGGAATTCATCAATTTTCCCGCTACTTTCCTCGGCTAATTTTTCCATTTCAATGGCAAGGGATGCCCGTCCTTCTTCGTCTGCTTGCACCCACTTCATTCCCAGTTGCTGCTGATCAAGTATGCGCTTTGTCAGGAGTTCCTTGAAGTATTTCGATTCCTCGTTGTTGAGGCCGAGGGAGTTGATGAAGTCTCCGTAAATCATGGGAAGCCCGGCTTCGATTCCCTGCTTAATCATGGCGCGGCCGGCGTCGGTTTGCATCACCTCGGACATCGATCGCAATGGGTTATCGTCCTTTTCCTCGCCCTCTTTTCCGGGCCTACCATCTAGCTGCCTTTGACTTGAGATTAGCGGTTTTGAATCCGACACAGGGACAGGAAGAGAGCGCCGGCGTGATTCCTGAGGTCCATCCTTGCTTAGGGTTTCAGCACTTGCGAAATCATCCTTAAGGGACTTGAGTCGACCTTCCTGTACGAAGTATACGACGAGGCCTACTACGACGGCCACAACCACTGTTGGAAAATATCTCATACAGGAAGGTTTAGAGAATCTGTCAGGCCAGCAAAAGTTCAAAATGACAACAGCTGGCACCCAGCGGTTTACCTTTGGCCACCAACCAGAAGTCTATTAGTTTTGGGGGAGCGCTCTTTTATGCCATGATTCGTTGTTCTGTGGCGTTTTTTGGGTATGCCAGAAAAACCGAGGCCCAAACCTAGCAAAATTCACGACCTTTTGGCTGAAGAAATTCTCACCGTAATATCAGGATTCGCCATAGACGCAGCAGTCAATGACTAGGATAAAATAGGACTCATAGCCTCATTTGGCGGGGTCATCAATACGATCACGATTTGTGGATATCGTGAATACAGAAGAATTGTGTATGGCTGCTGGCCTAGAAGCCGCGGAGGTGATGAAGCCTACCGCCCAGTCAGATAATCCTGCGTTTTTGGTTTATCAACTCCCTCTGCTCCGTCCCAGATGTGATTTCAACCCTTTCCTGCCAAAAGTAAATTCCTCGAAAGAGAAGGGACCCAAGAAAGCACGGAATCCCTTCGATCTTATGCATTGCCGTGCGTTTCTCAAACGCCCAACGCTATGGATAAGAGATCTTCCATCTTTTCGTCTTCTTGAAAAAAATCGAGCTTGTTAGGAGGGAAAGCACGTTAGCTTAATGCTAGCCCTTAAAAAACGGACCCCAATTGGACTTACTCCCCCGTTTTACTGACTGCCCCCATTTTCAGTGCGGCTACGTGCTCCGGTTTTCGCTCACTGGGGAATCGAACCCAGCACCCGCAACAGTTCGACGCGCTTCGCGGTAATCGGATCAGTGCTGCGCCAAACTTCGGTCTGGGTCCCGTCGCCGTTGAGCGAGATGCGATCACGAACAACCTTGGCGGTGGTCCAAACGTTGCCGTCAACCGAGGATTGTATGCTCGTTGCGAGTTCTTCGGCACCGACCCAGCGCCGAAAAATGATGGCGAAATGGTCTTTGCCTCCGACCTCTATTACCCCGCCCTGCACGGTATTATGGGGATTCGGTATCAGCGGATCGCTAGCGAGGATGAACTCAACGAAGTTGGTCAAACCGTCGAAGTCTGGATCGGCTAGGTTTCCCGATACCGCGGAATTTCCCAGCTGCACGGCGTCGAAATAGTCGGCCTTCCACGAGGCGAAGGTAAGCCGGTCGTTGGTGCCCGGTTGGCCGCCCGGATATCCGCTGGCGCGCCAACTGCCGGCGAGGGCGGGATCAGTGGCCGATTCGGGATCCAAAAGGACCAGGGCATAGCCGTCTCCGTCCGGACCGGAAGGCCAGCCCATGGATTCGTCATCGTCGAAGGTGAAATCGGCGATCGTCTGCCCGTTCCCGTCGAGCAGATGAATTCGCTCCCCGCCGTCATCGAGGTTGCTGTTGTTCTCGAACTCGCCTGCGACCGGGAGCCCGGCTCCATACCGCATCTCGAAGGCCGCGAGGTTGCTCACGACGAGAAGACGCTCACCGGGATCGAGCAGCGTGCCGAAGGGAAAAGTAAACTCGATGCCCGTGACGAGACGGACCCCGCCGAGATGGATCGTCATCGGGCCGACGTTAAGCACCTCAAAATATTCGAAGTCACCCCGTCGGTCGAATCCGGCAGCTTCTTCGGCGGCGGTGGGAACCGACGGATTGAACATGACTTTCGAAATGACGAGCTTGTCCGCACTGGCAGCTTCCACATCCACGAGGAATGTCGTTTCCG
Source organism: uncultured Verrucomicrobiales bacterium (assembly GCA_949373085.1). Lineage (GTDB taxonomy): Bacteria > Verrucomicrobiota > Verrucomicrobiia > Verrucomicrobiales > Akkermansiaceae > SW10. The sequence goes on from CASICJ010000008.1 coordinate 75,162, forward strand.
AGAGCGCAGACCATTCGCCGCCATCCAGTGAGCGGGTCTGTAAGCGGACGATTCCCGGTGGGAGAGTCACCGGCGTGCCGCCCGAGATGCGCGTGCCTTCAAGGCGCGGGCTGACGAGCATGTCGGAGCTCCCCAGATTGTCGTTTAACCCATGAATGGTGAGAAGATTATCGCCGACCTGAAGCTTGTCCAGATGCTCGTCGATGGGAAAGGAAACGAAGGTCACCGCGAGATCGTCATCGTGAAGATTGGTAGACGCAGAATCCCATTCGAGGGCGCCCGGCGCATTGTCCGAAGCGACCCGGCTCCCATTGATATAGGCCACGAAACCGTCGTCATACTTCATCTTCAGGACCAGTCCGCTAAGGCCGGCGAGATCCGCGATTTCAAAGGGAACGCGCAGGTAGATGCTCGTGTTCTCATTATTCATCAACCCGTCCACATCGAGGTCGATATGATTATCGTATTCCGTGTTCTCGTCATAGCCGACGCCGGTTTGGCCGAAGAGCCATTGCGTGTCATCAAACTCAGCGTCGCGCCAGGTATCTCCCAGGGAATCATCTCCCGGAACGAAGACACTGACCCCGACCCCTTCGTCGACGAAGACCGTGCTAACAGTTCCTGATGGTTGCGCCCGAGAGGCCGAGGGGGCAACCGAACCGCCGGGAGCGCGCGGGTCTTCACCATCAGAGGTGAACCAGATCTGACCCTGACTCCCTTTAAAAAAGACACTCTCGGCACTCGAGATTGAACCACCCGGCGGCGTAAACGTGGGTGCGTCCACGTCGGGATACCATCTCTGAGCGCGCAACTGCGAGACGAGAGTCGGCGTGCGGTTGAGGATCCAGTTCCGCGTTGAATCACGGGCACCCCGCCAGTCCGCATCGGTGAACGGTCGGCTCCGCTTGGAATCGCCCCAACGCGCGGACTCGGCGATGATCGCGGTTTCGATCTCCTTCGCGCGCGCATCCAGACGAGCCGCCGCGACCGTCGCATCAAGAACGCCTCCGTTGAATAGATGCTTTTGCACGCGATCGTTGAAACGCTGCACGTAGTCCGCATTGGCGGTCAGTTGCTCGTGCAGTGTGTGGGGATTGAAATGGGCCCGTGTCGTGCTGCGGGTGAACGGCGAAATCATGTTGTTGTCCCCTGTGCCCAGCGAGTGTTCGGAATCGTGCTCAAAGGTTTTAAATCCGTCCGGATTCTTACGGTTATAGATGGAGAAGAAATTGTTCGGATTGGGACCTGTGAATCGTGAGCCCGGCCCGTCCCGGTCGCCGGAGTAGTAGGTGATGATCATGTAGTCGATGACGTTGTCGACATCGAGGAGGCGCTCGAAGGCTGGGTTCGGCGTGCGGTCGGGATTCAATCCCTGTGCCTTATAGTAGTTCGCGTTCGAGGCAAATCCCACCTGCCCGGCATCGTAAAGGCGGTTGAAGGCATCGCGGTTCCCATCGGTCGTCCCCCCGTATTTAGTGATGACGTCGTAGTCCTCCTTGTCGCCTCCGAAGTAGGCCTCCGCAAAGGACGCCTCGGCCCGTTCTTGCGTCTGGAACAGCCCCCAGTAGACGCCGTTGATGTAGAGATGGTAGAATCGGCTGCGGGTGGATGGCTGGCCCATCTCGCGCTGGATGTCCCGGGACCAAACATCCCGGAGAAAATTGTTCCGGCTGTCGTTTTGGAATGACCACGAGTAGTTCTGGCTCGTGCGCAGATCCACGTTATCGAACTCGTCCGTCCCCTCGTCTTCGAAGAGCGGAAAGCGAAGTTTACCTTCCCCGTAATCGCGGCGGAAGAAGACGCGGAAAGCGTGCTTGGGATTGCCGTCGCTCCGGCTGAACCCTCCCCGGACCCGGACGCCGCCATCGATCTGGAATCCCAGCGAGGCGTCGGGATTCAACAGCTCGAACGAGGCCGGACGTTCCCAACTCCGCCCACTTCCCCCCGCGTTTACGTAAATTCCTGTCTGGCCATTAAAAAGATTTGCCAGCGGAGTGACCATCGAAATCGTCGGGATCGCCTTCAGGGCTATCGATGACCTCCTGCTCGCTGTGACGGCCCCCCACGATTTCGGGATCCATGCCATAATTCAATTCCTGACCATTGACCCCGCTGCGAGGCCAGCCGGACGGCACCTGCCCGTTCGGCGACTGCTTGATGACGTCGTCGAGGAAGAGGTAGGTCTGAGTGTCGATGTTCGTTGGTACGAGATCGGTCTTGAAAGCGGCTGCGCGAAGGACAGTGGTCTGGCTGATGTCGATCGGCCCCGTGTAGACAGTCCCACGAGAAGCGGTGGGATCGGAGCCATCGGTCGTCCAGCGAATGGTAGCATCCGGGGTGCTCGTCGTGATTTCCACCTGGAACGGATCATCGTAGAATCCGCGATCGACGCTAAAAACGGTGTCCGACACGAAGCCCGAGAAGGTCGATCCGTTAAAGCTCCCGGGGGTTGCGGAGTCGAGGTATCCGGGGCCACCAACACTCGGATCGGAAATCCGCACCGCCCTGATCTGCGGAACGATGAGGAAGTCGGAACTTGTGGTGCTGACATTCAGCCCGTGGACTGCAAGAAGATTTGATCCCGTTTGTAGACTCCCTGCATGGGCAATGATGTCGAAGCCTTCGAACAGCAGCGCTGCCGAATCATCGTTGCTGCCGGATGCCCCGGTGTTCCAGTCCGCACTTTGCGGCCCATTGCTCGACGCGATCCGGACGCCATTCAAATAGGCGATGAATCCATCGTCGTATTTCATGTCGAGCGTCAGTCCGATGAGCCCCGTGGGATCCGCGACATCGAAGGGAATGCGAATGTAGGCGCTGGTATTAATGCCGGACATCTGCGCGCCCACGTCGCCGTTGGTTCCAAACAGCGTCTCATAGCCGCTCGAGTTCTCGTAACCAATTCCCGTCGTCGCCGCCGGCCATGAAGCATCGTCGAATCCCTGTGCAGTCCACGCAAGCCCGAGGCTTCCAGTCGGAACAACGCGACGGCAATCCGCACCGGACTGCAGGAACGTAATGTTCGTCGTGTTCCCCGTCTGTTCCAGACCGTAGGAAACATCCTCAAACTGCTCCGGGAAATCCGGCCCGAACTCGGACAACACACTCGTGCCGTCACGATCGATTAAGGCAATATAGTCCCCTCTCGCAGAGAGGCGGAAATTCGTGTGTAGTTCCGATTCCGGATCGTCTCGATCCTTGGCCGATGCAAATACGATAACGAAGTCTTCCACCGCAATCGTCACATTCGGAATCCGCCACTTTGTTAGGTCTGCTGGGTCATCGGTCAGGTAAAATCCATCGAGATTCACGAGCGCTGGCCCTGTGTTGTAGATCTCGATCCAGTCCGAAGATTCGCCGTCCTCGTCATCGATGACACTGTTGTTGCTCGCCATGAATTCCGTAATGATGATATCGGCGGAGGACGACCCGGGGTGAAGGAGTGCTAGAATCAGCGCAAGGCCAATCACCTTGGTTATGCGCAGAGGCGGCTTTGGGAATATCATATCGAGGGATTTTGCAGAAAGGGAAAGAGGTTGAGAAACAATAGCAAAACCTCCGCCATTGGTCAAAGTCAGTTCTTACAGAAATCGTGGACGGGAATGATAGGTTCTTCGCCCTTAGAACAACACTGCTCGAAGGGACTAGGTTTTGGGAGTGTTGCCTTTTTCGCCTAATTCTCCGTCTCACCATTCACATCCTCGATCAGCTCTAGCTCAGCTCAATTCCTACTCCGTATCCCCCTTCCTCCCCACCAGCTCCGGTCCAAACGCGTCTTCAACTCTTTCCCGCTAACAGCAAATTCCTCGTAACCAGCCATAATTTATAGCAGGTTTAGACCCGTGAGACCTGTTTTCTACCTCTTAGCCTTCATAGTAAGTCTTGCCACTGCAGCCGATGATTTTCCCTTGGTACCTGACGATGTTAAGGTCGTGCTTTTTGCTAAAGAGCCTCTCGTAAGGAATCCTTGCGGGATGGCCTTCGATAAAAGGGGGCGTCTATGCGTGGGCATGGGCCCGCAGTATCGCAAGCCGAAGCCTGACACGCCAGGCGATTCAGTTTGGATACTGCTTGATCAAGACGGCGATGGTGTGGCCGACGGACGTAAGGAATTCGCTTCTGGTTTCAATGCCATTCAGAGTTTAGCATGGCGAGGTGATACTTTGTGGGTTGCTAACGCGCCAGACCTCACGGTGGTGCGTGATTTGAATGGCGACGATGAAGCCGACGAGTATGTCAGACTCTACACCGACTTGGGAAACCTTGAGCATGGTCTGCATGGCCTCAACTGGGGACCAGATGGCAAACTGTATATGTCGAAAGGGAATTCGAAGGGACTTAACAACGCCCCGGATCGCTTGGCGCCGAAACCCTTCTTGGAGTTGTGGGGCATGGAAGCACCAATAGGTTCGCCAGAGTTCCCACAACCAATTACCTTCAAGAAAGACAGCTATCAGAAGAATTATCACAAACCTTCCGATGACTGGGGGCTTTGTGGAGGTGTGCTGCGTTGTGATCCGGATGGCAGTAACTTGGAGATCGTCGCGCGAGGCCATCGTAACCCGTTTGACATCGCCTACGACGATGGTTTCGACTGGTTAGGCACGGACAATGACCAGAACCATGGTGACAAGTTCTTTTCACCATTCTATGGAGCGCACTTTGGTTGGGGTCACCCATGGAGCTACGCCTGGGAAGGCAAACAGCATTGGCCATCTGCGCCTGCCGCTGGACCGTTATTTGAAGGTTCTGGAACTGGCGTGGTCTACCTGGGGCTCTCACAGTATCCTGACAAGTATCGCGGCGTGTTCCTGGTCAACGATTGGTTGAAACGTCAGGTTTATATCTATCGTCCCACTTGGGATGGCGCTTGGATGAAGCCAGCTTCCAAGAAATTCAAACTTTTCGCCAATGCTGAGCGAGGCCGTTCCATGGGTGCCAGCGATGGACGTAGCTTCGACCCGGTGGATATCGAAGTAGGGTCAGATGGAGCGATCTACATCTCAAGTTGGGGCCGTGAATATGGTGCTGTGGTCACGGATGGTGAACAGCAGAATGAAGGACGAATTTACAAGCTCTGGCCCAAGGCTGCGCCACCGCAATCACCGAACATCGAACGGGATCCCTGGAAGGATCTGAGTAGCCATCTTCCGGCTTGGCGTAGCAACGCGCAGGAAGCATTAATCAAAAAAGGTCTACCTGCCGCAGAGCGGCTAAAGGCACTTGCAGCTGATCCCACTTCAAGCAAAGCCTTGCAAACGTGGGCGGCATGGACACTAGGTCGCATTGCCCCCGATGAGTCCACGATCGATGACTGGTTTTCTTCTGCCCTAAACCAAGAGGTTCTGAACCTGCGCTTGCAGTCTATCAGGATCCTAGCACATCGCGCTCGATTGCGTGGCGAACACAAGTTGCCAGACGAAATCGTCAGTTTACTGGACGACGCTGAAGCTCGCGTTCGACTAGAAGCTGTGTTGGCTTTTCGGCAAGCAAAGGACCGCAGTCAGAATGCAGCATTATTAGAATTGGCCGCCAAAGAAACTGGCCGTATCACTTATTATGCGACATGGGGAGCTCTGGGGGACTTGATGTCCACAGAGGCACGTAAAAGTCTATTAAAAGATGCACGTGTCGGTGTACGTCGCGCTGCCTTGTTAAGCCTTTTAGAAGAAGATGCTTTGGACGATAGCGAGGTCCAAGTCGTGAGTAATGATACAGATACCATCATTGCCTCCCTCGCCTCCCAATGGCTGGGTGGCAAGACAAAGACCCGTATCAGGGGGGCTCCGCTAAAGAATGATCGAGCGGCAACCGCATCTTCACTACTTTCTCCAAGCGGTAAAATACCGACCGTGGAAGAAGTAATCCCCCTGCTTTCCACAGCCAAGATCGAGCGTGGCCGGGAGCTCTTCCTCAGTGCACAGGGAGCAACCTGCGCCACCTGTCATCAGATGGAAGGCATAGGCAATGCCTTTGCTCCTGACCTCTCTGACATTGGCACACGTGCAGATGCCAACTTCATCATCCGTTCTATCTTAGAACCCAGTGCCGAGATTACTGAGGGCTTCGCGATGCAGATTGTGAAAACCAAAGATGGCAACTCGATCGGTGGCATCGTACTGGAAGAAAGCGGCCGTGCTTTGACCTTCGGGCAGATCGGAGGCAGTGAAGAGACTGTTTTGAAATCAGATATCTCAAGCCGCGAAACTGCGGAGATTTCTGCAATGCCCCCTCTGGGCGCGCTACTAGCTCCACAACAGATTGCCGATATCACCACATATCTTATTGCAACCAAATCGCCGAGTGAATCTTGGGTGATCCCAAAACTGGCTGGTATTTCGAAGCCGATGAGGATCGCTTAGCAATTCGTCTAAATGGCCTGGAAGTGTTGAGCTACTTCTTTAAGCATGAGGAAACGAAACGTCCATTCTTTGCCCACGTGAAGACGCCGCTAGGCATAAAGGTGACCCGCAATTTCCCGCCCATCAAGGGAACGGATCCTGTAGACCACGGCTACATGCATCCCGGTCTTTCGTTAGGTTTCTCTAATCTAAACGGCGAGAATTTCTGGCACAACAATCGTGGAGGCTTAGTAGTCAGCGAGGGCTTTGAGGGCGAGCCTCTCATAACGGATATCTCTGCCAGTTTCAGCGTGAAGAATCGCTATCTAGGGAAAGATGGCAAGATGGTGTGTCTGGAAATTGCCAGTTACGAACTCACCAAGAACCCTGATGGCTACCTGATCCGTATGGAGACTAGTTTCACCTCCGACAAGGAACTCGTCTTTGGGGTAAAAGAGGAGATGGGCATGGCCTTACGGATAGCCTCGCCGATTCGCGTCAAAAAAGGTCACGGTAGCATTGCTAGTGCTAGCGGTGGTGTTAACGAGAAAGGGACCTGGGGCAAGACCGATAAATGGTGGGACTATTACGGCCCGCTCATGGAGCGCAGTGTCGGCCTGCAAATTATGTCTGGTGAAGGAAATCCACCTATATGGGCACACAGCCGGGATTATGGTTTGTTAGTTGCCAACCCTTTCCCAGTCGATGTGAAAGAGAACCGTGACAAGACTACAGTGATCGAAGCAGGCGAGACCTACCGACTCCGCTTTGGTATCCAAGTGCATGACACGGTCGACCGTGCGAGCTACGATCCCAAGGCCAGCTACAAGCGCTATTTAGAAAAACCATGAACGACACCATTGGTATCCTCGGCCTTGGCTTGATCGGATCTGCGATAGCGGTACGGCTTAATCTGCGCAGGCCTTTACCTTTTCCTGCAAGTCAGCCTTCGACAAACAAATGAGGGCTGCTCGAACATCTGCAAGATGGCACCCTGGCACTTGGCCTCAAAACGCTCTTCATAAGATTTTTATTTCGTGCCACTTTGCTTGTTATTCTAACGCTCCGTTGACTGCTCGAATAGCTGAAACAAGCCAGAGTGTTATCTTCTCTAACTACCATTCGATGATTAAGAAAACAGAGGCCTCGAAGATCTGGGAAATTTGCCCGCACGAGAAGCAGAGAAGCCCTTAAGAATCCTTCGAGCTCCCTCCCCGCCATCTCATGCGTCGATTCAATCTCCTTTGTATCACTAATAACACAGCAAAATAGTGCTAAAGGTGAATTTTCTGCTCCAGCCTCTCCCAAACCACTTCAATTGACACAAAGTCGGCCTCTAGCACGCATGAAGTGATAAACCGTGCTGTCTTATCTGCGTTATAAACGACTCCTCGGATTGTAATGTCTTACGGCGATTTATTCCCACATGATCACAACTAAATATGAAAGTGTCCCCCATTACCCAGCTCAAATCCAAATGCGACTTTCAATCTTTCCCACCAAAAGCAAATTCCTAGCAGTCGAAAAGCTAGGACTCGACGCCCTCATTTGTTGTCTCTAGATTAATTTAAAATCCACATTCACCACTCATGACTTACCCTCTCAACCTAAGCTTCAAAATCATCGCCGTCGCCCCCCAAGTCATTGTCAACGACAACCAGAACAACCCCATCTGTTACGTCAAACAAAAGCTGTTCAAATTCAAAGAGGACATCCAAGTGTTTTCTGACCCGAACAAAACCCGGCAGATCGCAAGCATCAAGGCCAACAAGGTGATTGACTGGTCGGCCCGCTACTTTTTTACCGACCATGAAGGTAACGACCTCGGCTCCGTCGGTCGACAAGGCATGCGTTCGATCTGGCGCGCTCGATATGATGTGTTTAAAGATGGCAACGAGCTCGCCGACTTTAAAATTCAGGAAGAAAACCCATGGACCAGGATGCTCGACGGATTTCTCGGTAATATCCCGATTGTGGGATTCCTGACCGGATACTTCTGCCACCCGACCTATATTGCCACTCGCGCCGACGGCACACCAGTCATGCGTTTGCGCAAGCAACCTGCTTTTTTCGAAGGGAAATTCACTATCGAAAAACTCGCAGACCTTTCACCTGAGGAAGAAGTAAACCTGATTTACTCCTTCCTCATGCTCCTCCTTTTGGAACGGGCCCGGGGATAGGTAAGGCTCCAGCCCCTTTCTTCCCGCTCTGCTCCTCACCAGATACGATTTCAAAGCTAACCACTTCTAGTGGCACAAAGCCGGACTCCACACTTTATTGTTTAATAAGAAATTTTAAAATTAATAGGTGTTACAACTAATTGCTCAGTAACACTGCCTTCTAATACAAAAAATAGAGCTACACCTTTTTCATTAACTAAATCATAGACGCGATACAGGTAGAAATTATCAGCATTTTTCTCAGCGAACTTGCGATCATTAGGTGACATATAAAAATCAATATTGAAGGAACCTCTAGTCGACTTCACTTCAATGTATTTTTGAATCCCATTTTGGTTAAATAATTTGATATCATATCCTGCACGATAACCCTCGCTTTAGAGCCCCTTTTTGAGAATCAGTCTCAACACGATACTTGTTGCATCTAACTTAAACCTACGGTAATCATACCCTGATTATGAAAACTGAAATTGCATCCAAGTCATGTGACGCTTGTAGTCACTGGAATTCTGAATCTACCGACACTGGAGAATGCCGCCGACGTGCGCCCCAGAATATTGTCTTCAAGGTAAATGAAGAAGTTAACGTTAAGTCACAGTTCCCAAGCACAGTAAAATCGGACTGGTGTGGAGACTTCGAGGACAAGTAGGTGATTGAGAGACGTGATAGGTTAAAGAAGATTATTTTTAACTCTTTTTATCAACTATTGATCATCTTCAGAAATCTTGTTGAGAAGAATTTTAAATATTCGCCGATCAGAACTTCTTTTGAGTTCTGTAATCTTTTCATCTGCCGATACGAGTTCAGCCTTAAGAGGTTTTTCATCAGACGAGGTCCACTCTCTAGGTGTCACTAAATCGTCAATGGTCTCATTAGCGTTCACGCAAAGGGGACATACCACTGGCGATTCACGGTAAAATAGAGAGTGGTCGCTCGCGCATGGATTTTACCCCATCCATTATCTGCCTTTGGTCACGCTTTAAATTCGAAATTTCTGAGGAGGCATGCAGCACAACCACCAAGTGCTCCGCTGGGAATGCCAGCAACGAGCGCAGTGACAAGATCTGTTATTGCGATAGCCACCAGAATGAATCCACCCAGTGCTCCAGAGAGTATAAGAAAGATATCTTTCTTATCGATCTTCCTACCCCACCTATTCTTCATAAATGCCTTCTAGTAAAAACTGCTGGTCATTTTCGTCAAGATAAAGCGCACTCGCTCCTCTGTTGTCTGAATCCGAAAGAACCATGCTGAGCTAGAACCGAGAGTCTTCTTTCAGTTCGTAGCGATACAGTTATCTTTTAAATAACTCTTTTTTGGCCCTCTGCTAGTTGCCGTTTTCACGGCTCAAGCTCAACCTAGTCGGAGCCTACGGCAGTAACCTTTCCCGTGTGTTAATTAACGGAATCAATGATAGTCTCATATGCCTTCCCCTTTTTGAAACCGTAAGACCCTTCTTCTTTATGGCATGAGCTAATGAGCATACAAAGAGTAGCGAGCAGGCAAACGAGTGCGTTCATGGCCACCGCCCCAAGCTTGCACCCCGGTGGTTTACCTTTGGCCACTAACCAGTTCTGGTAGTTGTTAGATATGAAAAAGTGCGTTGTTAGTTTTATTGCTCTTCTTTTTGTTGATCTCTTATGGGGAAGAGAAAACAGTGGAGGCTGAAAAAAGATTAAGAGCGGGCTGAGGCCGGTGATGCAGAAGCTCAAAACAAATTGGCAGAGAGTCGTTATCTAGGGAAAGGAGTCACGCAGGATTTGGCTGAAGCCGTGAAGTGGACACGCAAGGCTGCTGACTGGCCCAGCATTTTGAAAAGGTAAAGCAAGCTAGCCTCGCGAGGATGGCAAAAGTTCAACAGCAAGCAAATTTAGTGGAGACGGATTTATGGCGGCAGTTATTGCCACGAATCCTGCTAAAAAAGGTGTTTGACTAAAAACATCACAAGAATTACATCACCGAAATGTCTTCTATAATCCAATTTACTCTTTCCGTTATCGGACTAGTCTCAGTTTCATTCGGCTCAGCATTTGCTGCGGATGCAGTTAATGACAAGTGCCCAATCAGCGGTAAAGCTGTTGACGATTCAAAGCGGGTAGAACTTGTTGCTAAGTTCTGTTGTGGCAAGTGCGTTGCAAAATTCAAAAAAGACCCTACGGCTTATGCTGCTAAGGTCGCTAAGGCAGCTGACGGCAAATGCGCTTTCAGCGGCAAGGATGCTGAAAAGGAAACAAAAATCAGCATCGCAGTGTGCTGTGGCAAGTGCAAAAAGAAAGGGGACGCAGATCCCAAGGCCCTCTTTGCAAAGCTTCAAAAGAAGAAGAAGAAGGAGAAGTAATTATCTTTTTTTAAGGATACTTTTTAAATTTATCTAGATTACTAATGTCGCCCAGAAATGGGCGGCATTTTTAGTTTACAGGAAAGATGATACGGTCTTCTAAATGGAAGTCCCTATGCCTTTTTTTCAAAGAAATCATTTCCGGGGTCAGCCTTCTCGTGCCAACGAACTAATATCCCAGATCAAGGTAGGCCAAACCCTCACCCTCCAAAACTTTGTCTTACCAAAGTCCAACAGGAGCCATCGCGTGGCTCATGGCTGCTTCGTGGCACAGTGGATGTGTGACTAGCTTGCTAAGGTATTTATACCCGCCCCCACCCCACCGGGTGGATTTTCGGCGTAAATTCTTAACGATTTAAGTGAAAAGCATTTTAATCGGCTACTGATGGATCAGGACGATCTTGCGCGAAGATTCTTTCGTGTCTTCGAAAACTGCATTCTTAGTTAAAGAGTCCCCCCTCCCTTCATCGCCCAAATTGCTCTCCAAATCTTCTTCAAGCATGTCCGCCCATTCGGCAAGATACCTAATGACGTTTTCACGGACATGGTGAGGAAAATAAACATTTTCGGTTCCAAGACGGCGCCTTACTTCCGGATCACTTAATCGCTCTAGCTGCTTGATATCTGTGGCCTTGAGTCCCATACGATTGAGGGAATAGAAGACAAAGTCCATGGAAGCACCCGATACCTGACATGCTCCAACGTCTTCGGGCTCCCAGGCGCCTTCGTCCAGAGCCGGGCGATCTCCAAAATCTGGCTGAGGCGGAGATAACCTTGGTTGGTGGACGTTAGCGTTAGCCTGCTTACCCCAATCACCCTCTTGCATCATTGCCTTGCTCTGAATCTCAGAAGCATCCATACCTGTAACTGTTTGAATCAAATGACCACAGTTGCAGTTAGCAAAACTCGACCACCTGTAGGTAACATCGGGTTTTTCGAGATTTTTTGCCGTTTGGCGAAGTGCTGAAACTAGGTAGGGGGTTGAACTAGCCACGATATTTTTGTTATGCCACAAGATGCCCAGCAAAAACTGTTGGTCAAGTTATCATCTCAACAAGTTAACCTCTTTTCTACTTTTCCTTCAGAAGAGAATTTTTCGCAGTGGACGATGAAACTTTTGAAAGGTGAATTTAAAATGCCACAAGCACCTGTTCCAATTTACCGACTACAATAAAATTCATCCCTTCGCTCATGGCTGCTGACTGGCCCCTTGGAGGTGAAGCATTATCTCAGGTAGATGACCCTACCTACTCCAGCGAGCGAGTATTGAGTGAGCCCTTAGATAACACGGCGAGAGATTTTTTGGCCCTAATATGGGCGCGGCCTAGATTGGATTGTTATCCTCTGGGTCTAATCCGGCTTCAAAGCCTTCCCGACAAAAGCAATTTGCTAACAATCCCAGCCTGCTGAGCCACGACCCAATAGACTTAGCCAGCAAAGAAGCCCGGCACGCCGTGCCAGCTAACTTTCCATTATTTATTTTAACTCCGACGACTTTCGAGCCTCTTTAATAAGAATCTGGTCCTCTTCGGAAAGCATAGACATAACGTAAGGAATTTTACGCCCATTCCTGAGCCTAAAGATGACCTTATCGCCACTGATCTCCGTAATTGCCGCGACGAGAGTTTTGCCTTTACTGTTTTTCCAGGTCCGTAACGGAAAGAGGTCTCCCTTTTTTTCGGGCGCAATAGACTCGTCCTTATAATTCTTGAGAGCCTTTTTGATAACCTTTTCAAATTCCGGATTCATGGGATGACCATGGAAGACAAGCTGTCCCTCTACATCAAAAACAAAGGAGTGGGGAATTCCCCGCGACTGAATCGGGCTCCTGATTTGCCGTGAGATCGTGAACTCGGCCTTGTGCTTATCCAAGATCTCTTTGATTTTCTCTTTAGGGGTATTTTGACTTTCCGCGCCGATAATCGATAGACCTTTAGCCCTCATTTTTTTATCCATCTTGACCAGATGAGGCAATGCTCTAATGCAAGGCCCTCATTGGACACCCCATTCTTCGATCACAACGACACGGCCTTTTAAATTATCCATAGTAACCTCGTCTCCGAAGATGTGCTCACCAAGCTTAAATTCTGAGAGCTTGAGATCTGGAAGTTCTGCCTCTTGTGCGGACGCATACGACATCGCCCATCCGATAGCAAGAAAGCTAGGTATAAGAACTTTTTTCATCATATCTTATTTAGTGAAATATAGTGTGTCGAAAGCTGCTATTAGAGCGACTTCATAGTATCAAGCGAAATTATGACTAAGATTGTGTCACCAAATCAATATTCAAGTCTGCTTTAAGGAACATCTTCTCCACCTCCAGAAATTCCATTTAAAAGTATAACTGAAAAACTAATCATAGTTATAACCTTACCTATCCTCCACGCAGTTACACCTGCAGCTTGTCCAATTTCATTAATAGTAGGAGAAAATAAGACAATGATTCCTATTGCCACAATTGAACAAGCGACTGCAGCCCAAGTTTCGTTGTGAAATGCTGTAATCAATGCGAGCGGCATAACTCCAAATACCACTGGGCTAGAGCCATCACTAAATGGACCACCCAAGGTTCTCTAAGACAGCTCAGAAGGCCTCGAAAACCACCCGCGCGGATCACTCTTACGCAGGCGACTAACTCCCTCTTTAGAACCCCTATATAAGGGCCAAATAAGGCCCAGAGGATGTTGCTGAAGGCGTGAAGTGGTTGGGTAAGGCCGGTGAGCAGGGAGACGAAAAAGCAGAGGAAAGAGCAAAAGAATTACTTGAGAAATACGCCAAGGAGAAGGGAGCGTGAGGCCAGCTAGAATGCCCCCAGCTGGCACCCCGGTGGTTTACCTTTGGCTACTAACCAGAAGTCTGGTAGTTGTTGGGTGTGAAAAATGCGGTCTCAGTCTTATTGCTCTGCTTTGTGTTGGCCTCTTGTGGAGAAGAAAAATCGGTTAAACCTGGAGAATCAGTTGAGGCTGGAAAAGTCGTTGAGGTTGAAAGGGTCGTTGAGGCTGAAAAAATAATTCAAGAGCGGCCTGAGTCGAACGATATAGACGCGGAGGCTCAATACGAATTGGCTAAGAAATATGAAAGCGGCGAAGGAGTCCCGCAGGATTTAGCTGAAGCTGCGAAGTGGCGTCGCAAGGCCGCTGCACAAGGACATGCAGACGCCCAAGTCAGCTTGGGTATGATCTATGACATTGGTCTAGGGGTCCCGAAAGATTACGCTGAAGCAGCGAAGTGGTTTAGTAAGGCCGCTGCACAAGGGAACGCAGACGCAAAGGAATGGCTTGAGAAAAACGGCAAGGAGGAGGGAGAGTAAAGCCAGCTAGAATGCCACAAGCACCCGTTCCAACCTACCGAGTCAAATACGAGCCAACCAGTGTTTCATGGCTACTGAAGAGCCCGGTGGGTCTCTGACTGGCCGGCATCCCCGCCATCTCAAGCGCCCCACACCAAAAGCAAATTCCTAGCAGCAGCAGCTGTACGATCATGAAAAGCATCCCCCTACTCATCGCCATCTTAATACTTCAGCCCTTCGCAGCGATGGCCGCTGAGCTTAACGCGCTTTCGGCAGGCACGAACGAGGTTCATATCAAACACGACGGTCGATTCAGGCGAATGATTATCACAGCCCCGCAAAGCTTTGACCGCAAGAAACGCTACCCCGCTCTATTCTGCTTTCATGGCGCGGGTGGTAAAGCCGAAGGCCAAAGTAGAAGGTGGAGCCCTCAGGCAGATAAGCGCGACATTCTTGTTATCAGCGCAGAAGCCGTACAGCCTTTTTCCAAGTGGAATTTCAAAGACAACTTCCATCCTAAAAACGATGACGACGTCGGATTCGTTGAGAAAGTAATTCGAAGCTTAATCGCGAACAAGAGCATTGACCCTACAGCCGTTTATACTACCGGACATTCCAGCGGCGGGCTGTTTAGTTATCGACTGGCGAAAGAACTCGACTTCTTCGCAGCCGCGGCACCCATGAGTTGCGGCATGGCAAAAGAAGCGCACGAGCCAAGTGAGGAAACACACCCGATCTCGATCATACAAGTTATCGGCGATCTGGACAAAAGCTTCAACGGCTCTTCCAATGATAAGGTGACGATGTATTCGGCAAAGGAAAGAATTGATATCTGGCGAAGATTTAATCACTGCCGATCCGAGCCAGTCACCACAAGGCACGGCGACAAGATCACGCTTCACACCTACAGCAGCCTTAACGGCCACCAGGCGGCATACTGTAAAGTGAGCGGCGAAGGTCATCACCTCAAAAGGGAGCTCCGCGATGCCACGGATGAACTCGCCATAACTTTTTTACTCAAGCATAAGAAGGAGCAGGAACGCCCCAAGCAATCTCGTCGGACAAAGCGTTGATGCTAATAGTTAGAACCGTATCAACCCCCTATTCTTCTCCCCTCTCTGATCCCCTCAACGGCGCCCCCAAACGCCACACCCCAAAAGCAAATTCCTAGCTGCCCAAAAGCGACTTCAAAGCCAAACCACTTCTAGTGACACGAAGACGGCCTCGAGCACGCATGAAGAGTTAAGCCGTAATCTTTTCGCTGCGTTATAAATCTAATCAAAATTACAATTGTCAGAAAAGGATCAGGTTTTTAATTTGTAATGAATATGAAACATTTAATTCCTCTCTTAGCCTTTATTTTACTAATCGGGTGTGATGGAGAGAAAACTAATGTGACTTCCTCTGACGGCCCTACTGAAGAAGCTGCTACTGAGGCTCCCTCTGAAGGTTCTGTTGAGGAACAACGACTAGAGAAGAAATTGGCAGAGATCGATATCGCTGAGGTCAGTTCCTACAGTCCTTGGAGTGAGCAGGTTATCGAAATCGCTGAGGCTATCCCGGTTCAAGAAGATGGTCAGATCAAGCCGTTTCGGGCCTACGCGGAACCCAAGATGATGTCTTTTCATGGCTCTCTTACGATGAAGGTCAAAGCCGGAGGAAAAGTTCATAAGATCGGTCCAGTAGCTTGGCTACTCGATTGTATGTTCCGGCCAGATCTTGCTGATAAACTCCCGGTCTTCCTGCTTGATGATACCGAGATCTTAAAGCCCTTCGGAATTGAGGCGAAGGACCGAAGAGCCCGCTTGAGTTTTCAAGATCTTGAGGATGGCGGCGACCCGGAGGAGAACGGATTTACCCAGCTCATTAACCGAGGGCGCGAATTGCTGGAGAAGAAATCAGCGGAAGGAGAGGTTTCTCTCAGTGATGAGGAAGAAGAAGTGACGCGATTCGCCCAGCTTGCCTTGACCTTCACTGGTCTTCGAGACTCGATGGATATTATCAGAGGGGGGCTTCCTCCTCTTGATCCTGCCCAGTTGGCTTACGTTGACCAGGAGGTCTATCAAACGCTAAGAACAACGATGGATCCGAAACAGTTTGGTTTTTGGCTTCCAATCTTACGTGAGACGGTTCAATCGACGCAACGACTCGATACCCCGCAGGCCCGAGAATTTGAATATGAACTCAACCGGCAGCTTACCTTTGCTCGCTTTGGGCCAGCTTGGATTCCACCTCAGCAAGGTGAGGAAAAAGAGTGGCACACAATCGAGGCTAGGGTAACGAAGTTTCTCAAAAAAGAGCTCACTGACGCGGTTGAGATCCTGAAAGATTTTAAAAAGTTGGAGGCAATTAATAAGGCCTCGGGGCGCCCGAATAGTGGTGAGTTTTTGGCTGCCCTGAAAGAGTGGCAGACCAGCTTGGCCGATCGGGCTGCGGAGTGGCAGCGCCAGTGAGAAATTTTTTATTCCCCTAATATGAACACGACTTAGATTCTTTTGTTTTTCGTCTTTAGGAGGTGAATGCTTATGTTAATTTATCGTTCCTGCCCCTGTCCAAACAGCGACTTCAACTCTTTCCCACCAAAAGTAATTTCCTAGCAATTCGTGAAAATTTTCATAAAGACTGCCGTCATCTTAGTCGGGCTCCTCTTCGGCTATGAGGTGGCTCACTTGACCTTGTTGCAAGATTCTGATGGATGGGCGACTATGGCATGGATCGAACGGGTACCCGAGGACGGTCCCTCCTCCAATGCCGACCCCGAGGACGTCGGACGGTTTTCGAGAGTCCTGTCCTTCGAAGGCGAACCTTCCACCCCCTTGGCGGACTATCTGACGCTCGCATCCCTAACGCTCACTGTGGTCTCGGCTTGGGTTCTATGGGCAAAGGAAAAGCCGTCGATCCGCACGGATCGTTGGCGCGTGGCATTTGCCGTGGGGCTGGTCTCCTTTCTCAGCGTCACTTCGCTCGCCTTGACAGGCGTCATCGCCGAGCCCGAGAAAATCGCCCCTGAGGCATGGAACGAGGTAGTCGAAAAATTGCAAGTCGGCGACGTAATCGCCTACAGGAAGGAAAAATGGAGCGCCAGGCGGGAACTGTTCGCCAAGGGAAAATTAACGGTCATTGGCTATCGCCTTTTCAAGTACGGGCATCTCGCCATCGTCGTGGAAGACCCCGACGCGCCCGGCAGGAAAGCTCTCTTCACCAGCGAGAGCGTAAAGGGCGTCAACGTGGACGAGGACGCAGACTCCCTCCAAACCCATAACTGGGACGCCTATCGTCTCGACAAGTGGGATCGTATCGACCTTGGTCGTATCCGAGAAGGTATCCTCCGCTGCAAGGAAAAGTCAGGCAACTTCTTCGGCTACGACTTCACAGGCATGTTCGCCCTCTGGAACGAGGATCTAAAACCCGACCACGCAAAAGACTTCGGCACCGAGTATATATGCTCCACCTCGGTAGTCACCCTGCTCTACTTCGGCGGCTTCGAAAGCGACGCAACCCCGCGCCAAGAACTCGATCTAATTACCCCCTATCAAGTCGTTCGGGCAAAGGGACGTTTCGTGAATCCACCCAGCTTGCCGGGCAAAGAATAGAAGCTAGATACTCTGACCCGCAGAGGAACCAGGGGTTGAGTTCTTGCCTCAGGCTTCCGCCAAGGATGGAGCGAGTTCGCGTTCGATTTCATCCAGACGGTATCCAAAATTCAATCTTGCTAGGGGATCTAAAGCGCCCACCCCAAAAGCAAATTCCTAGCAGAAACTATTGCCATTGCTTATTTCTGTTTTGGTATTTGGATGTGTGGGGATGAGGGCCAACCAGAAAAAGAAGAAGAATGGGTCAGACAATCTATCGCAGACCGATTCCTGCGTCGGGGAAGGAGACGTTCAGGATGTGCGTTTGATAAATACCTTCACAACAATATTTGCTATCGTCGTTGTATTATTGTTCGCCGGAAGAATAAACAACGCTCATGCACAGAATGTCCGAGTGACTGAAGGGCCAACAATCCTACACGCGAATATCGCAGGGCAATGGGGTGGGCATACCTTCTGCTATCTGCTGGCAGGAGAACAGGATGTGTTCTGGTCGGCGACAGCCTACAGCGCGGATAAAAAATCACCAACAGCTTTAATAGGACAACATCCGAAGCCGGGGAGTTCGCTTGCCCCTGTTGTTTCTCGCATTCAGTTTGATGAACCAAATGTAAAAGGAAACAATCAGCCGCAGATGATCCGCTCGCCGGATGGGTATATCCACGCTTTTATCGGCGTAACCTATACTACGGACAATCCCGCATATAATACTGGAAAGCTGCGATACTTCCGCAGTGAGAATCCGGGGGATGTTTCCAACCTTGTGGACAGGACGGAGCTTATTCCCACGCTGCCCTATGATAGCTTTCATCTGAGGATGAACGTAGGAATAAGCCCTGATGGTCAGCGAATAGCGTTGGTTATCCTGGCTATATCTGAGGACGGAAGCGTTCCTTTCAATACCCCGGTGATCTTTATCGGCGAGCGGCGGGGCCTTGATTTCACCTTCCAGAAACCGGTCTCATACGTAGAGCCTATGGGCTTCTTCTATCCGCAGGTGGCCGCCACCAACGAGGGAATTGTCATCATCGGCCAAGTCTGGGATAATGCTGATCGCGCCACTACACGATTGATGCATCTGAATTGGGATGGTGAGTTGATAAACCGGGAAGAATTGCCGGCCGACACCGATGGCACATATTCCTCCTTCGATCTGCGTCCACCTGATCCAACCGATTGGAGCAAACTGGTTCTTTACTACAATAGGCAATCTAAAGATCACAATGACTGTTATCACGAACTCTGGGAGTATGATACGAAGGCCAGGCGACTCCGCCAGCTTCGATCTCTGGAGACTCAGTATGGCATGTCTAACTCTGGCAAGTGGATTCCTGCGTCCGATGATTCATCAGTATTTATCAATAACCCCAGCATGGGGCGCTTACATAGCTGGCGCGGCGATATACTCGGTGATGGAGAAGTCGCTTGCGAACCTTTGCCCGGCGCTAATCCGCTTTCGCTTGGGTATCAAGCAACGGGTTATCTTTTCGCGCCAAATGTATTGCAGGGATCTGTTTTGTCACCGGGTGAGACATATATCGCTTCTGACTGCTTTAATCCGGGCAAGAAGCCCGAGGAATCAGGTCCCTGTTCGTTCCTGCTCTGGCGTCTGAGCATAGGGGAATAAGGGATAACGGAAATGACCATAAAAGAGAGAATTCACACAGCATTAGCCGGAGGGATGCCTGACCAGATCCCGCTCGCCTTGAGGGGCAATCCCAGCCCACGACATGACTGCGCAGGCCACGTTCGCCTAGCACCCCCCTTTCTCCCCATCTCCGATCCCTTCAACGGCGACCTCAAGCGCCCCACGCAAAAAGCAAATTCCTAGCAATCATCGCCCGCGAGGTCTATTCCCACATCGGTCCCCTCACTCGGAAACTGGCTCCGAATACGCTGGTATTCGGAGAGCGCTACTCTGGCACTGCGATGCCTTGGCAGGTCATCCAGGAAGCGCTACCGTGGATTGATGTTCTATCAGTTCAGCCTGGTGGGTCCTTGTTCTCTGAAACGGACTTTGAGCGGGCTTATCGGGAGACGAAGAAACCGGTGATGATCTGCGACCACCAAGTAAGTTTCACCACGCCTGAACACTCCAATGTAATGTGGAAGACGTTGCCTGACATCGCCAGTGTGGGGGGGGCACATGCTAGGTTCTTGCAGGACGGGTTCTCTACTCGTTACCTGATTGGATACAACCGCTGCCAGTATATCGATCGCTATAAAGGCGAACTGAAGATTCTCAAGCAGGGCCTGCTTCAGGTTGATGGAACTCCGTATGAAGAACTGGCAGCCACGGTGCTGCGAAACAACTGGCGGCTTCATCATCGTTTTCTTGGAGCACAGGAGGAGCGAAAATAGGATTCGAACAAGCCGAACAAGCGCATGGAGAGCAACGGCTGACCCGCCCCGACTTCGAATGATTCAGTGGAAACACAGCCCCAGTCCTGCATCGAGCGCGCGCTCCCGGTCAGCCGTGCCTCATGCTTGACGTTCGCTTAAAGAAGATGAAACATGGACAACCGAGTTCTAACTGCAATAATTTTTGATCGTAGCGGAATCGCTGTTCTTTTGTCACAGAGATTGGATCCACCATTGGAAGCATGCCTCAGCAAGACCTGCCGACCCAAGTCGGACATGTCTCCCCCATGAACTCCGCCCAAATTCGTTCTTCACGGACTTTCCGCCAGAAGCAAATTCCTAGCAGCCACCCACCCCACCGGGGGAAGAACTTGCGGACGCTCAATATAATACGGTGGGAGATTTTTTGGTCCTAGTATGGGTGCGAGTTTGGTTGGTGTGTTATTCGCTTTCAAGAGGATAGATGGTCATGTTAACTTATTGTTTCTTCTTATTTCAGAAGAGGTCTTTCAACCCTTTCCCGCTAAAAGCAAATTCCTAGCAATAAACCCAATGAAGATTGTGAAACTACTCGCGGCTATCGCCTGCCTGCTGCCAATCGCCTCCACCTTTGCCAAGGATCAGTGGTCGCAGTTTCGCGGCCCCGGCGGGAACGGTCATAGCCGGTCGACCGCGCTGCCTCTCGAGTGGGACGATAGAAGTATTGTGTGGAAGACTCCGATCCACGATCGCGGTTGGTCTTCCCCCGTCATCTGGAACGATCAAGTCTGGATGACCACCGCCACAAAAGAGGGCCACAAATTGTTTGCGGTGTGCGTGGACAGAAAGACCGGTAAGGTTGTTCACGACCTTCTGATATTCGAAGTGGAATCGCCGATGGCGATAACTCCTGAAAACACCTACGCGACACCCACCCCGGTAATTGAGGAAGGCCGAGTCTACGTTCACTATGGGACCTATGGGACCGCCTGTCTGGACACTCAGTCAGGAGATATTCTGTGGTCAAGACGCGATCTCAATTGTGATCACGAATTTGGGGCCGGGCCGGCAAGCTCTCCGGTTCTGGTTGGCGATATCCTCGTTTTCCACGTCGACGGTCGCGATGTTCAATATATCATAGCCCTCCAAGCGGCGACCGGCAAGAACGCCTGGAAGACGGAGCGCTCGGCCAACTTCGACAAGGTCCCAGTCCACCAGCGAAAAGCCTACGGCATGCCCGCTCTCGTTCCGCGCGGAGATAAGCAACAGATGATCAGCGTCGGCGCTAAAGGTCTCTACTCCTACGACCCGAGTAACGGCGAGGAATTGTGGAAAGTGCACCACCGCGGATGGTCGATTTTCCCGAGGCCTGTGTATGGGAACGGGCTGGTCTTTGCCACTATCGATCGTGATCGGCCCGAACTCTGGGCCATTCGACCCGACGGCTCCGGTGATGTGAGCGACACTCATGTCGTCTGGAAGAAGACGCGCCGGATGCCTCAGCGAGCCTCGCCACTGCTAGTTGGAAAATTGCTCTTCGTGATGGATCGAAACGGCTACCTATCCTGCCTCGAGGCAAGCAGCGGCGAGGAGATCTGGCAGCAACGCCTCAAGGGGAGGTTTTCCGCCTCTCCAGTCTATGCAAACGACCGCATCTATTTCTTCAATGAGGAGGGCGCTTGTACGGTAATCAGATCTGCAAGTGACTTCGAGATCTTGGCGACTAATATCCTCGGGGATGGGGAGCAATTGATGGCCAGTCCGGCCATGGATGACGACGCGTTCTACATTCGAACAGCGAAGCATTTGTACCGGATTGAGTAAGCCGCCGAATCAGCAGATTGATGCCGCCTCCCTTGCCTTGAACTGCGAGTTTCCTTGCGCTAATTGCCAGAAACTTTGTTTTGTTCGCTCCCGCGGTAGAGTCGCCCTGCCCGAAGGACAGACGGCACCCAAGTCAGCTTGGGTATGATGTATGATATTAGTCTAGGGGTCCCGAAAGATAACGGGGGTCCCGAAAGATAACGCCAAAAACGTGAAGTAGTTTCGCAAGGCCACTGAACAAGCTGGCTGGTTTTTTTCAACAAACCTTGGGTGATATGTATGACACTGGCGATACTGGCGGGGAATTCCCGGAGGATAAAGCTGAAGCCGCGAAGTGGTATCGTAAGGCCATCGAAAGCTCAAAGCTATTTGCAGAGCGGTTGGAGCAAAACGCCAAGGACAAGAGAGAGTAAGGCCAGCTAGAATGCCCCAAGCACCCGTTCCAACCTACCGAGTCTAATACGAGCCATCCAGCAGCTCACGGCTGCTGACTGACCCGCATCGCTTCGTAAATTTGCCCATCAAGCTGTCAACGGTGCCCGCCCGAAGGCTTGGCCTTCTGACTCTTCGCCTGAATGAGAGTATTGATGTCCGAAGGTTTATAGGGCATGAATGGAAGTTCGTTCCCATACTAACATATTTTTTCTACACTACCGGTTCACAATATAAAAATAATGAGTAACATCAAAAAGAGTGATGCCATAAAAGGGGCATTTTTTGGGGCTGTCGTCGCGGATGCCCTTTGTTTGGGAAGTCATTACGAATACGACGCCCAAAAGATTTATGAGGCCTATGGAAAAAAACCGATTGAGAAATTCATGTCTCCCGGTGAAATGATGGGCGGTCAAACTCATGGCATTGGATGGGGCGAGAGAAACTATCATCCCGGTAAAAAAGCGGGCGGCACAACCGACTACGGCGATTATAATATTCTGGTCTTAGAACATTTGGCGGAAATAGCTGATCCACCCAGGCCCTTCAGTGTCGCCGCTTTGATTCCCCACTGGATGAACCGCCTGGAAAAGAGCTGGGGTTCATGGATCTGCACCATGACGAAAGAGACCTATGCCATGGCCAAACAAGGTGTTCCGACTGAACATTTGGGCGGCATGTCCAATGCCATGGCCATTCGCCACGTCGCAGCCCATGCCTATTATGAATCGGAAGAGGAGCTTGTCGATGTTGCCAGAAAGTCGATGTTTACGCACAGAGAAGCTCATGCGCTTGGTGGTGGAGAATTTTTTGCCCGTGTGACCCACCGTGTGATCCATGGCATGACGCCACGGGAGGCTATTGAGGAGATTGCTGCGCAGATGGGTGGCTTTTTTAAGGACAAAGCGCTACAGGCAATTACTAAGGTTCAAGAAGAAGCGGATCCAAATTCTGCGCTTTTTAAAGAAGCGTTTAGCGACGATCTCGCGCTTACAAGTATGGCTAGACTTTGGGATGTTGGCCGATCGGAACCTATCAAGGTAGGAAAAGCGAGCCCAACAGAGGGAACTCTACCAGGTGCCGTTTACTTTATCTTAAAATATGCCGAGCAAGAAGAGGGACTAAAAAGGGCTATGCAGGGCAATGCCATGGTCGGTGGCGACAATGCATCGCGCAGTATCGCGATCGGCATGGTACTTGGAGCCTATAAAGGGGTTGAGGCAATTCCGCCAGAGTGGAAGGAGACACTCGACCAATATACGTATTGCGACAATTTGTTAAAAAAGCTCCCCTTGCTCAGGTGTTCCTAGGTGTGAGACCTGAAGAATCACTCAGGCTGCATTGGGAGCACTTTGATTTTGAAGCACGCGAACTTACCATCCCTCCAAAGATCGCTAAGGGTCGTGAGAAGCACGCGCTGATTAATCAGATTCCACCAAACGCAATGGTTTGGTTAATCCCCTACACCTCTTTCACCCAAGGTAAGATTCTTGAAGGAATTTACTCAAAGTCAGCCTTCGACAAACGAATGAGGGCCGCTCGAACATCTGCAGGCTGGCCCCCTGGCACTTGGCCTCAAAACACTCTTCGTAAGACATTCATTTCGTGCCACTTTGCTTGTTATTCTAACGCTCCGTTAACTGCTGCAATAGCTGGAACAAGCGAGAGTGTCATCTTCTCTAACTATCGTTCCATGATTAAGAAAACTGAGGCCTCAAAGCTCTGGGAGATTTACTCGTAAGGAAACGAAACAAGCCTCAGGCAGACTTCAAGATCCCTCCCCGCCGTGGGAACTCCTTGCGCACGCTCTATATAATAAGGTGAGAGATTTTTTGATCCTAATATGGACACGACTAGGATTGGTTTGTTATCCTCTGGTCCAATTGCGACTTCAACCCTTCCCCGCCAAAAGCAATTTCCTAGCAGTCAGTAATTCCTAGCAGCCAAATTCCTAACAGTCGATTGAGCATTGATTAACAGACGCCGCCGAGATTGGAGTTACTCCTTCCGGATCATAACGAATGATCGGGACCAGCTGAAAAAATTTGACAGAGGATAAGAAGATCTCTCAGCTGTTTAATAAGCTGCGAGTGCGTCGTGATTAATGCATCGCGGGTGTAGGACCGGCGATGAAAGATCTCGCTAAAAAGAGTTCGAGAGAGCAAAAGACGAGAGAAAGAAAAAGGAGCATATGATGAAAGTTACCACATTCACGATTCTGACCTGCCTACTCATTCTTGCAGGGACAACACAGGCGAAGAAGCCAGACGTTATCTTTATCATTGTCGACGATCTAAATGATTGGATTGGTGTCATGGGCGGACATCCGCAGACCAAAACGCCGAATCTGGATGCGCTTGCGGCGCGTGGTGTTCTCTTCACCAATGCGCATTGTAATGCGCCGCAATGCGGCCCTTCACGGACAAGTTTGTTGCACGGGCTCTATCCCAAGAGCACGGGGAGGTATTTCAATAATCCCCGACGGATGCCATTTTACGGTGATCAACCAACGCAGGGGATCACTTCAAAAAAACCGCCGCAGAATCCGACCATTTTTCATCATCACTTCAACCAGAACGGCTACCGTGTGGTGAGTGGCGGGAAAGTTTCACATGGAGGAACGGTCAAGCAGAAGGGGAGCGTCGATGCCTATTTGAATCGTCCGCGAGACCTTCGGGGTAAATTCACCGATGAAAAGGCCAACCTCTGGGGCGAAGGCGGCCCTCACAAGCACCCCGTGGAAGAAACGGGAGACTACAAGGTTAGCCAATGGGCAATGGACGAATGGCGGAAGGCCGGAGACAAGCCCCTGCTCATGACCGTCGGCTTTTACCGCCCGCACCGACCATTCAATGCACCCAGGGCTTATTTCGAAAAGTTTCCCTTAGAATCAATTCAGCTGCCGGCGGTTCGTGCCGACGATCTCGCTGACCTGCCGCCCTACGGGAAGGCCTTGGCCCGATCAAACGCACACAAAGATTTGTTCAAGCCGCGGACCGTCCACGAACAGATCCTGCATCTGGGTGGTGAGAAAGAGTGGAAGTACATGGTTCAGTCATACTTGGCATGCATCAATTACGTCGACGCTCAGATTGGAAGTTTTCTGGAGGCCCTCAAAGAGAACCCACGTGACCGCGAAACGGTGATCGTTCTCACCAGTGATCATGGGTGGAATTTGGGTGAAAAAACGCATTGGTGCAAAGCTGCCATCTGGCGGGATACGACGCGCGTTCCATTCATGGTCGTCCTACCTGGTGTGAGCAAGGCCGGTGCTCGCAACAACCAGCCCATCTCGCACGTGGACATCTACCCCAGCCTCTGTGACTTTGCCGGCATCCCCAAACCAGGGCATCTGGAAGGGCGTTCGATCCTGCCGCTTTTGAAAAATTCAAAGGCAAAGCGTGACCTCGCCTTTCTCAGCTATGGCCCGGAGAACATCGCGGCGCAATCGGAGCGTTACCGTTACATTCTCTACGAAGACGGTTCCGAAGAGCTCTACGATCATCAAAAAGACCCACACGAATGGATGAACCGGAGCAGTAATCCAGAGTATGCTGCAATCAAGAAAAAGTTGCATGCCGAGGTCCTCAAGTTCCAGGGCAAGTAGCCAGCCAGCGTGGCGCCGGATTTTGATCCTGTTCCGAAAAACGATCACGATAAGAAGTCAACATTGCCCCCTTTCTACCCCATGTATGCCGCCAAACTCCGGTTTCCGCGACCTTTCCGCCAAAAGCAAATTCCTAACAGTTATTACCGAAGGAGATCGAGCTGATCTTCAACAATGGTATCGTTAAGTTACCTCCTCACTCGTTGCTAATGATCTAATTGCAGGATTGGTCATGAGAAAACAAAACCGGGCGGGAGCCGTCGTTCAGCCGTGCGGAATGATCGTGATCTGTTGCTGCGCTCCAATGCATGGCAACGGACTCAGTTGGTTTGAAATGGCGTCGGCGAAGCCACGGGTGCGTCGTTGGGAGACGATCGGAGGAAGCACGCCCAAAGCACCCCTCTTTCTCACCCCCTCTGCCCCTCAACAAAAGCGACTTCAAAGCCAAGCCACCTCTAGTGACACAAAGCCGGCCGGTAGCACGCATGAAGGGGTAAGCCGTGCTGTCCTTACATCTAACAATTAGCTAAAAGGGCACCACCATACGAATGGCAGCACCCTTTAACTTTGATGATTTTACTTCTCAGTACTTACACCACTTGTACCTTGGCCACCTGACATAGGCGACCAGTGCATCGCACAAATCTTCCAAGAACCTTCCTCTTTTGCAAAAACCACAGTCGCCCGCGTCATGTAATGATCCACGGCAGGCCTTCCTACTTGTTTCTCAGAACCCTCTGCATAAAACATAGCAACGGCAACCTTGCCAGGCTCAACAGGAACGATTTTTATATGCTTTGGCCTAATTGTGTTATTTTCGATTTCATTAAAATTCGCATTCTTTTTGACAAAGTTCAAAAATCCACCGCTCGACCAAAATTCGTGAGACCCCTTACTCGAAATCATTGAAGTCCAATGCTTCTTATTGTTAACCATCTCATACATTTTAAGAACTGTATTTGTAACTTCTTCCACATCCTTGAAACCATTTTCTTTGCCATGATGATCAGCAACCGCTACACAATGACTCCCAAAAATAGCCGTCAGTATTAAGAATAACTTCTTCATTTTATATTTTTTCATATTTTTAATTACATTTTAATTTTGCGGAATACCAAAAAGAAGGCTCCATCTATTTAGGCGCGATCACATCAAATTTTGTTCCATCAAAATGACTGATAACGAGAGATCTCTTTAGATTTCAAGTTTCAAACCAAAACACAACCCTGTCTCCCCCTATCCGGTCTAAAAGCGTCTTCAACCCTTTCCGCCAAGCCTCGGTTTCCGCGACCTTCCCGCCAAATGCAATTTCCTAGCAGTCAGAGCTGCTGGCGGCGACCCCTGATGCAACAGAGGCCCTTTCAGAGAGAGTTTAACGGAATGAATAGCGCAGTAGAATGTTGGTTTGAAACCGAATCGCTTTGTTCGCGATAGGCGGCGGCCGCTTCCAAATATTGAATGGCGTGATCGAGCGTTCCATCAAAATCTTCATCCCATTCTAGGCGCCTGAACGGCGGATTACCGTCCTCAACAAGATCTACGATTCGGTCGCCATTTCGATCGTAATAGCACGTCGCGCTTCCTCAAAAACACCGTCGCCATCTCGATCGTAGTGTGTCGCAATAAGGCCATATCCCACTGATGCGGTTTTGGCAGCTTTCGGCCGCTCATCGCGCTTGGCATCAGCATCTTGTTCGATGTCGAGATGGTAAAGTTACTTCATCTCAACCAACGCATTCAAGTACTCTTCGAGGTTCGTATAACCATCCCTGTCCAAATCCCCATTTCTGTCCTCTGGATCCTTGGGATTCAGCTTCATTTTTATTTCCCATTTATCCGGCATGCCATCCTGATCTGTGTCGAGAGATGCAGGCTTGTTTCTCAGCTCAGGCCATCCGCCGACTTCTTGTTGGCTGTTGATAAGACGGTGGGTTCTTTTGCGGATCCCCGCAATGATGCGCTTGTCAGCAGCATCGCGTATTTTGGATGCGCCAGCCTTATTCAAAATTAATTCATAAGCTTTATCAGCAGGATGAGTATGTGGTCGGTCGGCGACTGCTACCGGTTCCCGAGAGAGTCTGAATTTTTCATACAATACTTTCCCCGGATAGCTACTGGCAGACTCGCCGTCTCGTGCTCCCCATTGCATGGCGGTGTAGTTGTCTTTTGTCCGAGCTTCATTATCCTCGTATATGGAACCGCTCATGTATCCAACGACGGCATTATCTTTTTTTGCCTTTGGGCGGATAGGATAGGTGTCGGGTTTTGTGCTTGGCCCCGGACGGTAGTAGTTGTTGATCAAGTTAACATGACCCCCGCTCAAATTGGTGGAACCAGCCCTATTATAGACGACATTATTCCTGAAATCAAAGATGACTTCCTTTTTCAGGCTGCCAAGTGTCGGGTGTCGGTTCCGGCTGCTGAAAAAGAGATTATGATGTAGGGATACATTACCTGCTGTTTTCCTCATAGACATCAACATGGCATGACCGCCTTTGTGGTGAGTGCTCTCGTGAAGCGCTTCTCCAAAAAGCGACCACTGCAGCGTAAAGTCTGATACTTCCGACGTGTCCATGGTTCCGTCCACACCCCATGTCGCTGTAACATGGTCGAGTATTACATTGTTCGATTCATCGATGCCAAGAGTGTCAGTTGACGTTCTACTCTCGTCACCAAGTCGAAAGCGCATGTACCTTATGATGATGTTCGAGCTATCAATGATCCCGAATTTTTCATCCCTGATACAGATCCCGTCACCGGGTGCGGTTTGGCCCGCGATGGTAAGCCCATCAACATCCTTTATTTGAAGTTTATCGCCTGCCTTCAAGCGAATGGTGCCGCTGACATCGAATACGATCGTACGCGGACCTTTGGTCTTTTCGATGCCATAGCGTAAAGAACCCTTACCGTCGTTCATAAGGTTGGTGACATGATAGACGTCACCACCTCGGCCGCCTGTCGCAAATCTCCCAAAACCTTCAGCACTTGGAAAAGCGAACTGCCTTTTTCCTGAATCAGGAGCCGCTGAAAGCGATACTATGGTGCACAAGGACGACACGAGAAGCGCTAGTAAGAAAAGCGTGTGGTAACTCATAGGTCTCTTTGCAGAACAGTCTTTATTAGTAGTCCAACCGAGGAATATATCCCGGTCGGACTACGACGAAGCGTCGAGCAAAAGCCCTACTACTTCAAGGGAAACCGAACATCGGACTCCGTATATCAGGGTAGGTTGATCAACTTCGGCTCGCGGCCTGAAGGGTCCGTGATATACACCCCTGATCTTTTCTCCAAAAAAAAGACCATTTGAGATAATAAGTTTAGGTTCGTAAAATCTAAAATAGAACATTAAAACGTAGAGAGAAAAGACAGCGGAAATCATTCGCATTGTTCGCAAAACTGACTCGAGCCAGACCGTGGAAGACGTCTGCCGTGAAGAGAATATTTGCGTGCAGACCTTTTATCGGTGGAGGCGCAAATATGGTCGCGTGGAGATGGCTGACGCTACCCCCCCCCTTTCTCCCCCATGTATTCCGCCAAACCCGGGTTTCCGCGACCTTTCCGCCAAAAGCAAATTCCTAGCAGGAAAAAATCCTCTAATCCTTTATCTATCAGCTTCTGCAAAAAAGTACCGGCGATCGGAATCGAACCCATACTTCCTAGGAAACGCGATTTTGAATCGCGCGCGTCTACCAATAGATCAATAAGGGCTGGTTCTGTCGCCCATTTGTCGCCCACTAATAGTGGCTTTAGCACCCCTTGTAGAGCCCACCAAAATGGGTGAAAGAGCTCTTCATGTTGCCGTTAGGGAAATCGATCCTCAAAACAAACAAAGAACATCAAGAGGTTACCGGTGGCTGGTTGAATCGAGAATTAACGGGAAGCGGATACGGAAGTATTTCAAGAGAGGAGAGAAGTCAGAGGCCGTTCGTTATCGAGAAGAACTCTTCAGACAAGCCAATGAGGTGCGTAAACAAGATCGGCAGCTCATAGCCGGCAATTTACTCCATGAAGCGGTAACAGCTCACCGGGCCCTATCCCCTCTCGGTAAAACTATCACTGATGCTGTTACGTTTTACAGCGAGCACCTCATAGCTAGTAACAAACAATCAAAGGCTCCTCTCACTGACGCGATCGGAAAATTCCTAGATGCCAAAGAAGCAAAAGGGATCAAGAGGGACACCATCAAACGCTATCGGGAAACTCTCAACCGTTTTCAAAAAGCATTCGAGGGTCGAGCATTAGCAAGTATCACCGGAAAGGAAATTGAGCGATGGTGGCAGACCTTTGGGAGTGTTGCTAATCAGCGGGCCAATCGCACAGATGTTAACGTCTTCTTTAATTGGGTTGTTAAATCAACTCGCTACTCGCACCTCACGATAAACCCAGTTCCTGCTCCACCCGAAATTAGCAGAAGAGTTCAATTAACAAAAAAGAGATCCCTTCTCTCAGCCAATCAAGTCGAACAATTACTAAACACCTGTGGGGCCGACTTAGTGCCGATCATCGTTGCTCAGGTGTTCCTAGGGATAAGACCTGAAGAATCACTAAGACTGCATTGGGAGCACTTTGATTTTGAAGCACGTGAACTTACCATCCCTCCAGAGATCGCTAAGGGTGGCGAGAAGCACGCGCGGATTAATCAGATTCCACCGAACGCAATGGCTTGGTTAACCCCCTACACCTCTTTCACCCAAGGTAAGATTCTTGAAGGGAGTATACTCAAAGTCAGCCTTCGACAAACGAATGAGGGCCGCTCGAACATCTGCAGGATGGCCCCCCTGGCACTTGGCCTCAAAACGCCTCTTCGTAAGACATTCATTTCGTGCCACTTTGCTTGCTATTCGAACGCTCCATTGACTGCTGCAATAGCCGGAACAAGCGAGAGTGTCATCTTCTCTAACTATCGTTCGATGATTAAGAAAACTGAGGCCTCAAAGCTCTGGGAGATTCACCCGTAACGACACGAGACACCCCTTAAGAAAGCTTCAAGCTCCCTCCCCGCCATCTAAAGACCACCCACCCGCCGGGGGAACAACTTGCGGAGGTCCTATATAATACGGTGGGAGATTTTTGTGGCTGAATTGTGCCTCTCTCTACTATGGGTTCTACTTGGGGAGAATTTGTTAACCATTGGCTTATAGGGCAGTTGCCTTGGATGAATGGCCTAAATTAATTGGCACCCTGAAATCCTCAAACCATTGTATGAAAGCGGCTTATTTTCTAAGCTTTTGTTAACTTAATCTTTAGCTTGTGAGATACAATAAAATCTCATTTGTTAACGTAATGAAAAGATTCTGCGCCCACTTAATGGCTGTCTTGTTTGTTTCTTGTGGTTTTGCTTTTGGGCAAGATCCTTCTTTCCAAGTCATTGAAGGCAACTTCACATGGCAGGAAGCAAAGGCTGATGCTGAAACTCGGGGAGGCCGTCTAGCTGTGCTTAACACGCAGGCAAAAATCAACTATGTTAAATCATATCTCACCCCGAGTGATTCTTCTGTTTATATAGGTCTTACCGACGAGGTTCAAGAAGGTCAATGGAAGTGGATTACAGGAGAGGTTCTTGAAAGCAACAATTGGTTAAACAACCAACCTGGTGGCGGTACAAGTGAAAACTATGCTATCATCTATCCCAATCAGTCTTCCGGTTGGAATGATTTACCGACAGGTCTTAAAAGAGCTTATCTTTTAGAGACTGGCTTCCTTCCCGTGAAAGAGCCAACCTTCCAAATCATCCAAGGAGGTTTCACATGGCAGGAAGCTAAGGCAGATGCTGAGGCTCAAAGGTGGGCAGTTAGCTACCTTGAACACTCAGGACAAAATTGATGCTGCCAAAACTTATTTAGATGGCCTTTCATCCCAGCAGATTGGTGAAGCGTGGATTGGTCTCACAAATAATCACTTAGATACTGGCTCTATAAGGAATCGGCCTAACGAATACCTGTGGGTCACAGGAGAAGGGCTTACTGCTAGCAACTGGCATTCGAATGCACCTAATAACGCGGGCGGTAATGGTGGTGGTGGGGCCACAGCCGCAAAACTTATGCGTTGGAGTGGTGGTTCCGTGTATGGGTGGGATGATGATTTCGTAGACCTTCGAAGGAACTATCTTTTAGAAATACTCGACCAGACTCCAGCGGCCCCAAGCATCACGTTTTATCCGTCAGACGGCTCTAATGGAGTAGGAATCAATGCCACTGTAACCGCCGAGCGAGTCGAGGATCGGTTTGGGGTGGCTAACAAAGCTTTCAAGCTCAGTGGTTCCGCGAGATGGTATTACTGACGAAAACTTTGAGTTGAATGGATCTTCAATGAGTTTTTCCCTCTGGCTGAAGGTAGATCGAAAATCAAACCGGCACGATACCCTCACGTATATTCCGTTTTGGGGATTAGCGATGGTTGGCCATCGATCAGCCCTTGAGCATTAACAGGGGAACACGAACATTCTTGCAGGCAGAGACACGACGTAAGAAGTCCGGTGTTCAGACAGACGTGTCTAGGCGCCCAATCCCCCTTCAATTAGGTTCCTGGTATCATGCGGCGATTCGTGACCAACAATAATCAATACTATTTACACCTAAACGGCAACTTGGTCGGAAGCAATGCAATCTTCAGACAAACTCACCGTAACTGGGCCCTAAGTTTTGCGACAGGTTAGGCACCATGGGTGCCTTATGCGGCGGGCGGATTTCTACGGAACACTCGACGAAATAAAGGTGTATGATTATGCCCTCGATGGCGATTCTATAGAGGCCCTTGCTAACGACCAGTCAACACAGAAAGGAATACGTCTTTCCCAGAATCCGGTAGCTTCATACGCTCGCCTTGAGCAAGAGATCTCCATAGAGCTTGGGAAGCGGTATAAAACAATCATCGAGATTGACGGTGAGTATGAAAAACGGTCCGCAGACATGTTACCTCATTTATGTCCCGGATGCTTCGAATTCAATTTTGACTCTTACACGGTGGATTTTGATGGTTCAATTACGACCATTGAAGGTGTTTTTATCAGCGATAAGAACGGAGAATATGATTTATCTATGGCCCTCTGGTCCGTGCCACAATTAAAATTTCGTAAAGTCGAATTAATTGATTTAACCACCCAACAAAATCTTATCTCCAACAGTAACTTCGCTGAAGGGTTGCAAGGCTGGAAAGCAAATGGTGGAACCATTGAGCTTTATGATCTTGATGGGCCCGTGAGTTACACTTTGACCGAGGCGGCGTCCCCCAATGGCTCAGTCACTGGATATGGCAAGTTTGAGAGCGGCAGCGAAATAACATTAACTGCTACTCCAAGCGTTGGCTACCGCTTTACAGGTTGGACTGGAGGCGCAAACGGTTCTCAGAATCCTCTATCTGTCACTATGAATCAAGACCTGACAGTTGGAGCCTCTTTTACTCAAGACACGAGAGACCCAGACGGAGACGGTCTCACAAATTATCAAGAACTTATTACTTATAGCAGCAACCCAAACAGTAGTGATTCTGACGATGATGGGCTATCTGATGGGGATGAAGTTAACACCTATCTCAGTAACCCTAATAATAGCGACTCTGATAGTGATGGGATTTCAGATGCTTCTGAGGTTGCTGCAGGCCTTGATCTAAATACTGCTGACACCATTGCAAGCGCGGTGGCGTTTTTGACTGAGGAGCTTGCTAATCGCCCGGATGGTTTCGATGAAGCGATGGCCTTAGCGCGTTCAGCTGGGCAAAATGATGTTACATCAAACCCCTTCCACTTACGGGCTCTACGGGGAATCAGCATACAATGCTATTGTCCTAGAAAGAGACGCCCGATTCCTTGATTCTGACGAAGATGGCATCACTAACGAAAAGGAAGCAGAACTAGAGACTGACGCATCTAGCGAGACCGTCTTTTATCTGCAAGAGGGACTTGATAGCGCTACCGCTAATGCACGTGCGGCAGGAAGATCAGATGTGACCAGTAACCCTCTAGATTATGCTCTTACTACAAAGGCTGCCTACGACGGAGTAGTTACAGAAAGAGACGCTAGACCAACTCAGGCTGAATCAGATGCAGCGGTGTCGCAGGCCCGGGTTGCCGGGCGAAGCGATGTCATGATAGACCCCGCAAGCTACAGCCTTTTTTCAGCTGAAGCTTACACAGCAGTTGTTGCAGAAAGAGATGCGAGGCCCTCGCTGGCTGCCTACAACACGGCGATCGTTGAATCACTTGCTACAGGAAGGT
>CASICJ010000009.1 GCA_949373085.1 uncultured Verrucomicrobiales bacterium
CGATACCTTAATTGAAGCTGCGGAGCGTGCGAAGAGGCTCATCGCGGCGGCCAAAGCAAGTGCTGGCAAAAAGCTGGAAAATCTTAAAGGTGTGGACATTACCAAGTTGGCGATGGCATCTACCGGTGATGCGGTAACTGGCGAGAAGATTTATACTCGTCAGGGTTGTGTTGCTTGCCATGCCGTCGATCAAAAAGCGGTTCAAAAGGGCCCATATCTCGGGTCTGCTGGTAGCAAGTTTACTAAAGATTATCTAATTCAGTCTATTCTTGATCCTAATGCGGTCGTTGCGCAGGGGTTCCAAACAGAACTCATAACGATGAAAGACAAAACAGCTCACATGGGTTTTGTGACTCGCGAGGAAGATGGTGTGATCGACATTCGAAATATCGCCGGCATCGTGACACAGATTAGGGAGGGCATGATAGCTAAGCGGGATCATCAACCACAATCTATGATGCCTGCTGGACTTGCTTCAACGCTAACGGTTGATGAGTTTAATCACCTCATATCCTATCTGGTTTCGATGAAGGAATAATTTAAGTATGGCGTAAACAGACTCTCAAAATTCGCCCTTGCCTCGGTTCCATTGCCGCCGATATTAAGTATATGAGCGATGATGATAAAGGCGGTCCCAAGGAACCAAATTATCCAGATCCCGAGGAGATTAAGAAAACTCTCGAAGGAATGTTTGGCCAATTAGGGAAAGGGGGATTTACTTTTACGGGTGCAGAATCCCCCTCTTTTACCGACGAAACGAAGGGTTCGGAGGAGAGTTTTGTGGAGCCAGAGGTTGACGATATTTTCGAATTTGCTCTCTTGCCACGAGATATTAAGGCGCCATCTTGATCGTTTTGTCATTCGTCAGGATGAGGCTAAAAAGGCCCTGTCGATCGCGGTTTGCGATCACTACAATCACGTTAAAACTCTCAAATCACAAAAAGAGGGTGGGGAGAAACTCGAGCTGCAAAAGCAAAATGTTATGGTTGTGGGTCCAACGGGAGTAGGTAAGACCTATCTGGTGAAGCATATCGCCGAGTTGATCGGTGTTCCGTTTGTAAAGGCAGACGCAACCAAGTTTTCTGAGACTGGGTATGTTGGGGGGGATGTTGATGATCTCGTTCGGGAATTGGTCTCCAAAGCCAATGGCGATGTTTCTTTGGCCGAGTATGGAATTATTTACATCGATGAGGTGGACAAGTTGGCTTCAAGTGGAGGTGGAGGAATGATCGGCCGAGATGTGAGCGGGCGGGGGGTCCCAAACGACTCTTTTAAAATTAATGGAAGAGACCGATGTTCCGCTTCGGAATCCTCAAGATATGCGTGGTCAAATGATGGCCATGATGGACATGCAGAATGGCAAAAAGAACAAAGAAAATATTAATACCAAACACATTTTGTTCATCGTTAGTGGGGCGTTTTCTGGGGCTTGAGAAGATTGTTCGAAAGCGAAGCCAAGCCGCGCAAATCGGGTTTTCGACAGAGCAGGCTGAACCGATGATGGATAACGAGTTGTTTAAGCATGTCACGACTCAGGACTACATTGATTTTGGATTTGAAGCTGAATTTATTGGACGGATTCCTGTCCGTGTGGTTTGCGAGCACCTGGAGGCTAACGATTTGGAGGCTATTTTAAAATATTCTGAGGGGAGTCTTTTGCGTCAGTATGAGCGCGAGTTTGAGGCTTATGGGATCGATCTGAAGGTGAAGGATTCTGGAATCACTAAGATTGCTGAAATGGCGGCAGATGAAAAAAACGGGTGCCCGAGGCCTGATGACTGTGGGTGAGCGGATTCTGCGCGATTTCAAATATGAGTTACCGGGGACTTCGGTGACTGAACTCGTATTAGACGAAGATTTAATCGAGAATCGAGAGAAGCATCTCGGTGATTATCGTGAGTTGGGACAAGAATTAGTAGTCGAAAAGGCTCGCCAAGAAGTGGGGGCTTTTATCCGTGAGTTTAAGGTTAAGCACGGTGTTGTGATCAAGCTTACTGACGAGGCAGTTGCTAAGCTCGTGAAAATGGCTGGTGAACAGGCGCGAAGTGTCTTTCAGGTCGCCCGGCAGCACTTTAAGGATTACCAATTTGGCCTAAAATTGATCCCAAAAAAATACGGGGCAAGCAGAATTTGTCCTTACCGAGACGGCGGTGAATGATCCGGACAAGTTCACTAAGCGAACTCGTGGTTAAGTCCTATAAAGATGCGTAATTTATTTGGCGACAAGATCGTAGCCACGGTGATCTTTGATTTCGACGTCAATAAACTCCCCAACCCTGGAGTCAATAGGAACGAAGATCCTTCCATCGATATCGGGTGCGTCCCACATTGATCGGGCGATTCCTTCCTCTTCTACAAGGACGCGTTTTTGTTTACCCAGCTGGGACTCATTTACTTTCCCGGCCACCTCATCGATAGCTGAGCTGAGTTCGCGGTGGCGCTTCTTCTTGGTTGCGTGGTGAACGTGCCCCTTCATTTTATGGGCGCGAGTTCCTTCTTCCTTTGAATATTGGAAGATGCCGCAGCGTTCGAATTTAAAGTCTCTTATAAATTCTAGAAGTTCTTGGTGATCGTCATCAGTCTCCTCTGGAAAGCCAGTGATGAAAGTAGTCCTTATAGAAAGGTCAGGAATTCCATCGCGCATTCTCTTTAAGAGATCACGAACGTATTTCCCGTCGGTTTTCCGATTCATCTTATCAAGCATGTGATCTGAGATATGTTGAAGTGGGATATCAACATAGCGGGCGATTTTTTGGCACTCGGCGATCGTTTGAATGAGTTCGTCAGACCAATGGGCAGGATGGGTATAAAGGAGACGGATCCAGAAATCACCCTCAAGATCATTTAGGGCACGAAGAAGAGTGGAAAGAGATTCACCTCTGGTGGAATCGACTCCAGACGTTGGTTTCGGTCTGTTGCCGAGGCCTTGCCATTTGTCCATCCCGAAGTAGGTGGTGTCTTGGGAGATTAGATTAATTTCCTTCACGCCTTGGGCGATCAAGCCCTTCGCCTCTCGAACAATCGATTCTTCACTACGAGAGCGGTGCTGGCCACGGATTTTGGGGATGATACAGAAGGCGCAAGTGTGGTTACATCCCTCGGCGATCTTAATGTAGGCCATGTGTTGTGGAGTAAGCCGGAATCTAGGCGTCGTGTAGTCGGGAATGTAGCGCGATTTTTCGGTGACTGTGTCGAGTGAGCCCTCCTCTTCAAGATCTCGGTTGAGGGTTTTTCTCACAATGGAGGCAACATCAGTCACCTGATCTAGCCCAATGAAGGCGTCGACTTCTGGAAGAAGACCGGGAAGGTCTTTTTGAAATCGTTGGGAAAGACAGCCAGCAACGATGATTTTTTGCTTCTCACGTGCTGGGTCTTCCTGGCGTGCATTGACGGCCTCAATAATTGTCCCGACCGATTCGTCTTTGGCAACGTCGATGAATGAACAGGTGTTTATTATAAGTGCATCGGCTAGTTCAGGGTCTGGGACAAGAGTCATTCCTTCATCTTGTAGGTGACCGAGCATGATCTCGGAGTCTATGAGATTCTTTGCGCAGCCGAGCGAGATAAGGCCGATTTGAGTGGGCATGAGTTAGGGAGCTTAAGATGAAAGAAGGAAGCCGACTTACGCGCAAAGGCTTCGATAAGCAAGATCAACAGAAACGCTTAGTTTTCTTGTTGTGAAGCGTCAGCTATTGCGTTGACGACCTTACAGATGTTGAAAAGCATAACGAAAAAGATAACCATGTAAACTAGGCTTGCTAAAACCCCAATCAAAGGAACGATCGAAACGGCAATGCAAATAGGACCAGCCAGGAAGAGTCCTTCGGAGACTGTTGGTATCGAAGTTAAATTTGAGTGGCTGTTTCGGATTCGATTCCAATCCTGTGCCCAGCCGTGAAAACTCACAAACATCCAGTAGATGTTAAACAAGGGGATAAACATGAAGCCAACTGCCTTTCCGGGGCTGGTTCGTGCGCCACCTGGCTGAAGAATATACCAAGCGCGGTAAATAAAGATATAACTTAAGATCATTGCTATCGTTATAATGATCAATCCAATGAACAAAATCGCGCTACCGGGAATGATCGCAGTATTAATACTGGAGGCGATCTCCTCGGAAGAAGGTATTTCACCTCGCGTGTCGTCATCCGGGTTGAGTTGTTGAGGCTGAGCTGTTTCGTTTTCGTAACTGCCTGATAGTTCGCTGACTTCCACTATAATCAATGAAAATCCAACGATGGAGAGGACGCTACCGAGGATAAACAGCCCTAAAAAGAGAGAAAATGAACATTTTTTCACATTAGGAATTGGATAGATTCCTCCTTTGGATACTCCCATCAGGTTTGCCGAGGACGGTGCTTCGTAAGGATTACCTGCGATTTCCGGGATTTGAACTGGCGTGTCGGCGGTTTGAGGCACTGGATTTGAGAAGACTCCCTGAACTTCGCTAGCTGAAGTCCAGCCGGCCATTCCTTCTTTCCAGATCAAAGTTGAAGGCTGAATGACACCGCTTGCGGCTAGTCGTTGAATTTCACCAAAGGCAAGGGGGCCTTGCTGTTGCTTGTTGGAGTCAGCGTAGAACCAAAGTTGATCATCCATAATTTCGATTTTGATGTTAATAAGTTAAAGATTCGAGAAAATTTTTAGGTTTAGCAAAGGATTGGGATTGGATCGTGTCAAACGATTGAGGATGCTTTTGCCATGCCTGTGGAGATTACTTCTTTTCCCTTTTCTAAGCCATATGGGACCGCGGTCGTCGATTGGCTTTTAGAAAGAATGGAAGGACTGCCGCAAGTTCTTGTTCTCGTTCCAACTGCCCAGAGTGGCCGTCGATTAAGACAGGGATTGGCGGAGCGTGGTGCTCTTCTTGCTCCGCGGGTCGTGACGACTGGAACTCTCATGCAGATGGATGGTGTGGCGGCGGATTCGGTGGAGGTCCTCGCTTGGACTGAGGCGCTGGAAAGTGTGAATGATTGGGAAGCTTACAAAGCAATTTTCCCGGAATCACCGGCGAGCGTTGGGTCCGGTTGGGCATTGGGGCTTGCGAAAGCCTTTGTCGAACTTCGTAAAAACCTCCAAGAGAATGGCTTGATGTTGAGTGAGGCTGCTCGTCAAGTAAGTTTGCTTGAGCATGATCGTTGGGAGCAGTTAGCGAGGTTGGAAAGAGAGGTTGAAAATCAGCTGAAGAGTTGGGGATACGTGAGTAAATCGACACGACTGGCCTCGGGCGATTTGCAACTCCCGGAAGGCATTTCAAGAGTTGTGGTCGCTGGGGTGTTGGATCTTCCGCCTGTGTTGACTCGATTTTTCGAGAAGATTGGAATCATGGTAAGTGTTCTCGTCCCGGATCCAAGAGTGGATGAATGGGGGCGTCCCGGTTTGCAGTGGAATAGGCAAGAAATTCAGTGGCCAAAATCAGGAGGCGTGACTTTAACTGGCGATCCAGGACAGCAGGCTGCTTTAGCTGTTGCAAAAGTAGTCGAAGCTGAATCGGAATGTAATAATGTCGGGTTGGGCACGGCTGATGAACAAGTTGCGGCAGAGCTAGTGAGATCATTTGCACGAGCGGGATGGGTGGTCCATGATCCTGGGGCTTCACTTCCTTCGTCGCTCGTGGGATGGTTGAGCTGCTGGAGGCGCTACATACAAAATCCAAGCGTAAAAGAAGTCGTTGATATGTTGGCTTTTGATCAAGGTGGATCTTTGGTCGAGGGAATTCGTTCTCAGCAAGTTGAGGCTCTTTCCTCTTTACTCGATTCCCACCTTGTCCGAGATCTTTCCGATGTCTCGCGTGCGCGTGAGCTGATCTTTGATTCTTTGAGGCGTGCAAATACTGAGAGCAAGCGTAAGAGACTTGACCACCAACTTAAATTAGCGGTCGTAGCCGAACAGTTGATGCTGGATTTTGCGGCCCTCCGAAAGAGATTCTTGAGTCAGGGATTCCATAAGGGGATGCGCGCCTTGGCGGGGCGAATTGACCGGAGTGATGAGGCGGGTTTGCTAGAGTGGTTGGATGAGACAGTAGGTGCGGCTCAGGAGGTGAAGCGCCCTCCCGTCTTTTGGATTGAGCTTTTATTGCAAGACCTTGGGCCGCTTCCGGAACAGGCTCCAGATGGGAGAGTTTTGGATGTGCAAGGATGGTTGGAATTACTCCATGATCCAGCGAGACATCTAGTCGTCTGTGGAATGAACGAAGGCTATGTGCCGGGAAGAGCTAGCAGCGATACATGGTTGCCGGAAAGCGCGCGCGAGGTGCTGGGGTTACCTCGTGAGGAAAGTCGGGCAGCTAGAGATGCTTATCTCTTGCATGCTCTTCTCGAGATGCGTCGGGAGGATGGGCGAGTAGACTTAATTGTTGGTAAGTCGTCGCAGGGAGGTGATGTTTTGATGCCTTCGCGACTCCTTTTGACTGCGAAAGGAGAGTCGCTAGCACAAGTTGTCGAAAAGCTTTTTGCCGAGGTGGAGCCCCCTGATTCAGGAGTGGCATGGGATTTGGAGCCTCATTGGAAATGGAATCCGCGTAAAAAATCACCGAAGGAGAGAATGTCAGTGACGGCATTTTCTAAGTATCTAGCCTGTCCATTCCGCTATTATTTAGAGCGGGTTTTAGGGATGAATGAACCAGAGCCCGAGCGCGCGGAGTGGAATCATCGAGATTTTGGGAATGTCATTCATGAGGTGCTAGAGGGTTGGGGGCGAGATGAGTTCTTGCGGGATTCGGCCGATGCGGCGGAGATCAGTAAACATCTTAAGCAATCTCTCGATGAGATTGTGTCTAGGCACTTTGGCGAAGAGTTACCCTTGGCCGTTTCCCTGCAGGTTGAATCTATGCGTTTACGGTTGGGATGGTTTGCCGCAGAGCAGGCCAAAATTCGGGCTGAAGGATGGCAAATTGTCGAAGTAGAGAAGGATTTTGAATTGGAAATCGCGGGGGTGGTTGTGAGTGGGCAAATTGATCGGATTGAACAACATGACGATGGCAGGGTGCGGGTTCTTGATTATAAGAGTAGCAAGGAGGCCAAGGATGTGGTCCGTGAACATCAGCGTAAGTATCGGAGAAATCCTCCTTTACATTTAAGCGTCGAAGAAGTCATGGCGCCAGGCGGGGCGATTTGGACTAATTTACAAGTGCCTTTTTATGCTGATGCCTTTGGTCAAGTCGACGAGATTGGATACTTTGCTCTGGGGCAAGATGAGATGAATGTAAAAATCACTCCATGGGTTAATTTTGGTGAGGAGGAGAAAGATTCGGCCCGTCGATGTGCGGAGTGGATTGTTGGGCAAGTTCAGCAGGAGATCTTTTGGCCTCCTGCTGACAAGGTTGCTTACGATGACTTTCAAGATCTTGCTTATGGTCGTAATCTTACCGAAGCTTTTGCAGAGAAAGGAGGTCTGGCGTGAAAGAGATTTTAGCAAAAAACCTTTTAATTCTAGCCTCGGCAGGATCGGGGAAGACCTATCAATTGGGTAATCGGGTCATTGGAAAGATTGGAAAAGAGGGAGTGGAACCGGAGCGAATTGTTGCACTAACCTTCACTCGTAAAGCAGCGGGAGAGTTCGCTGACACACTACTTACGAAGTTGGCAAAAGGGAGCTTAGATTCAAAGGAAGCCAAGTCCGTTTGTGAGGACATTTGTGCAGCGATCGATTTGCCTATCGTTCTCGAGAAGGTAATCCGAGCTCTACCTCAACTTCAGTTCACAACACTTGATGGCTTCTTTTCAAGAATTGTAAGAGGTTTTCAGTATGAGCTAGGTTTATGTGGTGGAACCTTCGATTTACTGGAAGGTGAGCGATTAAAGATGGCTCAAGAAGAGATTTTAAAAGGTGTTTTGCGGGATGGTTTTGGTCAACGAAAGGAATTCTTTCATGCTTTTCGAAAAGCGAGCTTAGGCCGAGGTCAACAGGGAGTGCAGCGATCATTGGAGGAATTTATCGAGACTTGGCACCGCATCTGGAAATCGGGGAATGGAAAAGAAGCGTTTGGGAATTCCGGCACCTTTACCGACTTACCTCAAATAGAAGATTGGTTTAACCAGAAAGATGGATTGATTGCGGCATTACGTGATGATTCCCAAGGAAAGACGTGGGGAGGTATGCTGGACAATTTCTGTGATCACGTTGTGGGGAAATCACTGGCGATGAATGCCTTCGGGAAGCGCTTGTTGGATGTGCTTGAGGAGCCGGGGCCAGTGGAGGTAAAAGAAGGTCGTAAAA
Organism: uncultured Verrucomicrobiales bacterium; assembly: GCA_949373085.1. Classification (GTDB taxonomy): domain Bacteria; phylum Verrucomicrobiota; class Verrucomicrobiia; order Verrucomicrobiales; family Akkermansiaceae; genus SW10. Next base: position 8,218 of record CASICJ010000009.1, read on the forward strand.
TGCTGACCATTTCTCTGGAACAATGGAAGCTGTGGCAACAGTTGTTCCGATTGGCGATTGGATGCGAGTTGTCGAGTGCGGTTTCCAAGACTGAGGCTATCGGAGAGTTAATGGAGCAAGTCGATTGCGAGCACAGTGAGCAGTTGCGGAAGCGTGGACTTCTCAGCTTCGAAGACGTGAAGACTCTGCTCGGTGAGTGGAGTCAGAGTGAAGAGGCTCGGTTGCGACGCGAGCTGATCGATTATCGTCTCGATGGTCGGTATGATCACTGGTTGCTTGATGAGTTTCAGGATACAAGTCGAGCAGAGTGGCGTGGGCTTGAACCTCTCATTGATGAAGCGGTGGCTGATCCAGAGGGTAGTTTCTTTGTGGTAGGCGATCGCAAGCAGGGTATCTACGCTTGGCGTGGTGGTGATGTTAGTCTCTTCGATGATGTCCTTTGGAGGTATCAAGGGGGGATGACGATTGAGCCTATGGACATGTCCTGGCGATCGTGTCCGGCAGTGTTAGAGTTAGTGAATACCGTTTGTGGTAATCTTGGTCTCATCGAAAATCTCTTTGGTAAGATTGTTAGTGAGAAATGGCAGTGGAAAGATCATGGATCGGCTAAGCCAGACGTGACGGGTGAAGCGAAGGTGATCGAAGTTCCTAAAGACGAGGAAGGAACTGTTTTGGTTTCAGAACTGCGAAGGCTTGGTATTGGAGAGAAGGAGTTGAGTTGCGGCGTGTTGGTGCGAAAGGGTGATCAGGTAAAAAAGTATGCGGAATTACTTCGGGCAGAGGGTTTTGATGTGATTGAGGCCGGGCAGCGAGAACCGGGATCGGATCATGCTGTGGGAGTGGTGATCAAACACCTTATCGAATGGATGGCAAATCCTGCTAACGATTACAGTCGCGAGGTGCTGGCGATGTCCCCAGTGATGCCCATCCTTGAACAGTATGGAGAGGGCTGGGGGCGCCGCTGGGATGGTGTGTTGCATAAGGTTCAAGGAGTAGGATTTGCTCGTTTTGTGAGTGCCTTGGTGGCTCCGGAGTGGGGCCGGTTAAAGCTATATGGCCGTCGCCGAGCAGAGGACCTAATCGCGGCCTTGGCGGAGTTTGATCGGACCGGTGAAGCGTGTCCGCGAGCAGCTGCAAAATGGATCCGTGGATTGCAGGTGAATCAAGCTCCTGGAGTCGCTGCGATTCAGGTGATGACGATTCACAAGTCAAAGGGTCTCGGGTTTGATGTTGTGATGCTACCAGAGTTGCCGGATCGCTTACAGGTTCCCAATGCGGGTGATTTCAAAGTGGCACGAGGAGTCGACTGGCTGCTGCAAGTTCCTGGAAAATGGGCTTATCTTGCACATCCGGAAACAAAGGCCGCCTATGAACGTTGGTCTGAATCGCGGAAATACGAGGCTCTCTGTCTGCTCTACGTAGCTTTAACGAGGGCTAAGCGTGGTCTTTATGTCTTCTTGCCCGAGGAGCCCACGGCGCGAAGAGGCAAACCGGCAGGAGAAAGGCATGCGACCCCGGCCAATCTGGTCAGACAGTCATCGGGTTTAAACTTTATTGGATCAGATCCGAATTGGAGCGCGAGTGTCCCCAACTCAGTAAGAGCAGAAGAAGGGAAAATTTTTAAATTACCCGATGGGAAAGCAAAGAGAAGTCGAACGAACCCGTCTTTGGAGAAGGGTGCGGCTGTAATAGGTGGCGGAACTGGTAGACGATTAGGTATTGAAGTTCATTGCTTGTTCGAAAAAGTTGGATGGTTATCTCCTGGCGAAATCCCGCCGCAATCGTTTTCTGCTGCTGGGAAGATCGTAGAAGATTCTTTAAAAAAGAAAGGGATTCATGAAGTCTTCGAGAACGATGGAGGTGAGCTTTATCGTGAACAGGCCTTTGAGTTAATTTATCAAAATAAGTGGATGAGTGGCGTGGTTGATCGCTTGCATCTTTATCGGGATACTGGGAAAATATCACGGATAGCAGTTTTTGATTTCAAGACGGATGTAGTAAGATCGTCTGATGATTTGATTGCGCGTTACGCTGGGCAGATGCTGGCTTATCAGCGGGCTTTGGCTCAAGTGTTTGGGGTCGATTCCTCCATCGTGGAGTGCCAGATCGTATCGACCTCACTGGGTGAAGTGATCGAGGTGAATGGCGGGGGGGAGCAGGGAGAGTTGGATCTATTATGAAGGACGAAATTGGTTGGTCCTTTGTAGCTATGAAAGGTTGCGAGGAGGTAGTATCACGGCACGAAGGTTTTTCGGACCGGTATCGAACGAAGGATTGGACGGAGAGAACGATTGCTCCAGTTTGGTCTGCAACGAAGGGGCCAATGGCGGTTTGTGTTCTGATGGCTCTTCGTCGTGACGGGATGAATGGTGAGTCGTTAGTCGAGCGGGTATGGCCAGAATTGAGAGCGGGGTATTTGACCTTTGATGAGATGTTTTCATACCAAGGCGGTTATGCCGCATTACACGAGAAGGTTTCGATTTGGGATCGAAAGGCGGTCATTACCTCTCTCGAGAATCAGGATCCATTATGGTTAGTGGGGACACATGGTTACCATCCAAGGACAATCGGATTTTTGGCAGATGAGATAGTGCGTCGGGTTGATGGGCGCCCGTTGGGCCAGTTTTGGAGGGAAGAAATTGCCGAGCCGGAAAAGATTGATTTTTGGATTGGATTGCCGGAAGAAGAATTTGGAAGGGTGGCTGAGTTGGTGCCAGCGCGCCTTTCAAAAGCTGGCGAGCCCAAGCCATTTTATGAAGCCCTCCTGACAAAGGGGTCGCTGACAAGGCAGGCCTTTTCGTCACCTTCCGATCTTGCTGGAGTGAGTGAGATGAATCAACCGAGAGCTTGGAAGGCTGGTTTTCCTGCGATGGGAGGAGTTGGCTCCGCGCTAGGCTTGGCGAAGTTTTACGACTGGGTCCTCCGTCAGGAATTTTTAGAAGAACTAATTAGGCCAAGGATTAAAGGGCTAGATAAAATCCAGCGAATTGAAAATTCTTTTGGTTTCGGCGTAATGCTTGGACTAGGTCCAGATAGGAACTGCTTCGGACACCCGGGGGCTGGAGGAAGTTATGGGTTTGCTAACGTAGAGACCGGGATGAGTTATGCCTTTGTTATGAATCATTTTGAATCCAATCTTTTCCCGAATAAGGAGAGATTAGAGCTTGTTCTATCTGCGGGCTAGGTTCATCGCGGGAGGGTTTCACGATCGATTTTCCTTAACGTTATTTCTTTTGAAATACGGCTAGGTGTTTGTCGACTGACTTGCCAGGTGCGTCAGAGAGGGCCCGTGAGTTGGGGTTGAGTATGGATCCGACTTGGACAGCACCTAGGTTTTCGAGTGCTTCCGTAGCTAGCTCGTGTTCTTTGTCGAAGTAGGAGGTGATCACAAGGAGGCCATCGTCGTTTAATCGTTCAAGGGCTTGATCGAAGATTTGGGTCCAGACAGGTTTGTCGTTCCAGTAATTTTGATGCCGAAGGAAGGCAATATCAGGTGTGCCAATTTCGGCGAGGTCGAGGAGTCGGTCGCCGCGATGGGTAATGAAGTCAACCGAGGTGTTTGGTTCTCCCGCTTCTTGAATTTCTTCTTTCCAGCGGGAATTGGCCTGATCGATCTCGGCGGCGCGGATGTCGAGGCCTTGAAGGTGTGACGATTTGGATTTTTCAGAGAGTAGCTTGGCTAGGACGCCGGTTTCGTCGCCGCGACCACAAGCGAGATTGAGGAGGGAAAGGTGGTCCTTTTTCGAGAGGTGTGGTCCTAGAAGGTTACGAAGATTCGTTTCTAAATTCGCTAGATCTTCCTGAAGGAGTTCGGTGAAAGGGGTGTGGGCCACGGAAGGAAGGTAATTTAAGATTCGGATTTTGGAATTTAGAAATTACACTTCGACCGTGGATTTACCGATCAGACCAAGGCGCAACCGAAAAAGCCCGGGATTGCGAGCGTTGACCCGTGAGACTTTACTGTGTCCGGGTGACCTTGTGCTGCCATTGTTTTTGCATGACGTTGGATTGGATGAAGGCATCCAATCGATGCCGGGTTGCACACGCTGGTCACTCAAGGGAATGGTGAAAGAGGCGGGAGAGGCTTTTGCGGTCGGAGTTCCAGCGGTTGTTTTGTTTCCAGTAATTGATGATTCATTAAAAACGAAAAGGGGCGAGGAATGCTTTAATCGGGAAGGGTTAGTGCAGCGTGCGATTCGCGCTTTAAAGTCAGCTTATCCTGAACTTGTGGTGATGACGGATGTTGCGCTCGATCCTTATAATAGTGATGGGCATGATGGCATTCTAGAAGAGGGAGAGATTTTGAACGACGAAACCGTGGAGATCCTTTGTAAACAGGCCGTGAGTCAGGCAGACGCGGGAGCAGACATTGTTGCTCCGAGCGATATGATGGATGGTCGGGTAGGTGCTTTGCGTGTGGCCTTGGATATAGCGGGCTTTCAAAACGTTTCGATTTGCAGTTACACCGCAAAATATGCTTCGGCTTATTATGGGCCCTTTCGGGGGGCTTTAGGCTCTGCCCCAAAATCAGGAGACAAAAAGAGTTACCAAATGGATCCGTCGAATCGTCGGGAGGCCCTTCGTGAGCTTTTGCTAGATGAAGCTGAAGGCGCGGATATTGTGATGGTGAAACCAGCAGGCGCCTATCTTGATGTGATCAGTGACGTTCGAGAGCATACAACACTGCCGGTAGCGGCTTATCAGGTGAGTGGAGAGTATCTTATGATTAAGAGTGCATCGGCTGAAGGATGGATTTGTGAAGAGTCAGTCATGATGGAAAGTTTGATTGCAATCAAACGTGCAGGGGCTGATGTGATCTTGACTTACTTTGCGAAGGAGGTGGCAAGGCTGCTAGGAAGGTGATTATCCGTAATTCTTTCCTGCCTCAAAGGGGCAAGGCTACTGGGAGAGTTTTTTGTGAAATAAGTAAGAGAGTTAACCTTTTTCCCGTAGGAAATTTCTATTATGAGCGAGGATAAAACTGCCGTTGAAAAGCTCCACGCGAGCTATGGGAGGATGAAGGAAGAATTGTCCCAAGTCATTGTGGGACAGAATGAGGTTGTTGAGCAGGTTCTCATGGCAATGTTTTGTCGTGGTCACGCCCTACTGGTAGGTGTGCCGGGATTGGCCAAAACGCTTTTGGTTTCCACTGTCTCCCAAGCACTTGACCTGCAATACAAGCGAATTCAGTTCACTCCCGACCTTATGCCGGCCGATATTACCGGAACTGATGTTCTTGAGGTTGATCCTGAAACTGGTCATCGTGGTTTCCGATTCGTGAATGGACCGCTTTTCGCTAGTATGGTTTTGGCGGATGAAATTAATCGGACTCCTCCAAAGACGCAGGCAGCTCTTTTAGAAGCAATGCAGGAAGGTCATGTCACAGTGGGCGAGCGGACCCTAAATCTACCGGATCCATTTTTTGTGCTGGCGACGCAAAATCCGATTGAACAGGAAGGAACATATCCTTTACCAGAGGCCCAGCTTGATCGATTTCTCTTCAATATTGTCGTCGATTATCCGAATGCCGAGGAGGAGCGTGAAATAATCCGTCGTGTGACTAGCCCAAACTCAGCAACCGTTTCTCCGCTAATGACTGGACCTGAAATCATTCAGCTTCAGAATATTGTGAAGCGGGTCCCTGTCGGTGACCATGTCATTGACTTCGCAGCTAAGCTGGCCCGGGCAACTCGTCCAGGGTCTAGTGAGGCGCCTGGTTTTGTGAAAGAGATGGTTGGCTGGGGTGCTGGTCCTCGTGCTGGCATCTCATTAATTTCAGCAGCCAAGGCCCACGCCGTTCTTCGAGGGCGGGTTCATGCGACCACGGTCGATGTCGCTGCGGTGGCTCTACCGGTGCTTCGTCATCGAGTCCTAACAACCTTTAATGCGGAAGCTGCTGGGGTAAAGAGCGACGATATTATTAAGCGTCTTATCGAGGAGCTTGGCGGGAAGGATGCCGATATTAAGATCTAGTTTTCAACTACAAGACTGGAATGGCCGATGCTGCTGATCGTTTGAAAATGCCTGAGTGCATGCGTTTGCTTGCTCCCGAGGTAGTAGGTTCGCTCCGTCGCCTGGAATGGCTTTCGAGGTTACGGAAGCTAGGGGCTTTGACTGGGCGTCACTCTAGCCCGGACAAAGGGGTCTCGGTAGAATTTGCGGAACACCGTGAATATACGCTCGGCGATGATTTGCGAAATCTTGATTGGCGAGTGATGGCCAAAAGTGATCGCAACGTTATTAAGCAGTATATTGAAGAGACCAATTTACGAGCAACTATGGTCTTGGATGTTTCTGGTTCCATGAATTTCAAAGGGGAGGAATCTGAGCTTTCAAAGTTTGAATATGGTCAGTATCTTGCGGCTGCACTATCTTATCTTTTTATTAAGCAAGGCGATGCTTCAGGTCTTGTGACTTTTGATGACACCTTGCGCACTTCAATGCGCGCTGAGAATAGGCCAAGCCAAGTTCGGAGGATTTGCGAAGAGCTCCACGGAACTAAGCCGGGAAAAGAAACCGGAGTTGGCAAAGTTCTCAATGAGGTTGCGGAACGAATACCAAGGCGAGGGCTCGTTGTTATCATTAGTGATCTTTTTGACGAGCCGGAGCAGATTGTCGAAGCGCTCCATCATTTTGATTATCGTCAGCATGAATTGGTAGTTTTTCACTTACTTGCTGAAGAGGAGTTGAGTTTTCCATTTCAAAGTTTTCAACGCTTCCATGATTTGGAAGGAGTTGAGGAAATGTTACGGATTGATCCGCAGGCGGTGCGTGCGGCTTACCTTAAGAAGTTAAAGGATTTTATCGCATCGATCGAGTCGGTGTGTGGAAATCTCCGAGCAGACTACGTGCCTGTGACAACCAAGACTCCGGTGTCAGAGGCTCTGGTGCGGTATCTGGGAAGGAGGAGAAAGTAGGATGCTTTTCCGTAATCCACTTTTATTGGCAGGTCTGGTAGGTGTTCTAATCCCTGTGATTTTGCACTTAATTCGTCGTCAGGCAGCGAAGCCTTATGATTGGGGTGCGATGCGCTTCCTCTTTGACACCGTGGCTGCTCGTCGTCGACGAATGGAGTGGGAGGATTTTTTACTGATGATTGCCCGCTGCCTTTTGATTGCTTTAATTGCTTTGGCTGTTGCTAGGCCTTTCGTGCCACCCAACTCGGGAATTCCATGGTTATTTGTCCTGCCGCTCGGTTTGCTTGGTATTGCGACTTTTGGTGGTTCTTTTGTTCTCTCCTCGATCAGGTGGCGATGGACCATGTGTGTGTTGGCTATTCTTATGTTGTTGGGGGCAGGCTTTTTAATCTGGAAGGAAAAAAAATTAAACCTGGAGCGATTTCAAACTAGCGAACGCCGTGACGTAGCGATTGTGATTGATGGGTCGACTTCAATGCTACTACGCCAGAATGGGCAGACGGCATTCGAGCGGTCGGTTGAGGAAGCTCGGGATTTTGTAAATGGTGCCCCGAAGGGAACGGCTTTTTCAATCGTTCTCGGTGGACCCGCTCCCGAACTGAAGACTGGAACTCCTCTTACCCATCGGGCAGACGTTTTGGAAATTTTAGAACAACTTGAGCCGGTAGGAGGTCCTTTTCGTGCGCACGATGCCCTAGGTGTGGCAACGCTTTCGCTCGCCGAGGGTAGAGGGAGTAGTAAGGATCTCATCGTTTTTACTGATCTGCAACGTATCGGTTGGCAGTTTGATAGTACCACTTCATGGGCTAACCTTGGAGACGCTTGGGAGGGTTTGCCCGACGGGGCGAAGCCTCGTCTTTTGCTTCGGTCGTTCGCGGCTCCTGAGAAAATACGTAATGTTTCGGTCGCTGGGATCGAGCTTTCTCGTGATGTTGTTGGAACTGATCGTGAATTGGTGATTCGGATCTCGATTGAGAACACTGGAACTGAGGTCGTCACGCCTGGCTTGATGAGAGTCATGGTAGGTGAGGAAGAACTAGAGCCTAAAGGACTCGGTCAAATGGCCCCTGGCGAGAGCTCTATTCTCGATTATCGCTATCAATTTTCAAAAACTGGACCCCAAGTTATCAAGGTGAATCTCGACGGGAATGATGATCTATCCGGTGACGATGTTGCCGAAAAAGCCGTATGGGTTAAGAAAACGCTGCCTGTTCTCATTGTTGAAGGGAATGCTGGAGCTTCCTTTTTTCAGCGTGCTGGTGGTTACCTTTCACTGGCGCTCGCGCCAGTGAAAGGGAAAGGAGAAACATTTGTCGATCCTCGGGTTATAGATGCAGCGGCACTGACTCGTGAGGAAATTGACAATGACGCAGTGATTGTTCTGGCAGATGTGACCCGACTTCCGGCATCGGTGGCGACTCGGATAGCAGACTTTGTTATTAATGGTGGTGGTCTGTGGGTAGTCGCTGGCCCAAGGTCAGATCCAAATTATTACAATTCGTGGAGGGGAGGTGATGGGAAGGTGATGCCCCTGAAAATTGGAGAAATGAGGCTGCCAGAAAAGGGGGTGCGGGCTGCTCCTGGGACTTTTGATCACCCGGTTCTACGCCTTTTTAAAGATGAAGTGGGTCAGGATTTAGGCGAAGCGGTTTTTGAAGGATATCGAACTTCATCAGATCTTGTAGATGGTGCGATTGCTGCAGCGCGATACAGTGATGGGGAGATTTTTTTGGCAACCCAAAATTATGGGGATGGTCGTGTAGTTGTGACTTCGACTGCGCTCGACGCGCGGATGGGGAGTTTGCCAGCACGTCCGAGTTTCGTTCCTTTTGTTCACGAGATGACCAACTGGTTGGCTGGTGGGCAGACTGTGGACTTAAATGTAAGGGCTAGTTGGGGCCCGGCTCTTTCTCTTCCAGGAGGTGGCGGTTTGAAGGCGGAATATCGTTCGCTGGAAAATCGGGGTGAAAGCTTGAGTCGCATTGATCCCGCGATTGATTTCAATTGGGAAGGTCGCGCGCCTGAGAAGGGATTACCAGCCGATCGATTCGGGGTGACTTGGACTGGTTCGTTGATTCCACCAGCTTCTGGTGATTACGTTTTTGAGGTGACCGTCGATGATAAGTTTCAATTGAAACTCGATGATGAGATCGTCTATGAGGGCGATGAAGCGGTGCAAGGGCGTAGTTCGAAAGTCGAACTACTGGCTGGTAAACCGGTTCTTTTCTCAGCGAGTTACGAAGAGGAGTGGGGAGGCGCGTGGGTCACTCTCTCTTGGGAACGACCAGATGGCGTAAAGGAAGTGATTCCAGCTTCCGTCTTTATTCCGGTGAGTCAGGACGAGTCTCGTGTTGTTTTGGGCGATTCTTCTGCGAAGGACCCAATAGGAGGCGAGCGAAATGTTACAGCATCTCTTGGTCGGCGTGGTAAACTTTTGGAGGTTGATGGCTCGGCTATTCCCGGCGAATACTTGGTGGAAATACCTGATGCGGTGCAAGATTTGATGTTGGGTGAAAAAGAGGTTCCTCTTGTGGTGGAGCGTGAGGGGGATGAAAGTCGGCTCGAATTCTGGAATGATGATGATAGAGGGTTGATCAGGCGAGAGGTCAACCTGATTGAGGTTAGATCTATCAAAGATATCTTAGCCGCGTTACGCGGCGAAGGATTCGGACAGGAGATCTGGAAGATCCTAGCAATAGCGGCGCTCATCCTATTCTTCCTTGAAGGGTGGTTGGCTCGATGGGTTTCGAAATCACGGGAAGCGGGAGAGGAAGTTAAAGTGGATTTCGAAAAGCGGGATGAGATTCCCGATTCGTTTTTAAAGTCGGCAGCTGAAGCTAAAGGAGCGAAAGGAGGAATGGCGTGAAGATGTTAATTCGTGCCATTGTAATTTTCTTGGTGCTTTGGGGGGGAGTTCTGCTTTTGGCTCGATGGCTAGAGATAAACCCGTTTTGGCCGGCCTGGGTAATTCCTTTAATTGGTGCTGTTGGTGCTGAATTAATTTTCTGGAGCTATCGATACGAGCGTAATGCGGTTAGTCCCCAAAGAGGTCGTTTTTTGATAGGTCTTCGCTTGGCTGAGCTTGGCTTGCTTTTGTGGATCTTGCTACAGCCGGTCTGGAGCCGATATGTGGAGCGGGAGATTGAGCGTGAAGTTATTGTGATGGTTGATGATTCGGCCTCCATGGATTTGGTGGATGACGGTCAAGACAAGTCACGACTGGAGCTCGCTCGCGAAAAGCTTGAGGATAGTGGATTGCTCGATGAACTTGATGGGAAAGTTGCGGTTCGGGAGGTGCGAGCGGCACGGAGCGCTCTAGATGATGATGATGATGGTGAAGTCGAGGGCTGGGATCAGGCCACCGATTTGGCGGGAGGTTTAGAGGCAGTTCTAGATCAAGTCTCGCCCGACCAATTGGCTGGCGTGGTATTGCTCAGTGATGGTCGTCATAATCGGCAAGGAAGCGTCGAGGATGTTTCTCGCCGATTTGGGATTCTTGATGCGCCCATTGCCGTGATTCCATCAGGTAGCGAAATTCCACCTAAGGATGCTGCCATTATTTCAGTTCGCTCCCCGGATTCTGTTTATCTCGGCGATCGAATCCGAGTTTCTGCCCTTTTGAAGTTCGATGGATTTCGTGGTAAGAAAGCCAAGCTTCAATTATTTGCGGGTGACAAGGAACTTGAAACGAAAGAAGTTTCTATCCCCCTGGATAATTATCGAGAAGAGGTAAAGTTTCGTCATGCGCCTGAAGAAGGAGGAGTTGGAGAATATCGTATGATTTTGAGCGATCTGGTAGACGAAACCTTCGAAAATAATAACGAATGGGAATTTCAGACGGTAGTTAGTGATGCCCGAACGAATGTCCTCTTAATCGACAATCATCCCCGTTGGGAGTTCCGCTACCTGCGAAATCTCTTCTATGGGCGCGATCAATCGATTCACCTTCAGTCGGTGTTACTCGAGCCTGATCGAATTTCGGGACACACTCCGCCGAAGGTTGTGGCATCGGCAAGTCGTCCTTTTGGAGAAGCAAATGCAACGCACTTGCCTGAAGTGGAGGAAGAGTGGCGAAAATTTGATGTTATTATTATCGGTGATATTGGGCCCGATACTTTAAGCAATCAGCAGTGGAGAATTTTAGAGGGTTGCGTTAAAGAAAGGGCTGCCCTTTTAGTTTTGGTGGCCGGACCAGAATATATGCCACATTCTTTCCAGTCAGAAGTCGCCCGCGAACTCATTCCGGTTGAGTATGAGGCTTCACGTAGAAATTTTTATGGAAGTGATGAAGAGTTCCGTTTCTCTCTTACTAATATTGGTCGTAATCACCCCATCACAGCGCAGGTCGAAGGCCAGATGACTAATGAACGTCTGTGGGAACAGTTTCCAGTAATCCGATGGAGACACGCGGTGGAGGGTTTGCGACCAGGTTCTGAGGTATTGCTTTATGCGGAATCCACTGGCAAAAAAAAACGTGAGGTCGATTCATCTTCTAGTCTTGATGCAGCACTGTCTGATGTGGCTCGCCGCCGTGAGCTGGAGGCTGAGAATGCTCTTTTGGTGACGCGCCAAATAGGTTTCGGTAAGGTGGCGATGTTGCTAGCAGATCGGACTTGGCGTCTCCGCGAAGGTGTTGGAGACATCTATCACCACCGTTTTTGGGGGCAGCTGGTTCGGTGGGGAGCCGGCCCCAATTTACGCGCTGGTGATGAAAGAATAAGGCTTGGAACAGACCAATTGACTTACACTGGTGATGATCGAGTCCAGATCATGACACGATTGCGAGATGGTGAGTTGAATCCAATCGTGGACAAAAACCTAATCGCGAAGGTTACTCATGAATCAGGTGAAGTGACACAAGTGCCATTGAAATATCGTAAGGATTCCAACGGAATCCATGAAAGTCTTGCGGGGCCTTTTCGGAAGTCAGGGGCTTATGAGGTCCAAGTTCGTGACGAAGTAATCACGAGCTTCCGTGTGGTTGGTGCTCGGAGTGCAGTCGAACTTTCTGAGACAACTCTCAACCAACCGCTTCTTAATTCCGTAGCGAAGATGTCAGGTGGGCGCGTCTTTAAAGGCGAAAGTGCTCTTGCTGATCTTTTCTTAAAAGGTGACGAGACACGGACCGAACTCCGGGAGACCTCCCTGTGGGATATTTGGCCTGTGTTTCTTTTGTTGGCAGCTCTTCTGACTACAGAATGGGTGATCCGTCGACGCGGTGGACTGAGCTAAGCTCTATGATGGACGTTTACAGGAGTAATCGATGCCTTGGCTAACGGTAGGATGGCTCAGCGATTGTAAAAGGGTTTTGAAATATCTGATCTACAAGGTTTCCCGTATTATCTTTGTTGTCTAATGTTTGACTTGGGTTGTCGGAATTCACCCACAGCCGCAGGCGGGATTCAAAAAGCCTTTTCGAATAGTCCTCAGCTTATTTATTCTAGCACCGGGGCAAGTGTTGCTTGGTAAAGAATGAATGAGGGTGATATTCTTTCTGTCTGATGATTCGGGCGCGAAAAAAGTTTACAATTTACGATTTAAGAAAGTTAAAGGGACAGCGCTGTCTAACCCATATTCATGTAAAGTCCCCGGAAGAGGCTGTTGCAGCGGAAATGGCGGGAGTTGACCTCATGAGTTGCAGCTTCGATTCGGTTGACTCCCAGGCTCAGCTTCCAAAATTAGTGGAGGCTGCGCCAAATAGTTTTTTTTCTTGTGCTACCCCGCATGGCTTGGCTTCTCAGGAGGATGCAATCCGGATAGGCTTCCAGGCACTTGAAATGGGAGCGAGCTCGGTTTATTGCTCTGCAAGTCCATGGATCATTGAAGCGATGGTAAGGGAGGGAATTCCCGTTGTCGGGCATCTTGGGCTTGTCCCCCGACATGTCACATGGACGAATTATCGGGCGATTGGGAAAACTGCGGAGGAGGCGAAAATTCTTTATAAAAAGATGAAGGAACTCGAATCTGCCGGTGCGTATGCCGCTGAAATTGAATGTGTTCCTCATCAACTGGCGAGTTGGTTATGTGGTGAAACGTCGATGCTACTCATGTCACTAGGTTCTGGTTCTGGTTGTGATACTCAGTTTTTGTTTTCGGACGATATTCTTGGCGATTATGACGAGAGGGTCCCGAGGCATGCGAAAGCATACCGGAATTTTTTAGAAGAGTTTCGTCGCTTGCAGGAAGAGCGAATTGCGGCCTTTAAGGAATATATCGCTGATGTGGGTAGCGGTTCCTTTCCTGACTCAAGTCATCTGATTGAGATGGATGAGAGTGAATTGAAGGTTCTAAAGGATTTAATAAAAGAATCTTAGGTGATGAAGGATGGTGGCGTTGAGGCCGTGGTTATGATCCTTATTCTCCACAGTATAGAAGCCAAAGTCGTAGGGTCTTCGGTTGTGAAGTCAGCCTAAGCAAGCACTGGGGAAGCAAGGAGGGTAAGAACGAGAAACCGAGACGTATGTGGATTGGCGAGAATTGTATGGGCGGGATTTCAATCAAAAAAGACTGATGATTAAAATCCGGTGTTAAAGTTACTAAATCTTCTAATTATGCTTGGTGTAGTGATTTGTTTCCTTTTACCTGATTTCAGTTAGGTTTTATGAAATGTCCACGCTGTGTACAAAAGATTCATTTAGAGGCATCCTCATGTCCTCATTGTGGTTTTGCGATGGTGCATGCAGACGCGGTTTTCGGGTCCCAAGATATCAAACTTAGAAAGTTTTCTGATGTAGCCGGAGTTTTTCGAATGAAGGATCGCGATCCGATGAGGAAAGTCTTAGAAGATTTCGAAGCAAAATTTCCTCAGCTGTTTGTATCGGTCTACTTGGGCGCCTTTGACGATTTAAATAGTCTACGGCAGTACGGTTTTTGGATGCTAAATCGGACCCATTACGTCGATGTTGATCCTAGCCGCCCTAATTCAACTGGGGTTTTGATCCTCGTAGACGTAAATGCAAAAAGTGCATCTATCACTTTTGGTTATGCTCTAATGCCCTACCTCGATGAGAAGTCGACTTTTGATGCTCTATCTGCTGGCCATCCCTTTTTTCTACAAGGGGATTATTTGAAGGCTCTGAAAGCGGTAATCGAAAAGTTGGAAGTGTCTTTGACCAGAGGTTGGAAGCAGGTGAAAAAGAACCCTATTAAGGTTTTGGCCATGGGTGGACAGACTCTTAAGGGGGCTAGTTCTGGGCAGGAAGATGCAGGCACTTCCGAGCTATCCAGCGGAAAGGAAGGGGAGGTTGACGGATGAGCAGAGTGTTCGCATTTGTTGTAGCGAGTATGATTCACTTGGTTTGCGCTCAAACTTTACGGAAGGACTCTCTCGAAGTAATAGAGGGCTCCGATGGTCTTCCAGAGTGGAATGATCAAGAGCTGGAGGCATTGGAGTCAGGAGAATATATTCCTGGCTCAAGTTTGATGGGGAAACTGGCGCGTGAGATACTCGATTCAGAAACTCAGGAAGTGATTGTCTTAGACCCGGAGATCCAAGGGCTCCCAGAGGAAGGGCTAAAGTCCTTGGAGTGGTCAAAGGCAATCGGAGAGGAATATTTTCCGGCTTATTTTGGGGGAGGAGGAGCTGGCTATTTAGTCGATCCTCAGGAGCTTCTGGCGACGCAGGAATTCCAAGATCGGGAGATCTTTCTCAATCACCATGCGAGAGATTTTATTATTGATTGCCATTTTTATCTCTTCGATGGCCTACAGGAGATTCCGAAAGAAGAGAGTCTGGAGGCCCTAGTGGAATCTCATTTCCAGGGAGATAATCCATTAGCCGTCGTTTTTTATTTCATGGGAAATCCGAGGCGTTCCCAGCTTGTTTTTTCGAATAGGGTAGTAGATGTCGTGAGATTAGAGGAGCGGGAAAAGGTCCTTCGACTTGCGATTGAGGATGCTCTTGAAAAATCTGATCCAGCATCACAGCTGGATATTTTCTCGATTCAGCTTTCTATGGGTTTGGTGAGGCTTGAGGAAATCGTGACAAAGGAAGGTAGATCGCTTTTAAGGGGTGAAACCTTTGTGATGGAGGAAAAAAATAGGCCACTATCAAATCAGCCAAATCTCTGGGATAAATTGATCTCAAATCAATGGGTTTCGAATACTCTGATTGCACTTTCTGTCTTGCTTCCTTTTTGCTTACTTGGACTTCGGATACGTCGGATCTTAAATAGACGTAAAACTTACGTTTATCCGATTGCCGAGGGTTCGGGATTGTTGGACGCGCCCCATGGGGCTGGAGTGGGAGGGGTTCTTTCTTTTGTTTCGGCGACAGCATCGCCATCCAGTCAAAAACAAGACGTGCCCGATTATCTTCAAAAGATTTAAGGATCTTTTTTTATAGTTTTGACGTTCTAGTGATCTTGACTGCGGTTCGATTTATATGGACTCCGATTATGGGTTGATTCGATTTTCAGGAGTGGTTTTTCGTCACAATCTCTAGGGAGCTGATGTTTTTGAGTGTTATCGGATTGGGGAACTGAGTAGAGTCGCTCTCGAACTCACTATGACACCTCTTTTCCGGAAAATTCTTGGAATGAACTGGGTCCTTGTGCTTACGATGTATGGGCTCTTGGTATTTGGGATCTTTGCCATAGAGAGCGCTGCGCGTCACTTGCCCGGGCCCAGCGGTATCTCGGGTGGCGAGTTTTTTGCAGGACGTCAGAAACTTTGGATTGGTCTTGGAACGCTCGTTTATTTTGGGGTCTCATTGGTAGACTACCGTTGGGTTCGTTGGCTAGGGGTCCCTATTTATATAATCGGTCTTGCGCTCACAGTTAAGGCGATGGGAGCAAACGAAATTTCCCACCGTTTAACTATCGGACCGATTACTTTTCAGCCAGCCCAGAGTGCTATCGCAGCCGGGATTTTGGCGATGGCGACACTTGCGCAGGATTTGCCCAAAATACATCGGTTTTTTGGTGAACCCTTTTTTAGGGTTCTGCTCATCGGGAGCCTGACCGGCATTCCCTTCCTGCTTGTCGTGAAGCTGGGTGACATGGGTTCGGCGCTTGTTTGGCTCCCAGTTTCCGTAGTCATAATGCTTGTCAGTGGAATTCCATGGCGGTATTTAATTCTTTTAGGTGCGATTGCGATTGGGATGGCTCCTATCGCTTACTATACTGTCATGCCGACCGCGTCAGAGCGGGGAACGGAACGTGTAGAAAGCTATTTGGAATCGCTCGAAACAGGTGTGGTTGAAAACACCGATAAAACTTATGCCGCTTACTGGGTCTCAACTGCAGTAGGAAAAGCGGGATGGAAAGGGACGGGATTTGGAGCAACGGAGGAGCAACAGTCACTTCACGCCAAGAAGCTGATTCCTTGGACGACTGCTCACAATGATTTTATTTTTGCGGTTATAGCTGAGGAACAGGGGTTTCGGGGGGCTCTGTTATTGATTGCATCATTCGCCCTCCTTCTTATTCAATGCCTTTTCATTGCTTTTTATAGTCGTGATTTGGCGGGGAGGATTATTGTGGGCGGTGTTGTGGGACTCTTTTTTGCCCACATGTTTGAGAGTATTGGAATGTGCGTCTTGCTTACACCTATTACGGGGATTCCTCTACCTTTGGTGAGTTACTCTGGCACCTTTGTGGTAATCTGTATGTTCTTATTGGGTTTGGTTCAAAGTGTTTGGGTACACCGCAGCAAGTATAAATATATAACGATTGAGACCTAGGGTTCCATTGGTTTTAGACACTTCCTAACCTTGCTCATAAGGGAAAGTGCTTCATACCGGGCTTTTCGCCGGGTATGAGAAGATTGGGAAACTGCCTTCAGAGAAACAAACAACAAGAGAGATAGCAGCGTAATCCTTTCATTCGATATTCTGAACCTGTTCCCGTATCTTTTCTAGTTCGGTTTTTGCGCCCACAACACTCTGTCCAATACCAGCATCGTTAGCCTTGGAGCCAATTGTGTTGAATTCCCGATTGATTTCTTGGCACAGGAAGTCGAGTGATCGACCCACAGGTTCTTTGGAATCAAGATACTCGCGGAAACGATTAATGTGAGAGGAGAGTCTCGTGGTTTCCTCGGAGATATCGCAGCGATCCGCAAAAAGAGCAATTTCCTTAAGAAGGCGTTCGTCATTGAGGTCGATCGCAATCTCAGCTTCTCGCAAGCGGTTGTGGAGAAGCTCACGTTGGCGTTCCACAACGTTTGGGGTAGCATCACTTATAACCTCGGTATGTGCTTCGAGTCTAGTAAGGCGTTGAATAAAATCGGTCTTGAGATCATTTCCCTCAGCCTTTCGCATTTTAACCAAATTTTTCAGAGAGGTCTCGAGGGCCGGATGGATCGCTTTTTTTGCCTCTTCGATATTCCAGCTGGAGTGTGCGAAAGTTAGGACACCCGGAGCCCTTAGAAAGTCCGATGCTCCAAGCTGAACTTGGCGACCGATGAGATCAGAGATCTCATCGAAAGCAGTCTCAAGGGCCCGAGCTCGACCAGAGTCAACGCTGAACGAGTCGTCAGATCCAGATACTCGTTCGAGATGAATTGAAATATTCGCCCTGCCGCGTGAAATAAACTGGAGAACCAATTTACGAAGATCGGCCTCAAGGCCCGTAAGTTCGCGTGGCAGGCTAAAATGAATATCAGCCTGCTTGCGGTTGACAGTCGCGATTTCAACCCGGGCGATGAGTCCATCATCCGCGTATTCAGCGCGACCGAATCCGGTCATTGATTGCATATTTCGATAAGTAGGTGATCAGGGATAGCTTTACCAGAATCACTTACGGTCTTTTTCCTCATCCGGCAGGTCTTCATCAGGAAGGAGAGGATCGTAATCGGGATCGTCCTCAGGCAGAGGGTCGTGGTCCGGTTTTTCCTCCGAAGTCTGATGCTCGCCAGGGTATTCCATATAGTCGTCACTTACATCTTTATGTTCGCCCTCTCCAGCTAGATCCAAGTTTTCATGGTCAGCATGGTCAGCATGGTCAGCATGGTCAGCATGGTAGTGGGGATCGTGCTCATCATGGTGATATGAGTCATGATCGTCATAATGATCTGGGTCGTGGTCCGGATCTGGATCATCATCCGAAGATGAGAGAAGGCGGGCCATGCGTTCTTTTTCTTCTTCTTCTTCAAGTTTTTTCACTTTTTTCTCGTGGAAGTAAGATAGCCAAATGCAAATTTCGTATAGGATGACCATCGGAACTGCCAGGAGTGAAAGGGTCATCATGTCTGGAGTTGGAGTAATCAAAGCCGCAATCACGAAGATTGCTAGAATCGCGTAAGATCGGGTCTCACGCATCATGCTGTGGCTAAGAAGGCCAATTTTAACTAAGGTCATGACGATCACAGGGAGCTCAAATGCGAGGCCGAAGATCAGAACGAAAGTTGTTGCAAAAGATATGTAGTAGCCGATCCGCCAGTCGTTGGAGATTCCCATACTCTTGCCCCACTCATAAAAGAAGGTGAGAACATTAGGTAAAACAAAGAAGTAGGCGAAAAGAACACCTCCAAGAAATAACCCAAAACCAATGAGGAGGGCTGGCCAGAGAGCCTTACGTTCCTCGGCTTTCAGGCCTGGTACAATAAATTGGAGAAGGAAATAGAGAAGAAAGGGAAAGGAGACGATAATGCCAGCGAAGAAAGCCAGTTTCATCGTAAGCATGAATGTTTCGGTCGGCTTGAGCGAGCTCATGAGGCGGAGATTCCCCTCCGCGTTCAAGTTTTCGGCTGGTTTGCTTACTAGGAGCTTTCGGGCAAGCTCTCGCGCCTCGCTTTTCTCGTCTGCGATTGAACTGATGAAATCTTCCCGAGCATCTTCTGGGAGCTTTAGGGCGGCCCGATATAAAATAGCGGCTTCGGTGAGCCGGCGGGTCCGCTTGTCTGTCGCTCTTTCCCACCAGCGATCAGCCAGTCCTGAATCATATTGTCCGAGGGGGGCTGAGACCTCCGCAAAAGTGAGCGCATTTTCCCAATCTTCGAGAGAGATTTCTTCGTTTTCGGGCAAGGTAGCTACATGCCGATCTACCCAGACTTGCTCTACTGGACGACGGATGATCGACATGAGTTCATCCTTATAAACGAAACAGGCTAGGGTCGATATCAGGAGAGTGAGAACTACTCTCGTGACCATAACCCTCAAATCCTCGAGATGATCGAGAAAGGGTTTTTCTTCCTCCGGATTGGCCTTATCCCGGAGTTTGAAAATTTTCTTGAGAAAAAACATGCGACGGGGAGTTGCATACGCTGGATTTTCCCAAGGACAATGGAAAATTTACTTACTAGGGAACTACGATAGGAAAAGGGTGAATTTTCAAGGGGTTGCCCTCTTGCCATGACTTGATAGATTTTCGCTCAGATGCCCACTATGACTCTTGCCGATCTTGAAAATTCCGTCCCAAAAGCGGGTTTTTTTGAGGATCGTAAATGGATTTGGTCTCCTGAGCCATTTCAGTTGAGTAAAAACCAGAAAAAAATACTTAATCGCCTGGGGCATCCTCTGCATCGTTTCCAGAGTGTAAGCGATGAGCTTTATCGGCTCAGTTCGGAAGGGAGACGCCCGAGGTGGATTGCTAGCTTGCTTGATTCTGGTAAACCTGATTGGATGATCAAGCATCAGTGTTCAAGCGAGCAGCGTGATGTAATCCCGAGAGTGATTCGGCCCGATTTACTTTTGACGGAGGATGGTTTTACCGCTTCGGAACTGGACGGGGTTCCCGGCGGAATTGGGACGTTGGCGTGGCTGAGTCAAACTTATGCAAAGGCCGGGTTTGAGATTTTTGGTGGTGCAAGAGGAATGCTAGATGGCTTTGCTTCCCTTTTTGAAGATGGTGCCGATATTCTTGTTTCCGAGGAATCGCGTGACTATCGGCCAGAAATGGATTGGCTAGCGGCCGAACTAGGTGAGGGCTTCACGGTCCATCAAGCAGAAAAGTGGGAGGTCGGTATGCGCGAATCTTATCGTTTTTTCGAGTTATTCGACTGGGAATCTATTCCAGCGATTCGAGCCTTGGCGGAGGGTGGTAAGATCACTCCTCCTTTGAAACCCCACTTTGAGGAAAAATTGTGGCTTGCTCTTTTCTGGGCTCCATCGCTCCGTAGGATCTGGGAAAAAGAACTGAGAGGAAGTCACTTGCAGATACTTAGGAAACTAATTCCTTATGGCTGGTCCGTTGATCCTTCGGAGATTCCTCCTCATGCAGCAATTCCTAGGCTTGAAGCGTGTTCATGGGATGAAGTTGGAGAGTTTAGCCAAAAAGATCGTCGCCTCGTTCTTAAAGTCAGTGGATTTAGCGAACTCGCGTGGGGCTCACGTGGTGTAATGATTGGGCATGACGAGCCGTTGGACAGATGGAGAATTGCAGTGAGTGACGCTCAGGCCCAATTTGAGATGCAGCCTAGGGTGATGCAGGAATTTAAAGAAACAAAGCTGGTTGAGCACCCTTACTTTGATCCCGAGTCGGGCGACATTCGTACAATGGTGGGGCGGGTCCGTCTCTGCCCTTATTATTTTATTAACCAAAATGGCCAAAGTTCTTTGGGTGGTTGTCTAGCGACGATTGTTCCAGCGGATAAAAAAAAGATCCACGGAATGCGGGACGGAATATTAGTTCCTTGTATGTAAAAAATCCGAACGCCTACTGGGACGGTCGGATTTTAAAAAGCTTTAAGGGGCAGGATTACCCGCTCTTGTTCCAGCTGTAGACGTTATCAGAGTCGTTTTTGCCACCAATTTTTCCATCTTTACCCATGTGGTAACCTAAGACCTTACGATCCCAAATAATTTCGTTTCCAAGGGCCTGTGGCTCCCGCAGTTGATTATCGTAATCATAGTTAAACATGAGGCGATAGTATCGATCTGATTTGCTCTTGTTAACCCACGGTCCAACAAGTTCAGCACGATTTTGAGTACGCTCTAAACCACCATATGCGGAGTCTCCCTTCCCTTTAGCCATTTTCCAAGTAAAGAAAGTTTGCATTTTTGGGTTTTCGTCTTGGGATCCTTGCACGCCAAGAAGTGGTCCCATTAATCGATTATCAGTAACTTGTTCAGCATCGATAGCCGATGTGGTGGCCATTGGAAGAGCCTGATATTCCTCATAAAAGGCACTACAGGCCAAAACTAAACTCCCAAGACACTGAGTAGCTTCCGTTTTTTTGGTTGTTTGCAGGGCTTTATTATAACCAACCATTCCTAGAGAGGCTAGAACGGCGATAATGGCGATAACGACGAGTAGCTCAACGAGCGTGAATCCGCGCCGCATAAACGAAGATGAGGGTGTGTGTTTCATGATGTTTGATTGATAATGTGGATTTCGGGAAGAGGACTAATTGATTTTTAAGAGCTTGGCAACTAAAGCCTTTCCGCATTTACACCGTAATTACCAATTTGCCCACTTGAGGGTCAGGTCTTGGAAAGATTGTGATTCTGATGTGGAAGGGAAGGCGGGATTGAAATGTCGATATCTGTTTTTGGAAGTTCTGATACGGTAGTTGTTAAGATCGTTGAGGTAGTTCAAAGTATGATCATGTCGAGATCAGAGGAGATGAAGAAGCGAATTATTACGCTTTTAGGACAGGAGGGTGGACGACCGTGTAACAAGAATGAACTTGCTCGGGCTTTAGAATTGCCTGGAAGTATGCGCAAGAAGCTTCGTGAAAATCTAGAAGAGTTAGTTAAGGCCGGAGAAATTGCTCAGGGGAAGAAGGGACGTTTCAGCCTTAGTGGAGCGGGTCGGACTCGCGCGGGTTTAATTGGGAAACTGAAAGCGGCACCTGGAGGGCATGGGTGGTTTTTTCCCGACAAAGCAGATAAGGAGAATCTTGCGACCGGAATTGACTTCGACGAGCAGGACCGTTTTTACATTTCGCCCCGCTCTATGGGAATTGCCCTCGATGGCGATATTGTTCGAGCGAGGTTGGTTGAAAATAATTCCACGTCGAAAGAACATAATGATCTGCGAGCGCGGGTGATTGAGGTCGTTGAGCGACGTTCAAGCAAGGTCACAGGAATTTTTGTTAAAAAGGGTAAGTTTTCCTCGGTGCGGACCAATGACGAACGTTTGCCACCATCCATTCAGATTGGTAATACCCTCGATGCGAGATCAGGCCAGCTCGTGGTCGCAGAGATCACCGAGTGGGAACATGCGAAAGAGATCCCTAAAGGTAATCTTATCGAGGTTCTAGGATGGCCTGGTGATCCCGGGGTCGATGTGGATGCAATCGTGCATCAACATGGGATTAACGCAACCTTCCCCAGTCATGTTGTGGAAGCCGCAAAGAAAATTCCGATGGAAATATCGGCGAAGGAAATTGCTCGTCGCGAAGATTGGCGGAAGCGCGATGTTATAACAATCGATCCAAAAACAGCGAAGGATTTCGACGATGCTATTTTGGTTGAAAAAACCGAAAAGGGTTGGCGGCTTGCCGTACATATCGCCGACGTTTCCTACTACGTTAAACCTGAAAGCGTTATGGATCTTGAAGCTCGTGAACGCGGGAATTCAACTTACCTTGTCGATCGTGTTATTCCAATGTTACCTGAGGAACTGAGTAATGGTATCTGTTCGCTAGTCCCGCAAGAGGACCGGCTTACAAAATGCGTGGTTATGGATTTTGATGTCAAAGGCCGAATGGTGAAGACTTATTTTTGTGACGCCGTAATTTGTACCCCCCGAAAGTATGCTTATGAGGAGGCTCAAGATATTCTAGAAAACCCGGGTAAAGGTGGAAAGTTGGGAGGTAGAGTTCGTGAAGCCTGGAGTTTAGCATCGCTTCTTCGTAAGCGTCGCTTCGATAATGGCGGACTGGATTTGGATATGCCAGAGGTCAGCATTACTTTAAATGAGGAAGGAGTGCCGACCGGATACCAGCGCGAAGAATACAACGAGAGCCATCAGTTGATTGAAGAATTTATGCTCTCGGCCAATGAGGCCGTAGCCCGGATGGTCAAGAATTCAAACCGCCCAACTATTTACCGAGTTCACGAAGACCCTGACCCTGACAAGTTGAAGGAATTTGCAGAGCTTGCCCGTTCCCACGGATATGAACCAGGCGACCTCACCAATCGGCGTCATATTCAAAAGCTAATTAATTCGGCGAGAGGTTCGCTTGAGGAGCCGGCTATTAAGGTAGGGCTTTTAAAGAGTCTCAAGCGAGCGTGCTACATGGCTACGCCCGATGGGCACTATGGTCTAGCAAAGACCGACTACTGCCACTTTACTAGTCCTATCCGTCGTTACGCTGACCTTGTAATGCATCGTTCCTTGCAATCCTTACTTAAAAACAGGCCGAAAGAGATCGATCGTACTCCGGATTCGAAACGCTGTATCGAAATAGCTGAGCATATTTCTGGAACCGAACGAACGAGTTCAGATGCCGAAACTGAGAGCCGCCGTATGAAAATGTTGGAGTGGCTTGAGTTGTCATTACGCGGGGAGCCCCCCCCGGTATTCGAGGCAATCATAACCGAAGTTCGGGCAATGGGTCTATTTATGGAATGCACTGATATTCTTCAACGCGGACTTGTGAAGAGGGATGGGTTCCCCGAGGGACGCTGGTTTTTTGAGAATAATGCTGACCGCTTTGCAAATAGTCGCGGGCAAATTCTTCAATCAGGGACTCGTATGAAAGTGGTTGTCCATGAAGTTGATCGAATTGGAATGAAGGTGGATTTCCGAATTATAGAGGTAATTGGCGGTTCAACTAAAAAAAAGGTTGCACGCAATTTCTCCGGCAAAAACCCAAGTGGGAAAAAAGGCGAAAAACCTAAGGGGAGACGAAAGAATTCGGCGCGTAAAAAGATCGTCCGAAAGTCTTCTCAAAAAAATGCCCGCCGCCAGGGAAGGTCGTAAGCCTTATTAGAATGATCTAGAAGGGGATCTCTGGATTTGAGTGGCTGATCGATTAGTTTTCGAAGAGATCGTCGAGCGGAATTTTTTGTGGCTCGGTAAGTCCGTTCGGACCTTTTCGGCCAGTTTTTTCTTTGCTTTCTTTCGGTATATCGTCGGAGTCTGTAGAGTAGAGCGAGCGGTCAAGGTCGGAACGGAGTTGTCCGAGAATTTCTCCCCACCATTTATTATCGGCTTCGACGTCTTCTTGGTAAATCTCTTGCTGGGTAAGATCAAAAATTAAGTAAAGTTCAGACGAAAGATTGTTGGTGCGTGGAGGTTGCGACTCAAATCCATTTACGATGAGGCCATCAGTGTAATCAGCGTGGTAGCTGACCAAAAGTGGAAATGCTTCTCGTCGCTGGTTTGCAGTGAGTTGATAGCGGTCGGTGAGCTTGCGGAGCTGTTCCTGAGACTCCCGCTCGATGCGTTGTCCAACCTCTTCTAGCTCAATGTTAGAAACTGTTACTCCGTAGTTCGTCGGATCCATTTGTTCGATCCTTTTTTCATCCAAGGGGAGAGGTGCCGAAATTTCGCTGCGCTTTGAAGGCTTTTGTTCTTGGGTCGCTACCGGGGTAAGAGTCGTTTGAGCGACCGTAATCTTTTTCGACGGATCATGAGAGGCTGCAAAGTAAGCTACTAAACCTGAGCCACCAAGGAGAGCGATGAAAAGAATGAATTGGAGCTTATTCATTGAGCTTTATTTGAATTTTGAACTCATCATCCATTGATACCAGTCTTTTTCAAATGCAACATCATCTCCGTAACCCAAAGTTCTTAGAAGAAGATCTTTTGTCGGCGTGGCGCCCTCGCGGATTGATTTGATAAATGTCTGATATTTTCCTCTCCGTTCATCGCTACTCACCATGAAGTAGTTCAGCGCGAACATGTATCCGGATTCGTTCGGGGAGAGGGTGATAATTTGGGCGTTGAGAGTTTGCTCAAGACTTACTCGTTTCTCTCCTTTACAAAGTTGCCGTAGAATCCTCGGCCATGACTCTTGGGGCCCTAGGGTTCCACCCTTGCGAGCATCGACCCCACCTCCTGGATTTTCCCGGTAGTAAGCCTGGAAGTCGAGATAATAGATCGAACAGCGATCAAAGACCATATGCTCGGCATAGTATCCCATACCCGCTGTCATCCAAAAGGGGAGATTAGCCTGGTGGGTGCGACTTTTCATCAGTGCCGTGCCGAGGCTGTGCACTAGAATTTCCTTGCGATCCTTCTTACGTCCCCCGCCTGATTGCTCAGAATCGCTTTTACAGATGACAAGATAACGGGTCATTGGGTCAAGGTAATTTCCAACCTGCTTCGTGATCTGAACATCTCCGTTTGTCCAATTATGGCGGTTTGTATCGATCATTACGCAATTATGAAAATCATCACCAGTTTCCACTAAATAGATTGCAAATCGAAATTCATCTTCTTTACCCGCTTCCTGTCCGCCCGGTGTTCGGAATTCGTTTTTTTCGAAATCTCCTTCTAGACCAGGCAGGATTTCAAGCATTACCTCATAGGTTTTTTCTGAAAATTTTCGAGCTGGATCGGTCCCAGTGCCCATCGTATGGATCGTGAAATGATCAAGCTCCTTCTCCTTCCATTTTAGTCCCGAAAAGTGCAAAGTTTGACCAGTGGCGAACGCGGCCACGAACAACAAAAAAACGACCATCTGAATCATTGGTATGGTATATGCGGGCGAGTTCTCGTTGGCAATGAGGGAAAGATCCTCGTTATTTTCTGAAGATCTTCTCCTTTTGAAAAGGCAAAGAAGCCCGATCACTAGTGAACGGACTTCTTTGTAGCTTGGGTATAGGGGGGCTAAAATCTATTTAGCGGCTGGGGTTTTACCCTTTTTAGGGGCGGCTTTGCCCTTTTTGCGACCATCTTCTCCCTTGCCGGCTCCACGTGCGCCACCGCGGCGAGCACCCATTGACTTACGAGCTGCGGCTCTTTCCTCTTCACTGAGTTTTCCATCACCATCTTTGTCAAATTTCTTCATCATTTCAGCACGCCGGTCTGCCATGGAAGCTTTGCGCTCTTCCTGGCTGAGTTTGCCGTCACCGTCCTTATCGTATTTCTTCATCATTTCAGCACGCCGGCCTTCCATAGCAGCTTTGCGCTCTTCCTGGCTGAGTTTGCCATCACCGTCCTTATCATATTTCTTGATCATTTCGGCTGAAGGTTGAGGAACTGGGCGTGGTCCAGCGCCGCGAGCTCCCTTTTTGCCCTCACCTTTGGGAGGCTCTGCAGTTGCGACGGCACAGGTGATGATCGCTACGATTGTTGATGTTAGTTTTGTCTTCATAATGGTTTTTCTAATTTTTTGGGATTTTGAGGTATTCCCGGTTTCATGCGATATAACCGTGCATGGGAGAAGAGTTGCAAAATTTTTAATGAATTGTCATTGCCGGTTGGAGCGCATATCCCAAAGATCCTTAGATGCAAGAGGGGGTTAACAAACCGAATAGAGCCGAGGTCTTTCGGGCCCGTCTTACAAGCACCATTATACTATGGACTCTTGTGACGGGTGTCTTTGTTTCTCAAAATGCTTGGGCTTTTTTTGGACTTGTTTCCTTTTTAACGTTAGCTGGTGCATGGGAGTTCCGGAGTTTGTTTTCTAAGTTCCCCGGCGATGGTTGCCGGACCGTCGGTTTATTAGTCGGACTAATAGTGGCTCTTTCGACCGGTGCCTTTCTTGTGATGGGGTCTCAAGGCCACGATAATTACTTTAGCGAATTGGCAGGGCTAATTACTGTTACGGTCTTTTGTTTCTTTGTCAGATTTAAACAGAGCATCGAAGGGCGCCAAAGTGTGGATGCTGTAGGAGATGGCTTACTTGCTTTTGTTTACGTTCCTATTCTTTTCGGATGTTTCGTTTATCGCCTTATTTTCCTGCCTGATGGTGGAGGTGAGGGCGAGGTTCCCGGAGCCTGGTTACTTTTGTTCATGATTGCCGCGGCCAAGTTTACCGATATGGGGGCTTACATTACGGGTTCCTTGATCGGGAAAAATAAAATGGCTCCGCACCTAAGTCCCGCAAAAACTTGGGAAGGTTTTTTTGGTGCTCTTGGTTTCGCCCAACTAGCGGCATGGGGAGTATGGGGATTTTCTGGTGATATCTTATCCTGGATCCCACCCCTCCATGTAGGTGTTCTAGCTCTTCTCATTGGTTTGGTGGCCGTAGCGGGTGATCTTGCGGAATCTATCTTAAAGCGTAGCCTTGAGGCGAAAGATTCTGGGAGTTTAATGCCCGGAATTGGAGGTGTTCTGGATTTAATTGATAGCCTTTGTTTCGCTGCTCCCGTGACCTATTTTTATCTTCTCAGAACAGATCTCATTTCATGAAGAAGCGAGTTTTGATTTTAGGTTCTACTGGATCAATTGGAACAAGCGCGCTCACCGTAGCGCGGCAAATTCCCGATCGAATGGAGATTGTCGGGCTTGCCGCTGGAACACGGGTTGACGATCTTGAGGATCAGGCAAAAGAATTTGGAGTAAAGCATCTCTGTTTGGCAGATGAGTCACGCTACAAGGAACTCCAGAAACCTGGACGTGTCGTCTACGCCGGAGCGATTGGACTCGTGGAAATAGTAGAAGCAACTCAGCCCGATTTGGTGCTAGTTGCAATAGTGGGCGTTGAAGGGTTGCGACCCACGTTAGCGGCTATCGAATTGGGTTGTGATATCGCGGTTGCAAGCAAAGAGATTTTGGTGATGGCCGGGGAGGTTGTTATGAATGCTGCCCGAAAAAAAGGGGTGAATATTCTCCCCGTGGATAGCGAACACAATGCAATTTTTCAATGTCTTGAGGGGCATAAAGGATGCTCCGATGAGGTTCGGCGCCTTATTGTAACTGCCTCAGGCGGACCATTTCGAACATTGCCAGTTGAAAAACTTTCCGAGGTGAAGTTGGAGGATGCTCTCAAGCATCCGACCTGGGAGATGGGGCAAAAAATCACTATTGATTCAGCGACCCTTTTTAATAAAGGGCTTGAGATGATTGAAGCCCGCTGGCTTTTTGATATTCCGATGTCCAAGGTCGAGGTGGTGGTGCATCCTCAAAGCATCGTCCATTCTATGGTCGAGTTTATCGATGGGAGTGTTCTAGCCCAACTCAGCACAACTGATATGTGTTTTCCGATTCAGTATGCTGTGGTTTGGCCCGAGCGTCTGAGAAATGAATTAAAGCCCCTAGACTTTCCAACTCTTGCTAAGCTTGAGTTTGAAGCGCCTCGCGAGAAGGATTTTCCAGCCCTCAATTTGGCACGGGAAGCCGGAGAGCGAGGGGGGACTCTGCCTGCGGTTTTGAATGCCGCTAACGAAATTGCCAATGAAACTTTCAGGCAGAATTCTCTTAGTTTTCCTGGAATTTGGCAGGTGGTGGAAGAGACGATGAATCAAGTTGAGCACATAGATTCGCAGGAATTAGGTGTCGTGGTCAATGCCGACCTTGAGGCGAGAAGAGTAGCTCGTGAAATTACCAAGCGCGTATGATGTCGTGGATCAAGCCAGGACCTTTGTAAACAAATCCAGTGTATATTTGCACAAGTGACGCTCCAGCCGCTCTTTTAGCGAGGGCGTCTTCGGCTGAGAAGATTCCGCCGGCTCCAATGATTGGGACATCCTTCCCAAGTTTAGAATTAAAACGAGAGATTACCTCGGTTGCATGACTAGTCAATGGAGCCCCGGAAAGTCCTCCAGCCTCCTTGGCATTTGGATGATTTTCGACAGCCGCACGATCTAGGGTAGTGTTGGTAGCGATGAGGAAATCGAGCCCGCCATCACGAAAAACTTTCGAGAGCCCATCGATCTGTTTTTTATCGAGATCTGGTGCGACTTTAAGCGCGAAGGGCACGTAACGTCCGGTTTTCTTATGAAGCTTTTCCTGAAGATTTTTGAGTGTTTCAAGAAGCTTGCTTGCGGACTCCTCTGATTGCAGGTCACGCAGACCGGGAGTGTTTGGTGAGGAAAAGTTAGCTGTGATATAGTCTGACCAAGGATAGGCTTTTTCGAATGCGGTTGCGTAATCCTGGTTGGCCCGCTCGTTAGGAGTGATTTTGTTTTTTCCAATATTGATACCTACAATTCCGTTGAATGAGGAGGCGGATCGCGTATTAGCAAGGCCTTGATCGATCCCGGGATTGTTGAAACCCATGCGGTTAATAAGAGCCTTATGTTGAGGTAATCGGAATAGCCGGGGACATTCATTTCCATTTTGGGGCTTTGGGGTGAGAGTCCCAACTTCAATATGGCCAAAGCCAAGAAGACCGAGGGCATCGATGGTGTTCGCCTCTTTATCAAGCCCAGCTGCGAGACCAACTGGATTTGGGAATGTTAGGCCAGCAAAAGAAACCGGTTTCGATTCCGGCGCGGTGGTCAAGGCCCGCAAAATACCAAGATTTTCGCTAGCGCGAAGCCCAGCCATCGAAAAGTGATGGGCGCGTTCAGCATCAAGACGGAAGAGGATAGCGCGTGCGGCAGGGTAAAGGAGATTGAGCACTAGGAACTTGTGCCGGAGAACGGCGAGTTAGGCAAGTTTTGCAATTCTTTGAATTATGGCTGGTAATAGGAACTCGTATTTCAACTTATTCGTTTTCGTAACCGAATAGGGCCTTTGAAGGTTGATGGATCAATGACTTCTCCATTTTGGAGGATTTCAATTTCCCCATCTGCATAGAGGCGCCGGGCAGCTTGGCGCGTCCGCTCCATATGTTTTTGCAATTCTTCTTTCCCGAAGATCGCTTGTGTGACTTCGCCTGGACAAATAGTCGTATTTTTTTCCTTGTGGGTAAGGAATTCGAGGACCGCCTTTTCGATTTTTCTATCGAGTTTGTTTGGCTTAGATCTGCGGCATCGAAGGGAGCAATAACGGATCTCATGCCAGCAATTCGCCCACTTTTTACGCCATTGGATCGCTCGTCCGCATGTTTGGCAAATTTTATTAGAAATCATCGCGACTTGCGTTTTCGGGGAAGAGGTTGATGAATACCTTATGGATGATAAACTCAGAAATACGGTGATCCGGATGGCATGGGAGGATCGCACAACATTTGATGAAATTCATAAAAAAACTGGTTTAGCTGAGGCCGATGTAATTAGGGTGATGCGAGCAAATCTCAAGGCGGGTAGCTTTAGGATGTGGAGGAAACGGGTGAGTGGTCGAATCACGAAACATGCAGGGAGGTTTCGCGAAAGCCGTCTCCAGATGAAAAGAGTCTCAAGGCGAGACCTTCTTAATCAGCAGGAAAGTGAGTGAGATCAAAACTTCCGGTTAATCTTTTGGTCTCCGCAGCCACGAGTGAGCCTACAACCGCACCTCGATGGCAGCTGTCACCTCCAACTTTTGCATTAGCTATGACGGCCTCGGTGAAATTTTCGTGGTATTTCCAGGCAAGGTAAAGCGAAGCGGGGAAGGATTGGTCGATGTAACAAGCTGGACTTAATCGTTGTCCTATTATGACTCGGTCATCTTGATTTTCCCATTTTGTAGCCTTACGGGTAGAGAACCAATCACCAGCTTGCGTCATGAGGGCTTCTCTTAGTGGGGTGCCATTAGCGATAAATTGAAGGAGGCGAACGAGACAATCAGCTGCCCGTAACACGTTGGAATGCCGATGCGTGAGAGTGACGTGGGTTTTGATGGTCTGGCGGTGGTCGCCCGCGGGTAAAGCTGATAAAAGTGACGGAACAGTGGCAAGGCCACCAATGTGCTCGTCGGATATCCCACATTTTAGGATATCTTTTCCTTGGGCATAACGTGTGAAGAAAGCTCTATGATATTCTTCAAGATAGGTGTCGTTATGCCAGTTCGGAGTGAGCATAAGATCGATGTAATTTTTGACCCAGTCGACAGGATCATACCTTCCTTTAATTGAAACTTCATTGTGAAGAGCTTGGGCAAGCTTGAAATTAACTGTATTCTCCCCTGCCTTCAGATTTTGGTGATAGTGAATGCCGCGTTGTCCCCAGAAGCACGCCTGATCGTGTAGAATTT
This sequence comes from uncultured Verrucomicrobiales bacterium, assembly GCA_949373085.1. Lineage (GTDB taxonomy): Bacteria > Verrucomicrobiota > Verrucomicrobiia > Verrucomicrobiales > Akkermansiaceae > SW10. Next base: position 38,975 of record CASICJ010000009.1, read on the forward strand.
CACCTTTTTCATTAAGTGGTGTATATTCGGATCGCCATAAAATACTGTTGGGATGATGGGGGCACGGTGGGAGGTAGCGATCGAGCTCCGGATAGTCTTGGTCCATTGCATCCCGATCGTAATACCAGTGAACCGGCATTGCGAAAGCATCGGCGATTAGCGAACCATGATAAGCTGCTTGGTGAATAGTCACGTCTTAATATCGTAGATTACCAAGATTTGTCGCTCGGTTTTTGAAGTTGATAATCTCTCCGGTTTATTCGCCTCTTTAGATTTAATTAGACGATTAACTAATGATCTCGGTTATTTCATTTGTGCTATCGACAAATTTAGACTCGGACAGGCCAAGACGATTAGCCATGGTAACCAAGAGATTTGAGAGTGGAACTTCTGATCCAAAGCGATGATAGGCTCCATGTTTCAGCCCAAGTTTTTATGATACTAACGGTGTTTTCCGACTCTTTCAGGTCGATTCCGATCGAAGTGGAGCCATTAATAATGGCAATGGTATGGAAAGGTATTCGATTTTATTAAGTATGTCTGAAATATTATCAGACCTTAGTAAGTATGTCTAAAATGTTGCCAAAATCGATACTTATTGGGGGAGCTGGGGTTGTTGTATTGGGGGTCTTTGGGATTTGGATCTCAGGGAGTCGTGGAGAAGATAGTGGGCTAGGGGATAGTGAAATAGCAGAGGGAGAAGCTTGGGCTTCTGATTTAGGGCGTGCCGAAAAAGACCGCAGAATTACTGGGAAATCTGTTGGAACTGGAGTTGGAAAGAAAAGAATGGGTCGTAATGAGATCATAGAAGTGGGACAGCGATTACGTTGGGAGTTAAATCCATTACGACGGCGTGCGGCATTGGGGCAGCTGCTAGAGGGAATGAACGAGGAAAATGCAATGTTAGTGCGAGAGCAGATCTTACATTTTTCAGAGGACAGTGCAGAATTCCAAGATTTTCATTTTGCTTGGGGGGCAATGTCAGGAGTAGATGCGGTAATGATAGGAGGCGACACCAAAGAAAAAGATATGGCTGCGACGATGACTGGTTGGGCAAGCATTGATCCGGTCGGGGCCTTATCTTGGTTTGATTCGTTGGAAGAGGACCGGAGGAAATGTAAGGACGTCAAATTTGGGATGCTGAAGGGATTGGCGAGTTCAGATCTAGCATTTGCAACCGATTTTGCGGTCGGGAAACTTGAAGCGAAGGACGAACACGCTGGTGAGATGTTAGAAACAGTGAAAGAGAAGATGCTGGAAGTGGAGACATTGCCAACTGCCGCGCTATGGGCGTTTGATTTACCTGAAGGAAAAGTGAGAGACGAGATGCTAATGGCAGTGACAGGGGAATTTGTAAAAAGGGACCCAAAGGAAGCTGCGAATTGGGCTGCGACGTTGGAAGAAGAAGAGGGGGTTCAAATTAAACAATTTATCGCGGGAAGGTGGGCGAAGGAGGACCCGATTGCCTGTTTGGAGTGGGCCCAGAAGCTTCCGGATGGACAGGGAAAAAATGCTAGCATCGGAGAGGTTGTCTCAGAATGGACAGGGCAGGATCCAGACGCGGTTTACGAGTTTTTGAACGATATGTCCGACAGGAGTGAGAGGGATGCAGCTGTTGAGGCATTTTCAGCGCGAATTTCAGACAATGATCCACATTCTGCTATTGCTTGGGCAGACGAGATTCAAGATAGCGAAGCCCGAAGGACCGCAATGATTCGTGCGGGTAGAGCATTGATGAGGCAGAGTGCTGAAGAGGGACGTCAATGGCTACAAAGGAGCGGGCTCACGGAGGACATTCGGAGGGAGATTGGAAAGTAGTAGTCTTAGGCGGACCTATCGTTTGTTTTGGTATCGTGGACGATAAGATGAGTGAAGTTACGTAAGTTAGGGTCTTTGATCACGCTAGTTCTGCCGCAATAGAGTCCACAAGGAGAGGGCCGTCGTTAATGAGTTGGAGATGGCTTCCTGTTTTTTTAACAAGATGTTTTATAGAATCCAGGTCGATGTCCGGCGAGAGGTATTCGATGGGGAGCCCTTCTGTTGTTCGGAGTTGAAGAGCAATGCGTTCGAGGCGCCAAGCCTCGTCATCTAGAATTTCGATTTTTTCTTGGGCGTGGCCAATTGATGCAATCCGCTTCATGTAGTGTGACGTGTCACAAACGTTCTGGTGTCGGGTGCGATCCAAGGTTGAGACAGCGGAGGGTCCCAGTCCGAGGTAATCATTACCGATCCAATAACCTTCGTTGTGGCGTGAACGCCTTCCGGGAAGAGCGTAATTGGAAGTTTCATAATGCTCGTAGCCGGCGGCGGTTAAAATTTTTTCACCTAACGAAAACATCTTTGCATTCAGATTCGAATCATCCTGGTAGGCGCCAGTTTTGAATTTTTCGAAGAAATCAGTGTCTTCTTCATAGGTAAGATTATAGGCGGAAAGGTGATCAGGTTGGAGAGCGAGAGCTTGAGTAAGGGTGTCCTCCCAATCGAGAAGTGATTGGCCCGGAACAGAGAAGATTAGGTCGATATTGACCTCGAGGTCGGATGCTTCGCGTAGGAGGTGGACCGAGGTAATCGCCTGCATTGGTGAGTGTTCGCGGCCAAGAGTTTCGAGGTGTTTGCCAAGAAAGGATTGAACGCCTAAAGAAACCCGGGTAACGCCGAGGTCCTCATAAAGCTCAGCAGTACGGGATGTGAAGGTTGCCGGGTTCGCCTCAAGAGTGATCTCTTCGACAGAGGAAAGGTCAAGAGCAGTGCGGAGGCCTGTGAAGAGCCGCCTGAGGTGGGTTGGCGAGAGCATGGAAGGGGTTCCTCCACCTAAGTAGATTGTTTTAAGAGGAGGAAGGTTTTTTTGTGCGACGAAATGAGCTTCTTCTAGGATAGCGTCGATAAAGGCTCCAAGATCGGTTTTGCTAGGGGTGTGCTTATAAAATGAGCAGTAGGGGCAGATGCGATGGCAGAAAGGGATGTGGAGGTAGAGGTGCACTCGTGGAACATTGAACATTGAACATTGAATTCTCAACGCTGAACTGGGACAAAAGGGGTGTCGTAATGAATGGGGATTTAAGTCGGAAGGTTTTGAAGGATGTGTCCCGTTCCTTTTATCTTAGTTTGCGTTTTTTACCAAAGGGGTTCAGGGCCCCAACGAGTGTTGGTTATTTGCTAGCTCGGGCGAGTGACACGATTGCGGATGCGGGGCAACTCGGAGTTGAGATGCGCCGTGATTTATTAGCGCGATTTATGGAATTTGTTATTCGAGGTAAAAAATTTGAGATGCCCAAAGTTGGCGGACTTCCAGAGGGAGAAGAGGTTTTGATGTCGAGGTTGGGCGATTGTGTGGCAGCGCTGGAAAAGCTACCGGATTGGCAGCAGGTTTCGGTTCGTAAAGTGGTTGGGATCATCACTGAGGGTCAATGTTGGGATTTGGATCGGTTTGCAGGCGAAGGGGTGGTAAGCCTAAACACGGACGATGAGCTGAGGATATACACCTATCAGGTGGCTGGATGTGTGGGGGAGTTTTGGACAGAAATTGGGGTTGGGAGTGAGCGGGATTTCGCGCGGGCTTCCGATGACGAGATGATGAGATGGGGGCAAGCGTATGGGCGTAGCTTACAGTTGATTAATATTTTACGGGATGTGCCTGAGGATCGGAAGAATGGGAGATGTTATTTGCCAGGGGTGGAAACACGGGAGCAGTTGCTACGGGAGCGGCAACGGTGGATCAAAGAGGCTCGAAAGGGGCTAGATCAGGCGGAGCGATATGCAAAATCGTTAAATGGAAGGCGGATGCGCTTCGGAACGGTGTTACCGGCTATGATTGGGCGTAAGACTTTGAGCCGATTAGAAGTAGCGTCTTGGGAAGACTGGGAGGCAGGGGTAAAGATTTCTCGTAAAGAAGTCTATGGCATGATGGTAAAGGCGGCAAGGTTTGCCGTTTCATGACCACCGGGTCTACTTCGCAACCCACCGATAAGCGACATTGACAGACGGGCTATAGCCCCAGATCGGCTCAGAGGATGAGTCCTTATTGGGTTAGTCGCTAACAAGTCTTGAGCTAATCTGCGAGAAGTTCCCGTATATATGGAGTGTAAAGCTCGGGTTCGAGGAGGAAGGAGTCGTGTCCTTTAGCGGAATGGACTGTGATGTGAATGGTGTCGACTGAAGCTTCTTCGAGGTGTCTGACGACCTCGGCTTGCTCCTCAGGATAGAAACAGAAATCCGAGTCGATTGAGAAGATTAGGAATTTATGTCCGGCAGTACTGCAGCGGGTGAAGAGATCTTTGGGAGAAGTCGCGTCCCCTTGGAGAACAGCGTTGTAACGCGACCACATGTCTATGATTCGAAGATAGGTATTTGCATCAAAGCGCTCTGTGAATTTCTTTCCCTGATGAAGCATATAGCTTTGGAAGGTATCGCGAACCTGATACCATGAGAGCATTTCCTCTTCGTGAAGAAGGTCGCGCCGTGCGCGTTTTTCGAAGGTGTCTAGATGGACAAACGTTTTATGTGAGATCATACGCGCAAGTGCTAGGCCAATACGTGGGTACTCGGATCCGTAGTAATCGCCGCCGTTAAAATGCTTATCGTTTTCAATGGCGAGAATTTGTTCAAAGAGGATGAGTCGGTTGAGGACGGTCGTCTTTAAGCCGCTTGCGATCGGAATGACTCGATTAACTTTTTCCGGGTGGCGTGTTGCAAATGTGAGAGCGCAAAGGCCGCCGACGGATGGACCAATGACAGAGTGAAGTTTGCTAATCTTTAGGTGGTTTAAGAGGGGTATTTGAGCATCTACGAGATCAGCGACATTTAGGTGCGGGAAAGTTGATCCAAAGATCTTTCCTGTTTCTGGGTTGATACTTGATGGGCCAGTGGAGCCGTAGCATCCCCCCAAGTAATTGGCGCAGATTACGAAGAAATGGTTTGTATCGATTGCTTTGCCTGGGCCGACCAGGGTGTTCCACCAACCGTCGTGTAGGTCCTCAGTCCAAAGCTTGCAGGACTCTGGTGCTTCGGGATGATTGCCGCTGACATGATGGGTTCCGGATAGGGCATGGAAAATGAGGACAGCATTGGAGCGATCTTCATTAAGATTACCCCAAGTTGCGTAAGCCAGCTGGGCCGAAGGAATGCGTCCGCCGTCACGAAGGGTGAGATCCCCGAGAGAAATAAGAGAGCTTTTGGTGTTGGACACGCTAAAACAAAGACTGAAACGCGGGATTTTAAAACCCTAAACCCGAAAATGGGAGATTACTCGGTTTCCAAAGATTTTTCAAAGGGTCTTTGGGACCATAAAATGGCTGGCAAAAGGGCAATTAGATTTGGCTAGTGATAGGGCTAAATCACCCCATGATTCTAGCTAAAGCACGGGGGATATCCCTTCGTCTTTTGCGGGTAAGTCTCATCATTTGAAAGATTTTTGGGGTTGATCTACTTTAGGGTTTCAATCAGCTGGAAAGTCGATTTGCTTACTGGATGATCGCTTTCAAGGAATGGGATGTCGTCTGCAAAGCCTTGGAGGAGGGGCGTCAGTCTCTGATCCTTCGGAAGGGTGGGATCCACGAGGGACGAGAGGGCTTTTCTTTTGCACACGATGAATTTGTTCTCTTCCCTACACGTTTTCATGCGCAGGGTGAGTATGTCAAAATTCCTGGAGTAGTGGCGAAGCCGGAATGGGAGGTCGGCGACAAGGTGGTGATTAGGTCAAAGGTGAAGGTGAAAAAGGCAGTGACCTTGACTGATTGGAATGAGGTGGCGTTACTCGCTGATGAGCATATTTGGACTGAAGAAACGATTCGAGACCGTTTTTTCTGGGAAGGGAAAGGAATGGCTTTGGGAAGTATTCACGTAGCTTACGTGGAAATAGAAAAGCTGAAGGATCCACTTCGGTTCGACTATGAAAAAATCCATGGGGGATGTCGAAGTTGGGTTGAGATCGATCTTTGAAATAAAATTTTCTGGTTTGGAAAAGTTTCAATCAACCTACCATCTTTATCCGTCTACGTTGAAACCAGCCTCCTCGAGCGCAAGCGTCGCAGCTCCCACCATGCCGGCTTCATTGCCGAAGCGGGCTGGAAGAAGACGGAGGTTTTCCTTGAAGGCAGGGCTGAGTTGATTACGCAAGTGTCTTTCGAGAGGTTCGAAGAGGATGCTTCCTGCCTTGGCAACGCCGCCGCCGATGATGATCGCCTCTGGATTGAGCAGCCAACAACAGTTCATGAGAGAGGTGGAGAGCATTTTGGCGACTTTATCCCAAATGCCGAGAGCGATTTTATCGCCCTGTTGCGCGAGGATAGAAAGCTGGGCGGGTTCGCATTCTGATTTTTCGCGCGGAATATCAGCCTCAGAGTAAGCAGCATAAGCGAGATCGGTGATTTGCTGGTTTCCAACATAGTCCTCAAGCGAACCACGGTTCCCATAGGCTCCGTCCGGTCCCTTGAAATCTATGGAGGTTTGTCCAAGTTCGCCGGCTACGAAATCGGCTCCCCGGACCATGCGTCCATCTACAATGATGCCGCCGCCGACTCCTGTTCCGAGAGTAAGGGCAACAAGGTGGTTCAATCCCCGACCGGAGCCACGTTTCCATTCAGCGTATGCCATGCAATTCGCATCGTTCTCAACCGTGACAGGGAGATTAGAAAGCTGATTGAGCTCTCGCTTGAGATAGATTCGCTGCCATCCTTTGACGTTGGTAAGGTTATAAACCATTCCCGTGGGAAAATCGACAAATCCGGGCATGCCGACACCGATGGCTTCAATGCGGGGGTGCTTAGTGCGAAGATCTTCGATAGTTTCGTGAATACGCTCGATCAGGGGAGGCGCGCTTTCGAAGTTTTGGGTTTCGATACGGGGGGCCTCTTCAATTAGATTACCACGATAGAGAACACCGGTTTTTACCGAAGTTCCACCGAAATCAATGCCAATGGCCAAAGGAAGATCGCTCATAAGGTTGGTGGAGGTTAAAAGAAGTAAGAGAGCAAGAAACGCTCTTTCTTATGAAATTCAGTGATTTGCAGTTCCGATGACTTGAATTCCCTTCATCGTCAAGTCTTGGTCGATGATGTCTATATCGTTAATTCCTTTGCCAATGAGCTCAGCATCGCCTCCGGTGGCAAAGATTGTAGGTGTGCCCCCAAGTTCACGCCGGACTTCGCTCAAAATCTCTCGAATCAGGCCGCGGTAGCCAATAACGGCTCCAACCTGCATCGCTTCTTCGGTGCTGCGCCCGATGGCAGAGTTTGGCTCTTCAAGCTGGATAGTGGGGAGAAGCGCGGTTTTCTGGTGGAGATAATCCCGAAGTGAGGCGGTGCCAGGCGCAATAACACCTCCAAGATAGGATCCTGCTTTAGAAACGACGTCGAATGTGACTGCGGTGCCGAAGTCGATTACAATGGCAGGGCCTTGACGATCAAGAATTGCGGAAGAGGCGTTAGCAAGACGATCTGCACCTATTTTAGAAGGGTTAGGATAATCAATCGTTATCGGCATCTTAGACTGATGCGAGATGTGATGGATGGGTTGATCGAAGATCGCCCTCATTAAAACTGAGGTGTCGGGGACAACTGAGCATAGGGTCACCCTCTCAAAAGTCTGACCATTTAGCGTACTTTGGATAGAAATTTCGGAGAGATCTGAAGTTGGTATAACAGCGCGCCACTCAGAGAGTTCCCCGCCTAAATCGAGTGCGAACTTGGTGAGGGTGTTGGAGTTGTCGATGAGAAGGTGCACGATAGAGAGAGTGAGCGAGTTACAGATGTTTGAGCGATGAACTTGAGATGCCGCTCAAGTTATCGGGCCTCTAGTATTTCTACTTCATAGCCATCGGGATCAGTGATGAATGCCATTTTACGCTCACCCATTGAGAACTTTTCGCGCCACCCGTCAGGCCAAACTTCGATCCCCTGATCCTCAAGATTTCCGCAATATCCAATAATATCTGGGACACCAACGCAGGTATGCATCAGATCCTCGGGGACCGTTACTTTGTAATCAGGCGAATAAGTAAGCTCGAGGAAATGTTCGTTTTCGGGAAGGTGCATAAAAGCGAGTTCATTACCTTGGGGGGATTTTTTTTGTTGCCCAAGTTCGAAGCCGACTTTTTTGTAAAATTCTATGGAATCGGCTGGTTTGGAGACGCGAATGCGTGTGTGAAGGAACTTAATCATACGGCGGAGTCTGGCGAGAAGTGAGAGCTGTGTGAAGTGTGTAGTTGCGGGAGAGCGGCGGAAGCGTTAGAGATCCCCCGTCTTGAGATCGTTTAGTTGGACCCTTGCTCTTAGGTATTTGAATCCTTTGCGTACCTTCGTGTCGATTATCACCCTAATTTCCCTGCTTGGCGTGGCCTTCGGTGTCATGGTTTTAATAGTAGTTCTCTCAATTCACAATGGATTCGAAAGGAACTTAAAGGACACTTTGCTAGGGCACTCTCCGCATATCTCAATTCAATCAAGCTACGGGACGATCTCCAATTGGAGGGAAATGGAAATTTCCTTAGCTAAAAAAGATAAAGTCGAGTCGGCTTTCGCTTTAGTTGAAGGATTTGTTCTCCTAGATTCGCGCGCTTGGCAGCGGCCTTCGTATTTCAGAGCGTTTAATACAGAGAACGAGGGACAGATCAGAGCATTAGAGAAGATGCTCGATAGAGACGAGTTTCCAAATAGCGCGGTAGATTTTAATCCCACTCAGACTGGTTCGGTTGGTTCTGCTCCTCCAGTCCCAAGGCAAGACGGTGGCGATATTGATGTTCCGCCCCTTGCTCCTACTGATACTGCGGATTTACCACCGGGTGATAACGATCAGCTTTATGGAAATCGTTATGTGGTTGTTTCAAGTCAACTCGCCAAGTCGATTGGGTTGAAGGTGGGGGATGATATAAGGATTATTGCAGCAAGTAACCTCGACGAAGTAATGTCTGTTTATGATGTTCCAAAACAACGGGCTTGGGAGCTTTACCCGGATATTTTTGAAGACTTCGAGGAGAGAATTAAGACCGTTTTCGTGATATCTAATGATGAGGAAAAATCGTCGAGTCTTGAGGTGACAAATGCTTATCAAATTTTTCAGCAGCTACTTCCAATTGTGGTTTCGACCCCCAAAGGTGACGTTGAAACAGAAGGGCTAGAGATGCGTCCTGCTGAGCGAGAAGTTGTGAGGGATATTTTAGATCGTCTTGACTTCGTAGATCGAAGAGAAGAAGGCTTTGATTATTTTCAGTCAGGCACCAAGACAGAAATTTTAGGGAAACTCAAGGAACTTCGTGAACTTGATTTAGAAAGGGCTGATAATGAGGCTTTTCGAAAAATTGAAAAGTTCGTAGTGCCCAAGGAACTCAAGGTCCAAGGAGTTTATTTGGATAGCGAGAGATCAAAAGGGCCTGATCTTTTTATCCCGATTACGATTGGAATGGAGTTGAAGGGGCTTCGGGGAGAGGTTGAATCTATTGGTTTGCGAATCAAAGAGCCCTACGAAGCCGAAGAATTCGCGATCAATTTACAGAAGGAGTTGGGCGATGACTGGCTGGTGCAGAGTTGGATGAGGACCCATGCCGAGCGTTTTCAGTTGGTTAAAACTGAGAAGATTATGATGAGTTTTGCGCTTTCATTCATTACTTTACTCTCTGCCTTTAGTATTATGGCAGTGATGTATACCGTTACCGTTCAGAAGCGCCAGGAAATCGGGGTTATGAAAGCGCTTGGCGCCCGCCCTTCCCAGATTGTTAGGGTCTTTGTTTATCAAGGTCTTATTGTGGGAATTAGCGGAGCGATCTTTGGATTGGGGCTGGGCTTATTGGCGATCCGTTATCGGGAAGGAATCATGGCGATTATTCGGGGGTTTGGAATTGATCCCTTTCCCCCTGAGTTCCATGGGATGAGCGAGTTGCCGGCTGAGGTCATGGGTAGTCAACTTTGGGTGATTTGTGTAATAGCAGTGATTTTATGTCTATTTGCAGCTTTGATTCCGGCGCTGATGGCTGCTTTCCGTGATCCTGCTAAATCACTTCGTAATCTTTAAGGCTCATGATTCTTTGGATAATTCAAGACGGAAAAAAGACGGGGCCTCTAGAAGATTATGAGATTCGTGAAATGATTCGTGAAGGTAAAGTGAACCGGGACACTAGGGTCTGGCACGAAGGGGCTGATGGATGGCTTTCGGCTTGCGATCTTGGGGTCTTAGCCAGTGAGTTCAAAGTTGTAGAAAGAGATGACCAAGAAGTCATTCAGATTCGTCCTGCTCCCTTCCGAGCTTGGCCAAGATTGGGGTCGCGAGTGATTGATTATTTGATTTATAGGTCAATTCTACACTTCTTCTCGATTGCATGCGGCGTCAACTTGTGGGACGCTGTTAATTCGTCGGGATGGGTGGTGATCGGGATTGTGTTACCTGTCATTTTGATGGAAGCTGCGATGGTTGGATCGCTAGGCTTTACTCCGGGAAAGTGGCTTTTGGGATTGAGAGTGGAGACTCTTGGGGGACAACGTCTTTCGACAGCTCAGGCTTTTGTTCGCTCAATGAGGGTATGGGTTCTCGGGATGGGAATGTTCTTACCCCTCATGATGGTGATGGGGCTCTGTATGAGCTTGTGGTTTGGTAAGAAAAAAGGTGGGATGCTTTGGGATTTACAAAGTGGTTTTCAGGTTAAGGGCGAACAGTTGACTCCAAAGCGAATCACCTGGTTTTGGGTCATTTTGGTAGTCATTATTTCCATCAACGTTCTTCCATATCTTTCTGAGATTCTTGCGGGTGACGAACAGGCGCTGCAGGAGAAATTACTACGAAAGTGATGAAAATTTCTGGGTGAGAACTTGGAAGTGATTCTTGCCGGAAGAAGAGGAATCGCGTATCAGTAAACCGTGGCAGGTATTGTTTATTTTGATCTTGAGACCCAACGGAGTTTTGGTGATGTGGGAGGTTCGGCTCACAAAGATAAAATGGGGATGTCGGTTGGAGTCACTTATTCCACCGAGACCGGTCAGTATCATATATTTAATGAAGAAAATGTGGCTGACTTGGTAGATCAGCTCATTAAAGCGGACCTTGTTGTAGGCTACAATCATGTCCAATTCGACTATCCGGTGCTACAAGCTTACACAATTTACGATTTGGCGAGCCAGACCGTGAACTGTGACATGATGCTGGATATTGAAAAGATCCTTGGACATCGTCTTAAGCTCGATACTGTGGCGCAAGCTTCGCTGAATGCCAGTAAAACAGCCGATGGGCTGGATGCCCTGAAATGGTGGCAGTTATACAAAAAAACTGGTGATCTAGCTCATGTGTTAAACATAGCCGAATATTGTTGCTATGATGTCAAAGTGACCAAGGAAGTCCATGAATTTGGCCTTGAGCGCGGAATCGTGAAATACGCTGATCGTAATGGTAACGAGCAAGAGGTTGTCGCCTCTTGGAAAAAATTATGAGCTGAAAACTTTCTTAGTTTGGCACTAGGATTTCGGAGCCACCAGCGAGGATCGTAGTTTTTGGAAGATTCCAACCATTCAAAGCATTCAGGAGTTTGGTATTGGTGCCATGCCTAGAGGCAAAGGCCTCAAAGGTAATGACGTCAGTAAGGATAATAGATTTGGTTTTGGAAGAGTTTTCGCGGGCTCCTACAACGGGAGGCTGCGGAAGATTACTCGGATATCCAGGCGCCGGACTATTAGTGGTCTCGATGGTTGAACTAGTGGTGCTCTTTAATATTTCTTTAGGAACCGGTGGCTTTAGAGTTGAGTTGTTAATTTGTGGCTTTTCAGCGTCTTTGACGATCAGGACCTCTTGTCGTTTTGGGCGGAGGGAAGTGGCAGGGAGATTGCCAGAAATTCTGAGTTTTTTTCCTGGCGAGAGCAGATGAATATTTACATTTGGATTGAGAGCACGCAATTCCGACAGATTCATCTTATTAAGGCGCGCAATAGAATAAAAAGTATCACCGCGTGCGATGACATAATCAGCGCTTTTTTCCGACGAGAATGATTTTATATTTCGGGGGGTAGTTGAGATAAGAGGAGTCGGTAGTTCTGAGACAATGATTGCTTCGCCGACCTTTAATTTTTTGGGTTCGGTGATCTTGTTCCACTCAATGATGCTTGAAACCGAAACACCATTACTACGAGCAATCGAGTGAAGAGTTTCTCCCTGCTTGACGGTATACTTTTCGACATTGATAGCACTGAGCTTGCTCCTTAGCTCATGCAATTCCTTCTGAATTTTGGCGAGTTGCTTTTCTTTGTTGGAGATCTGTAAAGAGAGGGAAGCACCAGCCTGACCAAAAGAGGCCAGGGAGAGCGCGGCAATGAACGAAATTATAAGGATAAAGCATTTCATAGCGCTTCGACGTTAAATGGATCTTAATAAGCTGGTCAAATTTATTTTTAATATTTGTTAATAAACACAATAAAATTACAAAAATTTACTGTCGTTATTTCGAGCTGGAAACCAACGATCAAGGCAGGTTAGGGGAATCTTTTTACTTTTACTTCTAAGAGGCGTCGCGCCTTGCGCGTTATTGCTATACCAATCTCAAAAATGGCGGAAGGAACTGAAAACCCTATAGCGACTCGCGAAAAAATCGTGAGTGCGGCGCTTATTGAGTTTAATTCATCCCAAATCTTTCTACATGAATTGGAAATCCAGTAGCAGGTTTTAGGACAGCAGTTGTTCTTTGTGGTTTTGCCCGATGGGCCGCGCCTGATACTAGGGAAAGGAGAACCCTCGTGATTCTTGCCCACGAAGAGAGGCCTTGTCCCACGGGAAGAAGTGACTGATGCCTCTTGTTGCTACGCCCTGGATGCCATCCTCCAGTCGGAAGAAATGCTGAATCGCTGAAACGAAAGTGAGTTACATCATTCCCAGTTTCATCTTACCTTCCTCGGAAATCATGTCCTGATTCCAGGGGGGGTCCCAGACGAGCTCGACACGTGCATCATTTATCTCGCTAAGCGACATGATCCGCGCTTGGGCATCGGCAGCGATGACGGGACCCATTCCGCAGCCGGGAGCAGTCAGAGTCATTTTGACATCTACGTCAGTTCCAGAATCTACCTCGGAGAGGGTGCAATCGTAAACCAGACCAAGATTAACGATGTCGACAGGAATTTCGGGATCAAAGACCTGCTTCATCTGATGCCACACCTGCTCTTCGAGGGTCGCATCAGCGAGACGATCGGCTTCTGCTTGTTTTTCCTGTTTTTCGTTAGGATCCACTCCAAGGGCGTCGGCATCACTCGAAGAAATTCGAGCCAAACCTGCCGAAGTTGCTACAGTGTAGGTGCCCCCTAGCGTCTGGGTGATAACTACTGGAGTTCCAGTGGGGAGAGTAATGGTGTCTCCAGATGGGATCTGGATTGCGTCGACTTCGCGGGTAAGGCTGACTTCTTCGTGCATAGTAGTATTTTGAGAAGGATCGTTGAACACGCCGTCGGTGCAATGGTTTATTTCACCTTTTCCAGTTTGATCTTCTTGAAGGCCTCTGTGGAAGGGACTGACTGACCAATGTTTTCGACTGGATGGGTGTAAAGATATTTCCAAACCGGAGCATGCATCAGTTTTCCGTCCTTACCTCTAAATGATCTACTTCCGGGAGTCACTGAACTGTGGGCGCGATTAGCATCGTTTTTCACATCGAAGTTCGTGATGAGGCGGCGGGTGTTCGCGTATGGCGGCTTATTTTGGTCCACAACAATGATTGGTCCGAACTTGTGGAGTCCAAGCATTTCCCAGGAGCGCTGGTAGTGGAATTCCTCCCAGCCCGTATCTTTCGTGTGACTGAATCCAAAGAAGCGGTTTTCTGGAGTTTTTGAAGGAAGAGCTTGCCATGCTTGATATTGATCTCGGGGGCCGCAAAGTGCGACTACGCGGGCAACCTTTGTATGCTTGGCGAGGCGGGATGCAGTCGTTGATCCGTGGGATGCTCCGGTCAGAATAACTCTCTCCCAAAGAATATCGTCCTTATTTGGTGTTAGAAATTGTCCCCATTTTCCTCTGGGATTCTTTTTCTCAAGGTATCTAACGAAGTTCAGCGCACGCCCCATGATGCTGTCTCTGACCCTAATATTGACCTCGTCGCTATGATCTTCTCCAGTTGCAGCTTCAAGTCTCATGTCGCCCCGGCAATTTTCTGAAACTGGTCGTTGTTGACAACATTTTGAAAACCATTGTCGAGCGTAGTGGACTTGAATTACGTGGATACCATAAGAATTTAACCGGTCAAAAAGATTCTGGTTTGGAGCCATGAGCCAGATTGCAAGTCTTCCCCGAGGGGGAACTCGAGTATCAACGCTAGCGTTTTGAAAATCTTGTGATTTTCCGGAGCTATTTTTAAGAACAAAGCCAATTTCAGGGTAAGATCCCACGCTTGGATCAATCTTGCTTGCGCGCGCTTGAACCTTGTAGCGTTGTCCGTTAGCAAGAACATTCGGCAAAAGCAGGAGAAAGAAAAAAATGCGAATAAGCATAAGGGGAAAAGGCCGCAGGTAACTTATTTATCACAGGGTCCTAAATGAAGAGGAGCGAAAAAGTGGTCAGAATACCGTTGATAATTTCTTAAAAAAACTCGGCATCCCTGTAAGGCTACAGCCGCTCCGTGAAATCTTAATAGTGCTCTATTTCTTGCGTTCGGTTTGAGTTTGGACCTTCTTCTTTTTGACTTCTTTGGTCCCCAACTGGTAGATCGTGACTTGACTGTAAGTTTCGCCGGGTCGGAGAACGGGTGAGGGAAATTCCTTCTGGTTCGGCGAATCAGGGAAGGTTTGTGACTCGAGGCAGAATGCCGATCGATGTGCGTAGTTTTTTCCACCTTTTCCTTTCAAATCATCTAGGAAATTACCGGTGTAGAACTGAATGCCCGGCTCGGTAGTTCTGACGGTAAGAACCCGACCGCTGGTTGGTTCTGTAACAACTGCGGCAGTTGTTAATTTCCCATCGTCTTTTTTCTTAAGGACAAAATTGTGGTCGTAGCCTTTCCCGTTTTTGAGCTGCTCATTTTCCTCATCGATTCGTTTGCCGATCCGCACGGGTTTTCTAAAGTCAAATGGAGTTCCTTCGACAGGGGCGATGCCGGTTGGAATGGAAGTCGCATCGATAGGGTTGTAGTGCTCAGCGTTAATTTTGATTCGATGCTGCAGATTGCTTTCGCTACCTTGTCCAGCGAGGTTGAAGTAACTGTGATTCGTTAAGTTGAGAATAGTCGGTTTGTCGGTGGTAGACTTATAGCGGATACGAAGGGCATTGTCTTGAGTCCAGGTGTAAGTAACGGAATTACTCAAGGTTCCGGGATATCCCTCTTCGCCGTCGGGGCTCGTGTATGTCAGAACTAAACTCGGGCTATCGCCCATACTTCCGATCCTTGCCTTCCAGATCTTCTTATCAAAACCTTTAAGTCCACCATGAAGGTGGTTTGGGTCATTGTTGGTGGCAACCGAGTAATCTTTGCCATCAAGAGTAAATTTACCATTTGCGATTCGGTTGGCATATCGTCCGGTGATGCAGCCGAAGTATGGGCTCTTCTCGACATATTCCGCGACTGAATCAAAACCGAGAACGACGTCGCCCATCTTACCATCTTTGTCGGGAACAACGATAGAGGTTACAGTGCCCCCGTAATTAGTGATGGAAACTTTCGCTCCTGATTCATTGGAAAGGGTATATAGCTCAACAGCTTTTCCGTCGATCTCACCAAATGGCTTTGAGGTGACGGAGAATTTGGCTGCTGAGGCAGCAAAAGGGAGAAATGCGCAGAGAGTGAGGATCTGTTTGTTCATTATAAGGAGAGGCTTTCGTATACGGGATTTAGTGTCTAATCTTTGGTATATTGGAATTTTTAATAAGCTTTGAGAAGCTTACTTTTACGGTTTTCTTGCCCTTGTAGACAATAGGGATTTCTGGTTTTCCCCGGTGTCGTAATGAAGTAATGTTTGTTACAAAGTAGATTTCGACCTTTGGGTAATAAGCTGATAAGAAAAATTATGATTGAGGCTTTAGACTGGATTGTAATCGTGTTTTCGCTGGCCATTAGCTTGGGGATAGGTTGGTGGGCCGCCAAAAAGAATAGCGGCAATACTGAAAGTTTCTTTCTAGCTGGACGCTCGATGCCATGGTGGTTACTTGGCGTGTCGATGGTCGCTACGACTTTCGCCGCGGATACTCCAACCCTAATAACTGACTGGGTAAGAACTGATGGAGTTTCAAAGAACTGGCTCTGGTGGTCGCTTGTCTTTTCCGGAATGCTGACCACCTATCTCTTTGCTAGACGTTGGCGTAGGTCCGGCGTGATGACCGATGTAGAATTTTACGAGTTGAGATACTCGGGGCTCGGAGGTCAGATCTTGAGAGCCTACCGGGCGTTGTATTTAGGGTTATTTTTTAACGTATTTATCATTGCGGTGGTATCCTTGGCAGCCATCAAGATTCTTGGAGTTTTGATGGGGTTGGATGCCTGGCAGACTATTTTGCTAGGTGCCGGAGTTACCATGCTTTACAGCGTCGCGGGTGGATTACGATCTGTTTTGTTGGTAGATTTTTTCCAGTTCGCCTTGGCGATGGTGGGATCAGTAGCTGCGACGATTTACATTTTAAACATGGATGCGATCGGTGGCCTCGATGGTCTTTTTGCCCATGAAGCAGTGCAGGCCAAGATGAGTATCATTCCGACCAAGGATGCGAACTGGGTCGAGTTTTTCATCATCCCAATCGCCCTTATGTGGTGGACTAGTTATTATCCGGGGGCCGAACCAGGAGGGGGTGGATATATTGCACAGCGGACTTTAGCTGCGAAAGACGAAAAGCATGCTACGAAGGCCAATTTATTTTTCAATGTTGCCCACTATGCCTTAAGGCCATGGCCATGGATCTTGGTTGCATTGGCTTCATTGGTGATTTTTCCAGATCTCGAATCGATCGATCAAGCCTTCCCGAATTTAGACGATGGAAAGCTTGGGCATGATGTCGCTTATCCGGCCATGATCGCCCAGCTCCCGGCAGGATTGAAAGGAGTTGTGCTAGCTTCGTTAATCGCTGCCTACATTTCTACTCTTTCGACTCAGGTAAATCTGGCGTCGTCCTACCTTACTAAGGATTTTTGGAAGAGATTCTGTAATAAGAACGCTGGTGAAGGTGAACAGATCCTGGTCGGTCGCGTGAGCAGTATTTTGGTTCTGGCGCTGGGATCCTTGGTGGCTCTTGCTTTTACGAATGCCGCACAGATGTTTAGTGTCTTGTTGATGGTCGGGGCTGGAACTGGCTTAGTGTATTTGCTTCGCTGGCTGTGGTGGCGGGTCAATGCGTGGAGCGAGATCGCGGCTTCTTTGACAGCAATTGTTTCAAGCTATCTCTTTACGAGTAAATCGGCCTTACCTTTCGCTGACCCTTTTGGTTGGGCAGTTACTATGGGCGCCTGGAACTATGTTGGACCAGTCATACTGACCACTCTTTCTTGGCTAATAGTGACCTTTTTGACAAAGCCGGAAGAGTCGGAAACCCTAACTCGATTTGTAAATCAAACGTCTCCTCCGGGGAGTGGGTGGGATCGTTTTAGAACAAAAGAACGTGACGTAAATGAACCATCGATGGGTAGTGATCTCTTAAAAGTTTTCTTTGGAAGTGCCGGGATTCTTGCTGTTCTTATCGGAACAGGGCTGACGATCTATGGGGATTATTTCCCAGGATCTCCGCTTCTTGTTGCAGGCATTTGTATTTTGATTCCCCTGTTTCGTCCACCCGTGAGCGCAGATTAGGGTCTGCGAATTTTCAGTTCAGAGAATGTTGTTGGGATATCCGTGACTCGAAGCCCGACCGTCCCAAACTTGTAAGTTTGGTCGCGATGAGTGAATAGCTCTTCCTCGTTCAGAGAAACGGTAAATTCTGATCCGATTGCTGTGATCGTAAGGCGCTGCTTTTCTGTAACATTGATCGGGACCGTTTCTCGTTTCAACTCATTCCAGGTAATTCCGTCCATCTTGCCGAGAAGGACGCTGTTTTGACTTGGTTTGATCCCAAGAAAATATCCACGTGCGGCGTCGAACCCCACGGAAGGAGCTGTTATGCGAAATAGAATGCCAGAACCCCGGCCCTCGTTGACTCCATGAAAGTCGAGAGTAACAGAGGCGGTAAAGTCGTCGGGTGTATTGCCGTTTAAGATGATCTTTTCGCCAGAGCGGAAGGTGTTCACGGAGTTCTTTGGAGGTGTGCCAAGTTTAAGGCCGTTCGAAGTTAATTTGTAAAATTGGGTGTGCCCGTAGTAGGAGTGGTCGGAGTCAAGATTTGAAAAATAAGGCAAAGGTAAAAAATTGGTTCGTTCTCCGCCGGGTCGTGGGAATGGTTCGCTCCGGGGCAGGGGCTTCCCAAAAAGTGGGCGCCCGTCACGGGACCATTTGAAGGGTTGGATACGGAGGTTCCGCTGCCAACCGGGAGCCCGGTCCTCCTTGGCATGGAAAATATGCCACCATTCGGAACCGTTCGGTGATCTCACGAAGCAAGAATGACCAACTCCAAAGGTCTCCTTGGTGGATTGAAATACCGAACCCTTGTTCTTTTTCCACGCCAAGGGATCAAGCGGATCGTCTCCAGTGAGCTCAAGGAGTCCGAGTTTGTAGTTTGGTAACCAAGAAGCACCGCAAGAGTAAGTCACAAAGGTCCGATTACCATTTTGCATGACTTGGGGACCCTCGTTTAGGCCGCGGCCGCGTGGTTTCGGTTCAGTGAGCTCCCAATTATAGTCTAAGTTGTCACAAATACGGACACGTTTGGTCGAGAGTTTGAGTGGGCTCTCCATCTTAGCAATGTAGAGATACTGACGATCGGTGTTTGGGCCATCCCAACCGGACCATATGGCGTAGAGTTTATCTTGGAATTTCAAGGGGGTCATGTCGATTGCCCAGAGATTTCGACTAGCAGTCTCCCCAGTCTGGAAAGGACCATGGAGCTCATATTTTCCCAACGGATCATCGGTCTTGGACTGGAGAACGAATGCCCGATGATTCTTGTTCTTTCCGTCGGAAGCGGCGAAATAGATATGCCATTTTCCATTAAGAAGATGGAGTTCTGGTGCCCAGACTTGTTTTGAATAAGGGCCGGAATCAGGGGATTTCCAAACAAGGTGCCGTTGACCGAGAGAGCTTAGGTTTTGAGAGGAGTGAATAGTAATTGCACGATCGCCTTCCGATGAGCACCACAAATAGCGTTGATTTTTTTCATCACGCACAACCCACGGATCCTGGCCAACTCCAATCGGATTCACAAAGTGAGTTTTTGGAAGAGAACCGATCCGGCTGAAGGTTGGATCGGACCCGTCAATCGGCATCTTAGAATTCCACTTCAAGAGAACGTTGTGGAGCTTATTAACGATTTCAGGATTCTCTTTGACGAGGTTTTGTGACTCACCAGGATCTTTGGGGAGATTGTAGAGCTGCGGATCTGAACCATCGATGTTAACGAGATATTTCCAGTCACCATCGCGGACTGCAAGGTCTGGGTTGTCTTCATCAAATCCGTTTCCAAAACCGGGACGGTCGGGAGGACGGCGCCAAAAGATTGGAGCTTTACGGGATTCGGATGATTTTCCAATGAGGGTCTGGGCGACATCCTCGCCATCAAGTTTTTGGGAGGGCTCGGTTCCAGTGAGTGAATAGAGTGACCGGTTTAGGTCAATTGCCGAAAAAACCGAGTCATCGTTGGTGGTGCCTTTTTTATCGGAGGGGATGAGTCCGGGAGCCCAAACAATGAGAGGTGATCGGATTCCTCCTTCATACATCCAAGTTTTAGCCCCGCGGAACGGCCTTGACGTTCCGGCTCCTGGTTCGTGGCCGTTGTCTGAGCATACCGCCACAATAGTGTTGTTCTGTAGTGTGGGATCGTTGCGAACACGGTCAAAGAGACGGGCGAGCTGTTCGTCCATTGAATCAAGAACACCATTGTAGAGTGCCCGTCTGTCACCACCCCATTTATCGAGAGGAGGCCACCAAGGGCCATGGACATCATCTGGCCAGAGATTGATGAAGAAAGGTTTCTTATCAGCTTTTGATGAGTCAATGAATGTGAGGGCCGCATCAATAAAGCCAGTGGTAATCTTGGATCTTTGCATCCATCTATAACCTTTGCCGAGGCGTTCGGCGTCGGCCCAGATCCGCCCTTTAATGGGCTCTCCACCATCGGAGTTTGGTTTGAGAGTAAGAGGGAGGAGTTTCGGACCAATACCTTCGAAGTTGGTTAGGCTTTGATCGAAACCGTAATTTGAAATTTCAGGAGCCTCTTCGACATCTCGCTGTCCTCCCATATGCCATTTCCCAAAATGCCCGGTTCTGTAACCCGCTTTCTTAAGTTGTCGGGCGAGAGTAGGCGCTTTGGGATCAAGCCACTGAGCCATTCCCCGTCTTTTATTGTCACGACGATTATTTAGGTAAGAAGTGATTTTCCAGCGGTGTGGGTATTGTCCGGTTGTCAGGGCAACACGTGATGGCGAACAGATCGGTGAATTGACGTAGAAGTTTGTGAACTTAATCCCTTCTGCCGCAAGCCTGTCAATATGTTGGGTTTCGACCTTGCCTCCAAAGCATGAGAAGTCTGAATATCCCATATCATCGATAAAAACGACGATGACGTTGGGCCTAGTTGTAGAGGGTTCCGCACAAAACGAAGCTGAAGCGGAGAGAAGAAGAATGAGAAGTGATTTCATATTTTTTTAAGCCCTAAACCTCACTGATTGAGGAGGATGGAGATTCGCGGCTATTCTTTGCTGAGATTAGCCTGCATATCCTCGAGCGAGACACCTTTGGTTTCAGGAACCATCAAGCGAACCCAAACAAGTTGAAGGATCATCATGAAAGTAAAGAAACCAAAAATTTGGGTCGCTGAAAAGGCTTCCATTGCAAGGGGAAAGATAAGGGTCAGAATAGCGGCAAAGATCCAATGGGTGGCGCAACCAACTGACTGCCCAAAGCCGCGAGCTGCTGTTGGAAAGATTTCTGAGATAAAGACCCAAATGACTGCACCTTGACCGATAGCGTGTGCTGCAATGAAGGCAAGAATACAAATCAGGACGAGGTTACTGCCAAAACCGGCCTCTTCTTTTGCGGACTTGAGAGAGTCGCTAGCAACTTCCTTAACCCAAGGCTCAGAAAGGTTTTCAGAGGTAACTCGAGAAGTGTATTTTTCGGGAAGTTGGGAAATGTCAGCGACGATGGACGATGCTGAATTTTTAAGAGCTATGGCATCAGCGGCATCACTGAAAGGAGCGCGATAACTATGAAATGCCCATGCGCACACGGTAAGTGAAACGATGTAACCAAAAGATCCTATGTAGAGCAGTGATCGGCGACCGAGTTTGTCGATGAGTCTAAGGCCGACTAGTGTGAAGATTAAATTTACCAAGGTGATGAGGCTAGCATTAACGAGAGATTCGCCTGGGTCAAAACCAGTCATACCAAGAATGCGCGGGGCATATCCAAGAATGGCATTTATTCCGGATAATTGATTAAAGAAGGCGATGAGGAAGGCTAGCGCTAGTGCAAGTTTAAGAGGCTTCGAAAAAATACGAGGCTTACCGCTTTCAAGACTATTAGCCTGCTCGATTTCTACTACTTTTCTTTCAAGTTCTGCTTCTGAAAACTCCGAGTTAATTTGACCTAAGATTCGCTTCCCTTCCTTACGTTTACTATTATTGATAAGCCAGCGAGGACTCTCAGGAAGAGTGAAGCACATGAAGGAGTAAATCAGGGCTGGGATAGCCTCGATTCCTAGCATCCAGCGCCAAGCTGTTTCGTTTTCAGATCCCATCATTTTGAGGATGATGGCGTTTGAAATCGTGGCGATGAGAAGCCCAAAAACAATATTGAATTGAAACATGCCGGTAAGGCGCCCGCGACGTTCCGCTGGTGATATTTCGGAAATGAAGAGGGGCGCCGCGACAGTTGAAACGCCAATTCCGATACCTCCTATGAGACGCGAGATTGCAAAGATACTAACATTGGGCGCGAAAGCAGAGCCGATCGCCGAGATGAAATAGAGTATGCCAATCCAGAGGAGAACTTTCTTGCGACCAAACTTGTCGGTGGGTCCGCCTCCAAAAATTGATCCCACAACTGTCCCCCAAAGTGCAGCACTCATGGCAAATCCATGTTCAAGTCCATTGAGCCCCCAGAGAGATTGGATCTTTTGTTCCGCTCCCGAAATAACGATAAGATCGAAGCCAAAAATAAATCCAGCCAAAGCACAGGTGATTGCCCAATAAAGAAGCTTTGAGGAAGATTTTTGCATGGTTGAGGTTATTTCGAGTTATCCACAATCTCCTATTTACGACATGAATTAAAGAATCCTTTTATCCAAACGTTACTTTTAAAGTTGTGAATAGACCCACGGAACAA
Source organism: uncultured Verrucomicrobiales bacterium (assembly GCA_949373085.1). Taxonomy (GTDB): domain Bacteria; phylum Verrucomicrobiota; class Verrucomicrobiia; order Verrucomicrobiales; family Akkermansiaceae; genus SW10. The sequence goes on from CASICJ010000009.1 coordinate 61,315, forward strand.
GAGAAGTTTTAGAAAACACACAGATATTTCTCTTATGGTGATTTCAAGCCGACTGTATTCACAAAAACAATACGATGTTCATGATGTTTTTCGGGGATGGGGGTTCGATCTATAAAAGTCATTTACTAGAGCGGTTGTTGGGGGTGTTACCCTACTAAAGTCCCTGAAAGAGTGGTCTTCCGAAATTGAATTGCGGCTATTTTCAGGAATGGTGACGAGTGGTTCACCATCCCGAAAAATGATGAAGTGGGCGAGGCCGCTTTCTAGATCAGCAGGCGGGAAAACCCAAAAACGACATCCCGTTTCTTGAGCGTCAATCGGTAATATTACGAAGGGGATCGCGATAGGGAGTAAACGGCTGGTCAGTGTGAAACATCTTACAGAATCCGATTTCTCAAAGAAGCACTCGAAAGATTTCCTAAAAAGTTAGTATTTTTTTGGTATCTATCGAAATAGTCTTTGTATTCCTGATGAGATTCTAACGAGACGTCGCAAGGGCACGTTTAGCATCAGTCGATTTTACTCTAAAAATTTCAAGGCAATCTTGACTCGCCTGATTATTTCTAATTTTGATAGAGGGGAGGGATCCATCCTTTTTTAGGAGTTCCTTGAGGACGCACTCCGTAAGCGGAAGGTGGAATCTTTGTGTCTTCTGAAGTGCGGAGAGGTAAATTGTCAGGAAGATGCTTCATGCGGATATCCTTGAATTGACCTGCCATCGCAGGCCCGACATGGACCTGGAGCCGAAGATCCCGCCTAGCGCACGACTACCTTCGTCGAGGTCAATGAAGTCTGCGGTCCTATGACCATTGATCCAGTGCTGGTGATGATTTCCAAGAACGCTAACCCGGTAAATCATGCCAAACATTTGGAGGATATTTTTTCACGGGTATTTCTCCGATGACCCAAGGCTGACCTTTTTGATCGACGACAACCTTTTGGCCGGTGTAGGAGAGAATTCGGCGGCCCGTTCTTCGTAGGCCATGCCATTCATATTCTCGCGGGCCATAATATCACATTGGTAGCCACCAGCGACATCTAGGCCAACCTCCGGGAGCATCTTGCTTCGATACTGGATTCCACTATTGGCTCGATCGCTGAATTTCACTTTTACCTGTAATTCAAAGTTGCGAATGGT
>CASICJ010000010.1 GCA_949373085.1 uncultured Verrucomicrobiales bacterium
ACTCTCCGCAGTTGAAAAACCAGCCGAAGAGGCGGCCGAAACATCCGAAGAAACTGAAAAAGGGCCGGAAGCTGAAGATTCCGATTTAAGCAAAGAAGAATAACCAACCGATCTTATGCCTCTTGACGAAATCCGTAAAACGATCGATGCGATCGACACCCAACTGCTCGACCTACTTTCCAAACGAGCCGACGCCGTCCACATGGTCGGTGAGATTAAAAAAAAGGAGGACCTTGAGATCTACGCTCCCGAGCGCGAAGACGCTCTTCTTAAGTCTCTTGCTTCTAAAAACCAGGGTCGCCTCCCCGAAAAATCGATTCGCGCAATTTACCGCGAGATCATGTCAGCCGCCCTTGCTCTTGAAGATGACCTGAAAATCGCTTACCTCGGCCCAGAAGGAACATGGACCCATCAGGCCGCCATATCCAAATTCGGCCACTCGGTGGAATACACCGCCCAACCAAACTTCGCTGAGGTTTTTGACCACGTCACTCGCCGCCACTCAAGTTATGGAGTAGTGCCGATCGAAAACTCCACTGAAGGTGCTGTTTCGTCCACACTCGATCTTTTCGTTGATTCGCCTCTACGGATCTGTGCGCAAATTCTAATGCGTATCGAAAATGGACTTATGGCGGCCATTCCCCGCGAGCAGATTAAGACCCTCTACTCCCACCCGCAGGTTTTTGGACAATGTCGAAACTGGATCCTGCGAAATTTTCCCGATGCCGATCTCGTCGAGTGCTCTTCTACAACCAAAGCTGCTCACCTTGCCAAAAAATATGCGAGTGATGGAGCCGCCGCTATGGGGGGCCCGCTTTCCGCAGAAATGGCCGAGCTCAAAATGCTCGATACTGCAATCCAAGACCGTGCCACTAATACAACTCGCTTCCTAGTGATCGGCGAAAAAAATTGTCCTTCCACTGGAAAAGACCGCACCAGTATTCTTTTTGCCGTTCATCATCGGCCAGGCTCACTTGTAAAGGCTCTGCAAGCCTTTGATTCTTTCGCTATTAACATGTCTAAAATTGAATCACGCCCATCAAAACAAAAGGACTGGGATTATATTTTCTATGTCGACCTCGCTGGCCACTGCGAGGACCCAGAAGTCAGGGAAGCTTTGGACATTCTGGAAACACACTGTTCGCTAGTCAAAATTTTAGGATCTTATCCAGACCTCGACTAAATCTGCTGGTCTTCCCTAATTAGCCTGACAAATTCCTTATTACCATGCTCCAAGAAGGAATCCTCAACCCGGCTGTAAACGATCTCCTCTCACGGATCCGCCATACTAATACCTTGGTCATTGCTGACTGGGCTTTCCCCTACTGGAGCGAAATTGAGGTTGTCGACCTTTCTCTCACTAAAGGGATTCCGCTTATAACCGATCTTCTTGGGCTCCTTAAAGAGAACTTCAAAGTCGGCCATATCTGGCAGGCTGAAGAGTTTCTAGCCACTAACCCAAAGGAAATCATCGCAACCTACGACGCCCAATTCAATAGTTTCAGGGGACTCAACCCAGAAGTTAAAGTCACTCGTCTCGCTCACAATGATTTTAAAAAACTCGTCCCAAAGTCCATCGGCCTTATCCGCACCGGTGATCCTACCGCCTACGGAAACGTAATCCTTGAATCCGTCTAATTCGCTTTCAGCTTTAAACTCAAAGTCTAAAACTTTGCTATGAAATCCGCAATCACTCTCTCTCAAGTTCCCGAAGCCGCCGGCGGGCCCTTCGTTTTTCACCAATCTCTTCCCGAAGGCTTCTCCGCTGCTAAAAAACATGGCTATGATTCTGTCGAACTCTTTTTACCCGGCCCCGACTTCATCTCTGCGGCAAAAGTGAAAGCTCTCGCTTCCGAACACGACCTTGGCATAGCCGCGGTTGGAACCGGAGCAGGTATGGTTAAACATGGCCTCTCTCTCACCGATGTTGATGCCGAAGTTCGAAGGAAGGCCCTCGACTTCATCATTCAGATGATTGAATTTGGCGGTCTACTCGGCGCTCCCGCTATCCTTGGCTCCATGCAAGGAAAATGGGGCGGTGAAGTTTCCCGTGAACAAGCTCTCAACTGGCTAGCGGAGGCCCTCAGAACTGCCGGGGAGATCGCGTTGAAATACAATGTCCCGTTCATTTACGAACCGCTCAACCGCTACGAGACAAACCTCATCAATCACCTTGAGGAGGGAGCAAGATACATCGAAGATAATAAGCTCGATAATATCGTCCTTCTTGCCGACCTGTTTCACATGAATATCGAAGAGAGTGACGTCGCCGAGGCTATCATTGCTGCAGGCAAGCACACTGGACACGTTCACTTCGCTGATTCCAACCGGTCCGCTATGGGTTTTGGGCACACTAACACTGCCCCCATTATCGCAGCCCTCAAAAAAGTCGGCTACACAGGACACCTCTCGGCTGAAGTCTTCCCAAAACCAGACGCAGACACCTGCGCGGCGCAAGAAATCAAAGCAATCCAGAGAGCACTCATTTAAGTGAGATTGACTCTACCAAAAACCAAGCGTAGGAGCTACTGCCTGAAATTAGACCACCCTTAGAATCTGGGCTACAAGGAGATAGAGAGGATGCTGACATTCGGTTTCCAGGCGCCCTGAAAAATCTGGAAGCCACGCCAAATTATCGCTTTTGAACTGGATGGAATCATCCCCTTGCAGAGTACTATAAACTAAAAGTAAGAGCGCAACATGATCTGGCGCCAGTGTTTTAAAGCGCTCCGGTAATTCCAGAAACCCAGAATCCAGCATGAATTGAATTCTACCAGCAACTTCCAAGGAGTTTTTTTCATTATAGGCTGCCGCGCGAGCCGGAGCAACCGGATCCAATATAAAGAGCCTACAGTATTCCACGGCAGCATCCTCAAAGTCTTGCGAGTTCCATTCCTTATCTAACAAAGGAGCCACTCGGGGCTCAATTTTTTGAAGAATCAGAGCGGTTTCCGGCTGTTGCAGGGAAGCGATAAGCGAGGCATCAATCTCGTGGGCGAGGAGTGATGCCGCGAGCTGGGCCACTACAGATTCAGGAGTCATATATGATAGCATCAAACTTTCTCGATCGAGCAAACATTATCATACCAATTCTGACCGCCAATGAGCGGAGCTGGATTGATCGGAAGCGCGTCATTAATATGGACTCCTCCACCAATACCACCACGCTTCTTGGCCCACCAAACTCCATCCTTAAGCCGTTGATCAGCAAGTTTACTACTCTTACCTTCTGCGGGGGAAGTTTCGGATGTCTTAGACTCACCTACGATGCCGTGCTCAAAGTGACCCACGTGGTGAGAGCACATCACAACTCGCTTGTGCATCCCTTTCAGGAAGCGAACGTGGTTTTTAAAACTACCCATTACCCCTTTCTCGCCGGCGCGATAAGTGAAACCGGTCGGACGATAGACCGAAACCTCTACCTCATCACCTTCAACCAGACCAAGAGCTTTGCCGGTTTCTGGGTGCATGAAAATAGGGTTGGTGTGGATAATTTCCGCCGAATACTTCCAGTGACCGGAACGACCCTGCGTATGGACGTTCCACTTAAAGGTCGAGAAAATGAATCGGTCAGCGGGCAAATCAACGTGTTCGGGAACCTCGTGCCAAGTCGCCAGTGGACTTGCGTTGCCATCACTGAGCGGAAGCCCTACCGCCGTAGCAGCTTCAGGGAAGATTTCATCATAAACATTGATAACGCGATTGGGAGTCGGGAATCCACGGACAGCTTTGCCATCCTTTATGATGCCTACCGCCTTACCGTCTTTTTCGACAAGTGCTCCGTCAGCTAATTTCCCAGCTTTAAAGTTCGTGCCAGCCAGCTCTCCGTCGGTGAGCAGTCTCTCATAAAGCTCGTAATCTTTGGGCCGATCTTTTTCCTGCCAAATGCCCCGACGTTTAAATTCCTCCCAAGAAATCGGGAGCTCTTTATACCAATCTCGGTAGAGTGATTCATCATCCTTGTAAGTGAAATGCTTCTCCATACCTCCACCAATCTTATGAGCAAGCTCGCGAAGAATAACCTGGATCGACTTAGACTCGCCTTGTGGATCGACCAAAGGTTGGCGAATGCCCGTGTAAGGCACGAGACCATAACAGTTAGTTGAGTGATAATCCCACCGTTCCAAGCTGGTCGCTTCGGGGAGAATCATATCAGCCAGCGCGGCTTGTTCACCATATCCGATATCGATCGCAACGTGGAAAGGGATTAGCTTCTCGTCCTTGAGAACCTCGCGTGCTGCATTAGCTTCGGGATATCCAAAGGCGGCACCCAGAGTAAAAGACATGTAGACCGAAACCTTCTGGCGACCCTGCTTAATGTAGGGATAAACAAGCTGACCCACCCGCATCTGATACCAATGCCAAGCCAGCGGATACTCACTTGGAGTAGCTAGCTCACCAAAGTATTTCTTCCGCCACTTATCGGGGAAATTATTCACACGGTCCCGCACTTTCTTGGGAAGCTTTTTAAAGGCAACCTCATCAAATCCCTCTCCGATCCCCCACGGTTTCGGATCTGACGCTTTAGGCTCGGGGAGTTTGAGGTTAGGCAAACCCTCCTGTCCATACTTACCAGACCAACCGCGAAGTGAAGAAAGGCAATACCCGCCTGGTTTACCAACGTTACCAACAAGCACATCCAGAGTTCGGATTGCTCGGTCCGATTGCATTCCATTATAATGTTTCGCTGAACCCCGGTTAGACATCGTGCAACAAGCCGGAGCAGCTTTTGCAAATTCAATGGCAATTCGCTTTATATCAGCCGCAGGAACACCTGATTTTTTCTCAGCCCATTCCGGAGTGTAGTCCTTCACTGATTTTCTAAGTTCGTCCAATGGAAGATTCGCCCAACGATTCCAGAACTCCTTATCCTCAAGACCTTCCTTCAGGATAGTGTGGATCATTGCAAAAGCGACAGCTCCATCAGTCCCAGGCATCACAGTGTAGAACTCGTCAGACTTACTGGCAGTCGCTGAAGGTCTCACCTCAAAGGTCACTAATTTGGCCCCATGATCAACACGAGCATTCTGCAATCGATGCGCCATAAAAAGCCCGCCTTGATACGCTTCATAAGGATTACCACCCCAGTTGATGACATACTTAGTATTAGAAAGATCCTGAGTCTCCCACTCGAAGTCTCGACCGTAAAAGGACATGAGTGGAGCACGGCGATTCGAAGAACAAATCGAGCGACGGTTCAGGCGATGCGGAGTTCCAAAAGCATTTGTGAAATGCTTGGTATAACCCTTCGTCTTATCACGTCCGTAATGAAAAACAAATTCCTCCGGAGTCCCATTTTCGCGAAGCGGCCGCATTTTTTCGGCAAGTTCGGTGTAGGCCTCGTCCCAAGTGATACGCTTCCATTTTCCTTCTCCGCGTTTTCCAACACGGCGAAGAGGGTAAAGAATCCGCTCGGGATAGTAAGTGTAGGAAATCATCCCCTGTGCCTTCGAGCAAAGGTTACCCTCGGTGTTTGGATCAAGAGGATTACCATCGATTTTACGAACCAGGCCATCCTGCACCCAACCAATGACTCCGCAGTGGTTCGTGCAGGCAAAACAAATTGTCGGGGTTGCTTTGGCCTTCGAATAATCAAGGCGACCAAGAACACCAAAGCTCTTGCCGAAAGTGGCATTTTGAGCAGAAACTCTCAGCGGAGAAAAGCCACCAGCGATGAGCGCGGAGCCAAGCTTGAGAATTGAGCGGCGAGTCAGATCAGACATTTACAGAGAAGATTATTTTTTAAGATTGTTTTGCTCGTAGGTAACATCCTCATCCTTTGAATCGAGCTGCACTCCGGTATTGGCTTTCTTCTCCATCCACTTTTCATGGCTCACATAGAGCACCGAGGGATTTGTTTTCTCATCCGCCTTCCAGGCCTTTGCCTTTTTCTTCTCAGCTAACTTCGAGATCCGTGACTCAGGATTATCGAGATCGCCAAAGACAAGGGCGTCAGTTGGACAGTTCGAAACACAGGCTGGATCCAACCCCACCTCGGTTCGATGAGTGCAAAAATCACATTTTTCAGCGACTTCCTTCTCCACATTGATCGAGATCGCTCCGTATGGACAAGCCTCAACACATTCTTTTTCAAGATCACAGCGATTTTCGTCGATAAAAACTCGCCCATCATCTTCCCGCCGAATTGCTTTTGAGGGACAAGCTTTCAAACATGGAGCATCGACGCAGTGCATACAAATGAGCGGCGTAAACGAGATTTGCTTATTATCTGGCTGCTCCAAATACCTCACTCGCATTCTAAAATTCCCAAGTGGAACTTCGTTCTCAGTCTTGCAAGACACTGAGCATGAGTGACAGCCAATGCAGCGATCCAAATCTACCAACATACCGGCTCTTTTGTAATCTTGCCGATATTCTTTGCCTATCTTTTCCCAGGGTAAAACCTCCTCTTTCGACATCCATTGACCACTTACCAAATCAAATAAGTTTAGATAGATAAAAATTCAAAAAAAATTTACAAAACCATTCTAAAAAAAATATTATCTTAAATTTACTTCTCTAACATAAATCAGTCAGACAACTTTTGTCAAGACTTTAGACGACCGATAATTTCCCTGAAAACATGAAAACCAGACCTCTCGGAAAAACCGATCTTGATCTTCCCATTCTTTCCTTCGGAGCATCGTCTTTGGGAGCTGAATTTCGCTCGGTCGATATCGATGAAGTAATGAAATCTACAATCACGGCATTAGACTTAGGTATGAATTTCATCGACACCTCCCCATTTTATGGCCGTGGCATGTCTGAGGTGATGCTAGGTCAAGGTCTAAAAGGAATCCCACGTGATAGCTACCTTCTCGGAACCAAGCTCGGTCGCTACTCCGATATTCATTTCGATTTCTCCGCCAAACGCGTCGAGGAGTCCATTCATATCTCCCTTCACCGCCTCGGCACTAATCACCTTGATGTGCTGCTTATGCACGATGTCGAGTTTGTTCGACTTCCCCAAATCTGGGAGGAAACCTGGCCCGCTATGCTCAAAGCAAAAGAACAAGGCAAGGTTCGTGCCATCGGATTTTCATGCTACCCAATGAAGACCTTTCACACGGTCCTCGATCAAATAGAGGATACCTGTGACTGCGTCCTTTCCTATAATCAATACACCCTCCAAAATACGGCCTTCTCCGAGAATCTCCTTCCGCGGCTAAAGGAACGAGACATCGGAGCAATTAATGCCGGGCCATTTTCTGCCAGACTACTCACAAACGCGCCACTGCCTGATTGGCTTAAGGAACCCGAAGAGGTCAAGGCCGCAGCTCGTGCTGCTGCAAAACTTTGCGAAGACAATGGTGTCGACCTTGCCCAGCTCGCTCTCCAATTCTCATGCGAACATACCGATATTTCTTCGACAGTTGCAGGATCAGCAAATCCAGAAAATATCAAAAAATGGGATAAATGGCTCGCCGAGCCCATCGATCGATCCCTGCTGGCCGAAGTCCAAGCCATCTTTGCTCCTGTCAAGAACCTCGGCCACCTTGAGGGCCTTAAGGAAAACAACTAGACGCAGAGCCCTGTTAATAAAGCAACCTCCCTTCTTTCATCCTTCCGAAAACTCGACCTTTCAGCCAACCTCCACACCAAACTTGGCACAACAATTTACCTACCTTCGCAATGTCTTACGCAATCGAATTCACCAATCCAAAAGAAATCAGCTCGATCGATATCGCTGACGAAAAGGCTCCCGGCCCCGGTGAGGCTCTCGTCAAAACTCATCGCATGGGTATTTGCGGAACCGACCTTTCCTGCTACCTCGGAAAGTTTCCTTTTTTTAACTACCCTCGCACGCCTGGACACGAACTTGGCCTTGAAGTGGTAGCCGTTGGCAAAGGGGTAACCAACGTTAAGATAGGGGACAAATGCTCCCTTGAGCCCTACGTCAACGATCCTCACAGTTCGACATCACAAAAGGGAAACAGTAACTGCTGCCCAAGCGTTCAGGTAATCGGCGTTCACGGCCCCGGCGGACTTCGCAAAGCAAACTGGACTGTCCCAGCCCGAAAGCTTCATGTCGGCAACAAGCTTTCTTACGACGAGCTTGCACTCGTAGAAACTCTCGCTATCGGATACCACGCGGTACACCGCGGCAATCCCAAGCCAGGTGAAACCGTTATCGTGATCGGTGCTGGCCCCATTGGACTTTCCTGCCTCGAATTTCTCAAGCTCATGCCTGAGATTAATGTCATCGTGATGGACATGGTTCAGAGCCGATTAGACTTCTGTGCCAAAAACCTCGGTATCGAAAATGGGGTTCAATTCAACATGGACGGATCCCACCTAAAAAAACTGGAGGAAATGACTGGCAGCAAGCTTGCCGACGTTGTGATCGATGCCACTGGCTCGGTAAAATCCATGTCTAGCTGTTTCGAATACGGAGGCTTCACCTCACGGATAATCTACGTTGGAATTACCACGGAGAACCTCACTTTCCCGCACGCCCCCGTCTTTCACCGACGCGAGCAAACGCTCCTCGCTTCACGTAATGCCCTCCCCGCTGATTTTGACGAAATCATCAAGACCATCGAGTCTGGAGACATCGATACCAAAGTCTGGATCACGCACCGCCTCGACATTGAGGAAGTTCCAACCGAGTTCGATCAGTTTACCAACCCTAAACTTGGTGCTATTAAAGCCGTGATTACCGTTAATAACTAAATTCCAACCTTAGGATCTCTCCTCTCAAATCGCCTTCCCTCTGCGGGAAGCCCGATCGGATCAACAATTCTTGACCCGATTCAAAAACTTCCAAATAACTCATCCTAAAAAAATCATGAAAACCTGTCCTAAATTCACCTTTGGTGTTGGCGATCGTTTCGCCCACGGAGCACACGCTCAACTTCAAGCCTTCATCTCCGCCAAAGAACTCGGGGTAGACATCTGCCCAACCTGGAACAAATCCAACCGCGAGCATGAGATCATCGGATCCGAGCCACAGTCCACCCGCGATGCTGCTGACAAAGCCGTTTCTGACCTTGGCTGGTCTGGCGAATACCTTCTCGACGCCGACCATATCAACCTCGGCACGGTTGATCGCTTTATTACTCCATGTAACTTCTTCACTCTCGACGTTGCCGATGACATTGGGGAAGCAGCCGATTCGGCTGACGTCGAACACTTCATCAACAACCACCCAGAACTCATCGGCTCCGTCACAGTTGAAGGAATTGAGGACCCTTTAGAAATCTCTCGCGAACTTGTTGAACAAACCGCTAATCAGTTCCTAAAAGCTACCCAGAAAGCCAAGGCCATTTATAATTACATCTTAACAGCCAAAGGCGGCTCAGACGACTTTGTCACCGAAGTATCGATGGACGAGACAGACAAACCACAGGTTCCGGCCGAAATGCTAATTATTCTCGCCGCCATCGCCGACCAAGGAATTCCTATTCAGACCATAGCTCCAAAATTCACAGGTAGATTTAACAAAGGAGTAGATTACGTGGGCGATATCGCGCAGTTTGAACAAGAGTTTAACGATGACCTAGCTATTCTTTCACACGCCGTAAAGGCCTATGGTCTGCCTGAAACTCTTAAGCTCTCGGTGCACTCCGGTTCCGATAAATTTTCAATATACGAGCCTATCAAAAAGGCAATCGCTCGTACTGGCGCAGGACTTCACATCAAAACTGCCGGCACTAATTGGCTTGAAGAAGTCATCGGCCTAGCCACCGCCGGAGGAGACGCTTTAGAGCTCGCCAAAGAAATCTACGCCAAGGCTCTTGATAAAAAAGAAGCGCTTTGCGAGCCTTACGCCACCGTCATTGATATCGACCACTCCCAGCTCCCTAGCGCCGAAGAACTGAGCGGCTGGACCAGCGAACAGTATGTCAGCGCACTCACTCATGACCAAAGCAACCCCAACTACAATGCTAACGTCCGCCAACTTCTTCACGTTGGATTCAAAATTGCAGCTCAAATGGGAGACCGCTACCTCGATGCCCTTAAGGGAAACCACGAAGTCATTTCTGAGTGTGTCACACACAACCTCCTTGAACGCCACATGAAACCATTGTTTGTTTAATCAATCAGACAACGACCCTAAAAAAGTGGCTCCGGTAAACCAGAGCCGCTTTTTTATTCATTGTATCCCGGCTCGATTCCTCCTTTTGAAATTCGTAAAAGCAAAGTAAAAAAATCTGAGATCTTGGAGGGTCCGTCACACCGGTATTTTGAAAAAATTAATAGCTAGGCTTAACTTTATTAAAGCTGATTTAAAAATCGAAAGTGCCTTGGAGGTAAACTAGAGTGCTACTCTCGGAAAGACCAGTTTCATCAACAAAGCCACCAGGCATGAAGTGAGCCAACCCAGTATTGAAAAGTAATTGGTCATTTGCCTGCCACCGAACACGGAGATCAATCTCTTCTCCAATATGCCGACCACTGCTTCCCAAAGGATCTCGCCGACCTCCAGGAACTGCAGCCCCGCCACGCACCCAAGCATCGGTATCACTGGCAAGCGTATAACTACGAAGGTAAAGCTCTACTTTTACTTCATCAGCTGGCTTAAACGAAAGAGAAAGCGTTGGGTTAATGGTGTTCTCAGCAGTAAAATAACGACTGAATCCATAGAGCCCAAACGGAGCCCCAAATAGCTCAGTGAATCGACCGCTGTCACTATCACCAGGATCGTCATCACCACTCCCGTAGTTTATCCAAGCGGAGAGACGGGGGGTCCAGGCGTGTTTAAAAGTATGACCGAGCTCAGCGTGAACAAAGTAAGCTGAATGATCGAGCCCGTTAAGGTCCCCCCACTGAGCGGACACGGTGACATCGTAGTCAAAGAAATCATTATAGATTAGACCATAAGCATGAGCACCTGCCGTATGTAACTTGCGCTCTCTCGCTTGATTTCTCTGGTCATCCAAATAGAAATAATAGGGCTCAAACACAAAGGCCGGAGAACTGCCCCGGAAGATCGCATAAGCACCGTAGAACTCCCTCTCTTCTCGCGAACGATCGTCAAATGAACCTTCACGGGCTTCAACCGGACGGGTTGCAAAAAAGTTGGCCATCCATGGGGACTTGTCATCCCCAATCCTCAGGCGCACACCATCGAATGTGTTGGCAGAGTTCCTAAAGCGATTTCGAGCGACGAGACGGCGATCAACGGCATCAATCGTGAACCGTCCAGCCTGGAGGCTAGTGGTTTGACCAAAAAGACCGTTCTTAGAATAAAGCTCGGCATAGGCTTGCAGGAAATCGGTGTGGTTGTCCTGACGCGCACTCGGTGGAAAATCAAAACCCTCGCGTCGTGAATCCTCTAATTCGACAGTAAATCTGAAAGGATCGAGAACATCACGCACTCCAAGATAAAACCAATGCCGACTGAAGTATCCACCGTCAGACGGAAGAGAAGAAACCCGATAAAAGTTGTCAAAATTCTCAATTCGGCTCCGGTGCTGAAGTCCTAGAAGCAACCAGTCATTGCCCTCTGCTACCCCTGAGAAATTATATCGTTCGCTCCATTCATTAAGAGTGGAGACATACTTCGGAAGCTCAGGGCTTGGCTTAGCGCCAATTGCCTTTGATGAAATGGCCGAAGTTTTCTCAGCAGACGAAGCTGCAAGCGCTACGCTATTGATATACACTCCGGTCAATAGTAATGACCTAAACATTTTTTTGAATCTTACACATTTACCTTCGGATCTTCCGTCTTCTTGAAATGTTTTAAACATGGCTTGCAGGCTAAATAAATTTTGAGATCGTTTTGAAGAAAAATTTTCAGTCAATCACCCTTACCAAGGAAAATTTATAAGTTTTAAGATCACAGATTCAGACCCCAGAAATAACTCCCATTTGAGAGCTCCAGACTCATCACATAGACCAAGCAAGCTGCAATTAGAAGAGCTCGGGGCTATTCTTCTTCGTCCTCGGGCGGAGCCGTCGGGAGCTGGGATACTTCATCAAGTAAGTTCACTACCTCAACACCACGAACTGCAGATTTATCCTGACGGAACATCAAGACGGGAGTATTTCGGAGAACGACCCGTTTCGAAACCCTGCCTTGGATGAAGCCACGCTTCCTTTCAAGTTGATCAAGAACCCCGGGGGCAGAGCCTCCCAGAATACTCACGAAAACCTTAGCCTCCTTGAGATCCTGAGTGACATCCACCTCACTGACTGTAACGAGAGTGTTTTTCCATTCGAAATCACGTTGCAAAACAGCGCTGATTTCGCGGCGCAGAAGCTCGTTGACCCGATCCTGTCGTTTTGCCATTTTATTTTACCTTAGAGAGTCTGATCAATCTTATCTAAAGTATAGCACTCGATCACATCGCCTTCCTCATATTCGTCGAAAGAGCCAAGCCGAATACCACACTCGATGCCCTGCTTCACCTCGTCCACCTCATCCTGGTGACGGCGAAGAGTAGACATCTTACCATCAAAGACCGGTTGCTTACCGCGAACAACGCGAGCGTGAGCGGAACGGGTAACTTTACCACTTTTGATGATACAACCAGCGGCACGACCCTTATTAACTTTGAAGACCTGCTTGACGGAGGCACGGCCAATAACGGTCTCGCGAACTTCAGGATCGAGCATTCCCAGCATCGATTCTTTAACCTGATCAATTAGCTCATAGACGATAGAGTAGAGCTTAACTTGGACTCCCTCAGCCTTAGCCGCTTTGACAGCTTTGCCGTCCACCTTAACGTTGAAACCAAGGATAATGGCATCTGCCGAGCTTGCCATAAGGACATCGGACTCGTTAATCGCACCGGCCCCAGCAATGATAAAGTTGGCCTCCACTTTCTCGGACTCGATCTCCATGATCGCATTCTTAATGGCTTCTGCAGTTCCCTGCACATCAGACCGAAGGATTAAATTAAGCTTGGCCTTACCTGTTCCGGAAACGGTTTGGAGCATATCTTCTAGACGGCTCTTTTTCGGCTGTACGAGGCGATCTTTACGCCGCTCGACTAAACGCTCTTCGGAAAGCTTCTTGGCAACGCGGTCAGAATCCATCTCCACAAGCGAATCCCCCACGTTCGGCAACTCTGCAAACCCAAGCACCTCGACCGGAGTCGAGGGTCCAGCTTCATTTACTGAATTGCCTTGATCATCGATCATATCCTTCACCTTGCCGGCAAAAGGCCCACAGATAAATGGTTTCCCTTTCTTGAGAGTCCCATTTTCGACGATAACCTTAGCGGTTGCGCCGCGACCCGCCTTAACGCTGGCTTCGATGACCGATGCTCGAACATTGGCTTTAGGATTAGCGCGAAGCTCAAGAACCTCGGCCTGCAGCGCCATAAGCTCCAGCAATTCATCGATTCCATCACCAGTCTGAGCAGAAACCTTAATACATTCGGTATCTCCGCCCATCTCGGAAGGAACCAGCTCGTGCTCCATCAGCTGAGTCATGACACGCATTGGGTCTGCTGCAGGAAGATCTATTTTATTAATTGCAACAATGATCGTCTTACCTGCAGCCTTGGCATGTTTGATTGCCTCTTCGGTTTGCGGCATGATGCCGTCGTCTGCTGCGACGACCACGACAACAATATCGGTGACATCTGCACCCCGTGAACGCATCTTAGAAAAGATGGCATGTCCAGGAGTATCAAGAAAGGTAATGCTGCGATCCCCGTGTTGCACGCTGTATGCACCCACATGCTGGGTAATACCTCCAGCTTCGCCTTTGGCAACACGGCTCTCACGAATGAAATCGAGCAAAGAGGTTTTCCCATGATCCACGTGGCCCATAAAGGTGATAATGGGAGCCCGGTAAGCGAGCTGCTCTTCGCGCTCTTCAACCTCTGGCTCCGGCTCCTCGAAGACCTCTTCCTCCTTATGAACGCCACCACCTTTAGCTCGCTTTTCACGCTCAAAAATAAACCCATGAGCTTCACAGACTTTCTCAGCAATTTCTGGTTCGATAGCCTGTGTCGGGGCTACGAAAACCTCCAGCTTGATCAGATCCGCCATGATCTCGAAAGCCATCTTACCCATCTTTTCTGCCAGATCACTGACGATAATAGGGGGTTTGATGCTGATGACATTGCCATCAACTTCACCCTCGTCCGAGCTATCATCAGTAGAATCCTCCGAATCATCGGCAGAATCTTCGACCGGAGCCGGAGTTTTCACAAAATCCGGATCAGCCTTATCCTCAAGACGGTTGGAAATACTAGGTAGGATATCCTTCCCGGAATTCTCTGTTTTGCGGACGCTAGTTTTCTTGGGTTGATCCTCCTCAATCCCTAGATCAAGGGCAGCCTTTTTCTTATCGTCCACGGTCTGCACCTTCGCGGCCTCCTGACGTTGCCGTTCGCGACGCGATGGCTTGGGCTTCTCGCTCAAGAGGTCGAGAACCTCCTCTTTTTTTTCTTTATCGTCGGCCATGCTGATGCGGGTCTTTCGGTGGATCGGGTATGATACTATATCAAACGTAAAAATTTTTCCTTCGTTATCCTTCGGGGGCTTCTTCGGCAGGGACTTCGGCCTCTATCGGTTCCTCCACAGGGGCCTCAGGAACCTCGGAGTTATCTGGTCCAATCTCCTCTCCTTTGGACGCGTTCAAAATCCGGGTCGCCTCCTCTAGGTCAACCTCAATTGCGCTCGCAATATAAGAAGCAGGCATTTGGGATACCATGTCGACGGTGACACCACCAGCCCGGAAGAGCCTTCCAGCAGTCGCATCATCGATCTTAAGATTTTCAGCAAGGTGGGTCGCCGCATCATCGACACGAGCTTCAAATTGTTCGTGTTGGCTCTCGTCCTTGCGGACTTGGACATCCCAGCCAGTCAGTTTAGAAGTCAAGCGAGCGTTTTGACCGCGGCGACCGATCGCTTTCGAAAGGTCTTCTTCGTCAACCGTAACATTTACGACACGATTTTCATTATCGAGGCTAAGGCTACGAACAATGGCCGGCTTTAAAGCCTCAGTGACAAATTCGCTAACGTCCTCGTTCCAGCGAATAATATCGACACGCTCGTTGTTTAGCTCACGCACGATGTTTTTAACGCGCGCACCACGAAGACCAACGCAAGCTCCGACAGGATCGACTTTGTCATCGTGAGTGTAAACCGCAACCTTCGTGCGATATCCTGCCTCTCTAGCGACAGCGCGAAGCTCAACAGTGCGATCAGAAATCTCTGCGACTTCTGATTCGAAAAGTCGGCGCACAAAGTTAGGGTGACTGCGGGAAAGGATAATTTCCGGCCCACGTCCTTCGTTATCAACCGAAACAACGTAGCAGCGAATCCGATCTCCGACCGAGTAATCCTCAGTGCCAACACGCTCCTTGGAGGGCATCCGAGCCTCAAATTTCCCAAGATCGACCATGACATCACTCTTTTCAAAACGGCGAACAGAACCGCTAACGATATCGCCAGCTCGGTCCTTAAATTCGTCATAAATCTTCTCCTTCTCAGCCTGACGCAGACGTTGCATCATGGTCTGCTTGGCAGTCTGAACCGCGATTCTCCCGAAGTTTTTCGGAGTGACATCGAAATCAAGACGCGAGCCAATCTCAGAGGCATCCTCTTTCTTTTTGGCAATACCAACAGGCACCTCGTTAAACTTGTCGATGTAGTCATCATCTGCAACCACTTCTAGGCTGGCAAAAATGCGAGTATCGCCTTTCTTCTCATTGATTTCAGCACGGAGAGACTCAATAGCATCCGCTCCAGGAACCATTTTGCGATAGGCGGAGCAAAAAGCATACTCGAGGGCCTCGACAACGCGTTCGCGTTCGATGGCTTTTTCTTTTTCATAAAACTCGATGAGGGCAACAATGTCGGTGGTCATTTCCAGATTCGTGGTTCCCTGAGACCAAAAAGAGCGGGTTTAAAAACCCACTCCAAACGATCGTCAGAAGTTGTTGGGAGATCCCTAACGCGCCCCGCTGAAAAAAACAAGCCCTAATCAGCAAGAGCGCGCCATCGAAGTTTCCTGACTTTGGCCTCGGTTTGCCATGCCGCAATGCCCATCGGAGCGCAATATTCAATGACCCCTGCCCGGAGTCCTAATTTACGGCCTTCGGTCGCGACATCCACCACCTGCTTACCGTCAATAAAGGCTGCGAGTCTCTCCTTTTCCACAACCAGTCGGATAGCATACCACTGACCTTCTTTAAAATTACCATAAGTGGTTGTTTCGTTCTCCGAGGCATCCATCCCATCAATCGAGGAAATCCCCACCGTTCCTCCACCCCAGCCCCCAACAATGAAAGTAAGACACTCATCCTTTGACGAAACCGGAAAAGTCAATCCACAGAAAAAATCCGAACCCACCTCCTTGAGGGCTTCCAACTCAAGTTCATAGGGCATCTCGGGGAGTTCTCCGCTAAATTGTGAACCAGTAAGTTCGACTCCGGCTTCGAGATGGAGCTCCCCATCAGACCATTGCGCCGTTCCTTCTCCGCCAAATTGAATTTCATTCCAATCGACCCCTTTTGCCTCGACCCATGGAAGCTGCCCCATTTCCTCACTAGGCATGGATTCATGGCGATCACAACTCACGAAAAAAATTCCCGCCAAGATATAAACTGCTATCTTCATTTCATACTTTCGGTTGGAAATCGCCTGATCTTTCGGACAATCCCGTAATTGCCGACAATTTCAACATACAAGTCCCCTTTGATTCCACTGTCATATCAACTTTACCGAGTGCACTGACCTCGAAACCAACGAATTATCGCCTTCAATTTTGAGGACATCAATTCTAGAGGGTCTTACCAAGGCTCGCTTGAAATTTTCCAGATTCGTCCGGCGTAGACTACATGCCATTAAAGATTATGCCACGCACACTTCTTCTTGCTATCTTCGCCTTTCTGCCGCTCAACGCTCAACTCGTCCCTTCCAATCTCGACAAAAGAATCACGATTCCCGAAGGCCTTACGCTCAATCGCTTTGCCGATAAAAATCAGGTCCAAAACGCCACAGCGATCTGCATCGATGCTCAAAACCGCGTCTACGTTGCCGAAACCAATCGCTGGCGTGTTCAAGTCCAAGATATCCGTCACGGTGGCAGATTTTTGCGCGACCGCGTGAACGGAGACATTTCCAATATGACTCTCGATGACCGCACCGCTTTTCACAAAAAGTGGTCCGGGAAGCAAAACGACTTCCTGAAGTGGGAAGAATTCACAAAAGATTCAGAGGTCATTAAGCTACTTGAAGACACCGATGGCGATGGCGTCTCTGACAAAACAACTATTTATCGTGGTGATTTTAACGCCCCACTCGCTGGCCCCTCCGGCGGACTCATTGAAAAAGACGGCACCGTCTACTTCGCAATGATTCCTGGCGTTTACAGCCTCAAGGATACCAACAACGACGGAAAAGCAGAGGAGGTTAAAACGCTCGTCAATGGTTTTGGCGTCCGCGTCAGCTTCTCCGGCCATGATCTCAACGGCTTCGCCTGGGGGCCCGACGGCAAACTCTACTGGTCGATTGGCGACCGTGGTTACCATGTCGAGCAGGATGGCAAGACCTTTGCCCGTCCAGACTCCGGCGGCGTTTTCAGAGCGAACCCCGACGGCTCTGAATTTGAAGAGTTCTACATCAATCTTCGTAATCCAAAAGAGATTGTCTTTGATGAATTCGGTAACCTATTCACCGTCGATAACGACTACGACCAAGGAGATCGTGAGCGTATTGTATACCTCATCGAACATGGCGACTCCGGCTGGAAAATGGGCCACCAAACTATGGTCTCCTTCGGCGGCTCAGTCTACAATCACATTGGTGGAAAACCTCCACATAAAGAAGATCAGATCGATGCCTGGATGAACGAAGGCCTTTGGAATACCCGCCACGACCGCCAACCCGCTTACATCAACCCACCGATTGCTTATAGTTCGAATGGCCCTTGCGGCTTGGCCTACAACCCCGGTATCGTAGGACTCCCCGAAAAATTTGACCGCAACTTTTTCGTTGCTAGCTACGTCGCCGGTCCCGGTCGCTGCCTCATTGAACGCTTCACCCTGAATCCCGACGGAGCCAACTTTAAACTCGGTGAACAGACAAACTTTCTTAAGGGAATCGCCCTTACCGACCTCGACTGGGGATATGACGGCAAGCTCTATATTGCCGACTACGGCGGTGGCTGGACCAAGTCTGGAAAAGGCAACGTATACACCCTCGCAGACGACTCGAAGCTCAAGTCAAAAGGAATTACAGAAATCAAAGATCTTTTTGCAAACGGCATCCCCACCCTTAAGTCAGACAGACTATTCGAGCTTTTGGCCCATCCTGACCAGCGGGTTCGCCAGCGCGCTCAATTCGCTCTCGCAGATCAAGACCTCGATTCGCTTCCTCTATTTGAGAAAGCAATCCAGCCAAACCAACCACTCATGCGCAGAATCCACGGTATTTGGGGAATCGGTCAGCTTGGCCAGAAAAACCCTTCTGCACTTAACTCCCTTGCTGGCTTATTTGGCGACAAAGAAATGGAAGTCAGGGCTAACCTTGCACGCACTCTTGGCAATCACGGCAAGCACCTCGCCCCATTCCGAAAAGCTCTGATCGCAATGCTCGAGGATTCATCACCACGTGTCGTATCACTCGCGGCCATTGCCCTCTCCAATCATGGTCATAAGGACGCAATCGAGCCAGCGATTAAAATGTTAGAGAATAACGACGATAATGACGTTGTTGTCCGCCACGCTGGAATCATGGTTCTTACTAAATGTAGCGAGTTTACACCCGATTGGAAACACTACGACCATCGCTCGACAGCAGTCCGCCGCGCCATCGTCATTGCCCTTCGTCGCCATAAATCTCATCTTCTCGAAACCTACTTCGCCGACCGCGATCAATCAGTCCGTCAGGAAGCGATTCGCGCTGCTTACGAAATGGATGTTCGCAAAACCTATCGGAAACTCTCAAACCAAGCACACAGCATTGCCTCAAGAGTCTCTCCTGATATCAAATGGCATCCTCTTACTGCCCGAAGAGCAATCTTTGCAGCTTGGGTTTTGGGTCAAGAAAAGGACGCCGAAGTAATCGCAAAAATCGCAGCCGACTCAAAGGTTGATTTTCGGACTCGTAAGGACGCGCTCATCGCTCTCCTCGAGTGGAACAACCCACCCGTCCCTGATCCCGTCACCGGATTCGCCCGGACTCTTCCTAAGAATCGAATTAAACTAAATTCTAGTATCATTAAAAACCTTAAGGGGCTCCTTGATGGCGTTGACAAAAGCTCGATCGAGCTCGTTCCGCGCGCCCTCATTCTCTCCGAACAAGATCAGATCCCACTTGGTGAACTTCGACTCACTCGATATCTGCAGGATGAACAATATCCCGAGGAGGCCCGCGTTAAATCAATGAAGCTTCTCGCTCCGCTCAAAGAATCAAATTCCGTTTGGCCGTTTACACTTCAGAAACTTTTCACCGACAAGAGCGACAAAGTCCGGAGCATGGCGAGAGAGCTTCTCTTCAAGAACGATCCCGATCGCGCTACCGCTCAACTTGGAAACCTTCTTACGAGCAAGGATGCAACTTTGAAAGAAAAGCAACTCACTCTGCAAACTTTGACCAAGCTCAAAACACCCAAAGCTAAAGAGATAATAAAGATTGCACTCGATCAACTAGCTGCCGGAAAATCCGAATCAGGACTTGCACTCGACATCGTCACCGCTGCCGAAACAGTGGCTCTTTCACTCGACAAATTCCGTGCTTCCCTCGCCAAGGACGACCCAAATGCCGAGTGGAATCTCCTCTGTCGCGATGGCGGAGACGTCAGCTTGGGGAAAAAGGTCTTTTACGAACACGGAGCAGCTCAATGTCAACGCTGCCATACCATGCACGGAGTTGGCGGGGACGTTGGCCCTGAGCTGGGAGCCATCGGTAAAAAACACGATTCCACCTACCTGCTACGTTCACTCATCAATCCTGGAGCCGAAGTTGCTGACGGATACGGGCTTGGCACGATCACCCTGAAAGATGGCACCGAGATCAGCGGCAACTTCATGCCCGATGACAAAGATGGTAATGCCATGATTAAATTTGCCGAGACGACAAAGATCATCAAAAAATCAGATATTGCCAAAAAGAGCAAACCAGTCTCGGCAATGCCCCCTATGAATGGCCTGCTTAGCAAACAAGAAGCTCGCGATCTGGTGGCCTTCCTCGTTTCCTCCAAAAAAGACAAGACAGATGAGGGACATAAATAAAAAATGAGATGAAGGAGTCATTCTTCCATCTTGATGACTTAAAAATAGGAACCACTACTTCAAGTTCTGCTTTTTGAAATGGCATCATGAATGCTGCTTGAATAGCCTCACGGCGTCCGTGACTAACATACTTAAATCGACCATTTTTATCGGAGCCACTTTCATGGCTCCAGTCACTCTTGCCGAAGACTTCGCATCCCAAGTCACTCCCCCAAAACGCTTAGTCGTAAAAGAAGGATTTAAAGTTGAGCGGCTCTACTCAGTTCCTAAAAAAGATTTCGGTTCCTGGGTCGTCCTTTGTGAAGACGATAAAGGTCGTCTTATCGTGGGTGATCAATACGGATCGCTTTACCGCTTTGATCGCCCTGCCCGAGGAAAAACTCTCACCGACGAGAACCTAGAAAAGATTGATCTCGATATCGGACATGCCTGGGGACTTTGCTACGCCTTTGACTCCCTTTACGTGGTAGTAAACGACAAGAAATACGAAGGGCGTGGTCTTTACCGAGTGCAGGACACCGATAATGACGACAAGTTCGACAAAGTCACCTTACTCAAAAAATTTCAAGAAGTGGGCGGAGAACATGGCCCACACGCAGTCGTCCTTTCGCCTGACGGGAAATCGCTTTACGTAGCCTGTGGAAACCAAACCGCTCTTCCCGATTATCAAAGCTCCCGCGTGACTGAATGCTGGGGCGAAGACACACTCCAGCCGCGGGTCTACGGCCGCGGGTTCATGAAAGGGGTTGAAAGTCCCCGTGGATGGATTTGCAAGACGGATCCCGAAGGCAAAAATTGGGAGGTTGTCGCGACTGGGTTTCGAAACCAATACGATATCGACTTTAACCTCGAAGGGGAGATGTTCACTTATGACGCGGATATGGAGTGGGATATCAACACGCCTTGGTATCGACCCACTCGGATTAACCACGTCATCAGCGGGGCCGAATTCGGCTGGCGAAATGGTTCGGCAAAGTGGCCTGAATATTACAGTGATAGCTTTGGCGCCGTCGTAAACGTCGGCCCCGGATCACCCACTGGCGTAACCTTTGGAACCGGAGCAAAATTCCCGACCAAATATCAGAAGGCTTTCTTCGCCTGCGACTGGTCTTATGGAACACTCTACGCGGTCCACCTTAAGCCAAACGGCTCCAGCTATACTGGAGAGATTGAGAAATTCATCGGCGGGCAACCCTTCCCCCTCAGCGATATTTGTATCAGCAAGAAAGATGGCGCAATGTACATCACCGTTGGGGGCCGCAAGGTTCAGTCGGGAATCTACCGTGTGACCTACACAGGCACCGAAAACACCGCTCCCGCCAAGCCGCGTATCGAAGGAGCCAAGGAGCGCACTAAACGTCAAACCATCGCAGAATACCACCTGAAGAGCGACGCCTCTGTTGTTGATAAGTTTTGGAAGCACCTTGGCAGCGACGACCGAGCCCTCCGCTTCACCGCTCGTACTGCCATCGAAAAAGTGCCCACCAAGTACTGGGCCAAAAAAGCCCTCGATGAGAAAGACCCCTTCACCAAACTTGGAGCCCTTATTTCTCTAGCCCGTCTTGGAAACGAAAAGATCCAAGGAGCACTCGTGGAATCACTTCTCACGTTCGACTACAAGTCACTCAGTCAGCAGGAACGTTTTGACCTTCTTCGCGCCTATGGACTCACTTTCGTCCGTATCGGCGCCCCAATCGAAAAACAAAGAGCTCAAGTCATCGCCCAACTCGATGCCCACTTTCCGGGGGATTCAGCTTCCGAAAACATGGAGCTTTCAAATGTTCTAGCCTACCTTCAGGCCCCCGACATGATCACACGCTCGGTCGAGTTGATTACCAACGCACTGACCCAAGAAGAGCAAATTGCCATCGCTAAAAACATCCGCTTTGTGCAGGAGGGATGGACAGAAGATTCCGAGAAAAAACTTTTCATCTGGTTCACCCGAGCAGCCGGCTACAAAGGTGGTGCAAGCTTCAGCAAATTCATCAACGAGATCAAAAAAGACCACCTCGCCCGTCTCTCTACGAAGCGAAAGGAAGTGCTCGCGTCTATCATAAATGCCAAGCCCGTCACAAAAAACCCCCTGAGCAGCAATCGCCAGCTTAAGTTCGTCAAAAACTGGCAGATGAAGGATTTCACTCCTCTTCTTGGCTCTGGACTTGAGGGCAACCGGGACTTCAAAAACGGCCGCGAAATGTTCGCGACTGCAACCTGCTACGCGTGTCATCGCTTCAACGAGGAAGGGGGCGGAATCGGGCCCGACTTAACCAGCGCGGGTGGCAAGTTCAGCCCTCACGACCTACTCGAATCTATTATCGAGCCAAGTAATGAAATCAGTGATCAATATGGATCAATCACATTTACCCTTAAGGATGGAAAGCAAATCATCGGCCGTATCGCAAACCTTAAAGGAGATGATTACAGGATCATCACGGATCTCATGGCTCCCAGCGCCATGACTATTATTAAGACCAGCGATATCAAATCATCGGAGCCTACCAAGTTCTCGATGATGCCTCCGGGTCTCCTTAACATGCTAGAAGATGACGACATTCTAGATCTACTCGCCTATATTTTATCCAAAGGAAACGAGAACGATCCTCTTTTCGGGTCAGGGCAATCACGCCGAACGATTAAATGAAACAGCTCATCATATTTCTCCTGCTTTCGACTGGAGTACTCCTCAAGGGAGCGGTGGTTTTTTTTCGACCAAGGAGTATTACTGACCCCTAGCTTTGGTCTCTTTGAGATCGACTTTGACGGAAATGGCACGACCGATATTTCCTTCGAAAAGATTACTAGTCCAATTTTTAACAACCATATTTCAGGCTCAATCACCACTGAGGTGGTGGTGAACTCAGATCCAACAGCGCAGCCTTTGGAAAGAGGTGGAATAATCGGCCCCATTCTTTCGGATGCTTATTCGTTTTTGAGGCTTGAGCTTCGAGGTCAGGTCGGGAGATTACAGCTTCTTTCTGCATTCACGAGTGGTGATTTCCTGATTGAGTAGGGTCCTTTCTTCCGAAGAACAGCCTATGCTGGTTTTTCTTTTGAGGGAGAGGAGTGAACCCATTATGGTTATGCTTTGATTCGGGACAATGAGGCAGCAGCAGGCATAACGGTCCTGAATTGGGCCTCTGAAAGTGAACCTGGAGTTCCAATCATAGCTGGAGCCATTCCTGAGCCGTCGACTTTCGTTCTTTGTTTGCTGAGCTTGATTCCGGTGTTTCGCCGACGACGCCAAGGCATTTGAACGGAGTAACAAATTTTCGGGGTCAGGGCTACTCTGGAGTAAGTTCTAACTAGGGGATTTCATCGATAGATCAATCGACGGGTGCCCACCCAAAATAGTAGGCTATCGATTGTATACGCCAGAGGATTGCGTCTCACATCTAATTGTGCCAATCTGTCGCAGCTTTGAAATCCGCGGTCCTCGACAAAATTCTTTCACGGCTCGACCAGATCGAGCCGGGAGAAGTACAGGCGCTCCTCTCAAGGCTAGTTCGCGAAAAAGGCTTCCTCCAGAAGGTCTTCGAAGCACTTCAGGAAGGCGTTCTCCTCCTCGATACCTCAGGAGGAATTAGTTTTATCAACCATGCCGGATGTCGATTTTTCGGTACCACACCCGAGGAGGCTCAGGGCAAACCCTTGGACGAGGTGGTCCGCGGCGTCGATTGGACCAACTTAATGCACTCCAATCGCCGAACGGTGAGCCGAGATCTCGAGGTTTTTTATCCCGAAAACCGCTACTTGAATTTTTATCTCTCCCCCGTCGCTGAAGAAGGCGAAGCCGATCTTGGACATGTCATGCTTGTCCGGGATGTCACCCGCTCTCGCGAAGAGGCTGAAAAGGAGATTGAATCCGAAAAACTCAATGCTCTCACCCTGCTGGCTGCCGGGGTTGCCCATGAGATCGGAAACCCACTTAATTCTCTTTCACTTCACCTCCAACTTCTTGAACGCCGCATTTCAGACCTCCCCGAAGGCGATCAAGGACCACTTCAAAAACATCTCGGCACAGCCCGCACTGAAATCGGGCGGCTTGACACTATCTTGAAGCAATTCCTCGAGGCAATGCGTCCCACTAAACCTGAACGGGAACCCACAGAACTCCACGAGTTACTCGAAGAAAGTCTTCTCGCTCTCAGCCCAGAACTTGAAAGTCGTAAAATTCCAGTGAAGCTCGATTTGGTAGGGGATCTACCCTCTCTCGAGCTCGATCCAACCCAAATTAAGCAGGCATTTTATAACGTCATCAGAAATGCCTATCAGGCCGTTGAACAAAATTCAGGTGAGATTCTGATTCAAAGCAGTGTGACCGAGTATGAAGTTCGCCTTTCGATTTCGGACAACGGCAGTGGCATTTCGCCTGAGGCGATGGGTGCAATGTTCGAACCGTTTCGGACTACCAAGGCCGAAGGAACAGGGCTTGGGATGCTCATTGTTCGCCGGATTCTCCGCGAACATGGCGGAGAGTTAGAAGTTGAGAGCGAGGAAGAAGTTGGAACAAAGGTCACCCTTTACTTCCCGAGAACTGATAAACGGGTGCGTCTGCTCGAAGATAGCGCCCCAATCGAAGTGTAGAAATATTTGTGAAAACCCTCTTGATTGTTGATGATGAAAAGGCGACCCGCGATGGCCTGAGAATGGCTCTCGAAGAAAGCTTTGACTGTTACGTGGCAGCAGATCTCAAACAAGCCAAACAGGTCCTCAATTCCGAAGATGTCGATCTCCTCCTCACCGATCTTCGCCTCGGTGCCGATTCAGGGATGGAAGTGCTCGATGCGGCCCTAGCGCTTGCCCACCCGCCAGTTACACTTATGATGACAGCCTACGGCTCGGTCGATACGGCAGTAGAAGCAATGCGCCGGGGAGCTTGGCACTTTGTCACCAAGCCTCTCAATCTCGATGAAGTAGATCTTCTTCTGAAAAGAGCCGTTAGGAATCGAACCTTGGAAAAGGAAAACGTAAAGCTTGTCGCCGAAAACGAAACTCTCAAGGAAAGCAAAGCCGCCGCATCCCATGGCCTTGACCGCCTGATCGGACGTTCTACTTTGATGGCGAAGGTTGCTGCTAAGATCGAACAAATCGCCCCGACCCGCGCGACAGTTCTTATTGAGGGTGAATCCGGAACTGGCAAAGAGGTGGTTGCTCACGCCCTCCACGACCTTTCCGGACGTCCAGGCGAAAAATTTGTGGGTGTAAATTGCGCCGCTCTTTCCTCCCAACTTCTCGAAAGTGAACTATTTGGCCATGAAAAGGGCGCCTTCACTGGAGCCTCCCAGCGCCGGGTAGGCAGATTTGAACAAGCTCATGGCGGAACTCTTTTTCTCGATGAAATCGGAGAAATCGATGCACAAACACAAGTTAAGCTGCTCCGAGCTCTTTCCGAACGGACGATTGAACGCGTCGGCTCAAATGCCTCGATTCAGGTCGATGTTCGCATCATTGCCGCAACCAACCGCAGTCTTGCCAAGATGGTCGAAGAGGGAATATTTCGCGAAGATCTTTACTTCAGACTCAATGTCCTAGGAGTAATCATGCCACCTCTTCGTGAGAGAAGAGAAGACATTGTGTTGCTTGCCAACTCCTTTTTATCGGAATTCGCCAGAGAAAATGGCCGACCAGAGAAACCTCTCACCGAGGCAGCCATGAGCTCTCTGCTCAGCTACAGCTGGCCCGGAAATGTCCGAGAATTACGAACTGCCATCGAGCATGCCGTAGTTATGTCAAACCAATCCGAGCTAGATATTCAGCACCTGCCAGACTTCGTCTCCGGCCTAGGACATCACTTTGAATCATCTTCGGTGAAAAACACCCTTGCTCCCGAGGAGGAATTCAACTTGCATGCCCTCGAGCAACGAGCTGTGCAAGGCGCACTGCGGGTCACGGACGGAAATCGGACGAAAGCCGCAGAACTACTTGGAATTAGCCGGCGCACTCTTCAACGAAAACTTCGCGACGTTTCGCTTATTGATCCACATTCATCATGACTAGTTCCACTAAAGTCGGCGGCTTCGACAACGCCACTCTAATAAGTCGCCTTCTCTTTTTCCTCATACTCTTTGGATTGGTAGGTTTTTATCTGATTCTAAGCTTCAAGGGACTCACCTCTGAAAAGGGAATCGAACAGGCCCAAATTGGCAGGGAGATCGCGCGCGGCAACAACGCTACAACCAAAGTCATCCGTGGCGCTGCGGTCTGGCAAGCCCAGCAAGCAGAAAAGGACATTGATCTCAGCGCCTTTCATGACACCTACCACTCACCCTTACACCCCTACATTATCGCCGCCGTTTTAAAGGCTGTGGGTGGTGACGATTTTGAAAAATTTCAGATGAATGAGGACAATAAAACTGTTTATGCTCTTGATCGCGTAATCTCCGCAGTTGCCGTCATTCTTTTCCTCATTGCAGTTGGTATCAACTACCTCCTCATCTCACGGATATTTGATGTTAGAATAGCTGGAGTCACCGCTATTCTTATGATTTTAAGTGATCTCATGTGGAAATTCACGCAGACGGGGCTTCCCCAGATGCTGATGCTCCTGCTTTTTTCTTGTGCGCTTTTCTTTATTTACCGGACCCTGGAAGCCTCAATTGAAAACCGGGCCGATATTGGATCTCTTGTGATTGCAGCCGTTTTCCTTTCACTGCTCGCTCTTTCTCATTGGCTAACTATCTGGATCCTCTTGGGCTTTGTGATTTACGCCGCCTTCTTTTTCAGACCCAAAGGAATCTCCGGCTTTATGATCCTCGGGGTTCTCCTTATCTTTAGTAGCTACTTTTTAGTCAAAAATATGGAGTGGACAGGAAATCCTGGAGGAACTGCATTTCTCAGCCTTTACGGAGGACTCAGTCAATCGGAATCCGTAATCATGCGGACGAGCGATCCTGCCGAGCAAACCTACACGATTGTCTACAACCTCAACTCTTTCCTTATTAATACGACTACTAGCATGTTGAGGCAGGTAAATGAACTTTACAACAACCTCGGTGCTATCCTCGTCGCCCCGCTCTTCTTCTTTGCACTTCTTCACCCCTTCAAACGCGAATCAATTGCCAAATTCCGTTGGATTATCCTCCTTATGTGGATCATGGGAACCCTTGGAATGGCTATTTTTGGGCTCTCAGATAGCAATCTCGCCCCGAATCAACTCCATATCCTTTTCTCGCCAATTATGACGGCTTACGGATTGGCTTTCGTCTCAATTTTATGGGCAAGAATTGAACTACCCAGCCGGAGGCGCACTAATGCGATATGGCCACTTCGCTATAGTCATTCTAATAAGTGCTGGACCTTTAATCTTGAACATTCCAAGGGAAACGCTCAATGCACTCGCAACGAAGGATAGCAGTAAAACTGTTTGGCCTCCTTACTGGCCGCCAGTCTTTAGTAAAACTCTCCACAACGCAACCGATGACAATGATGTCATCTTCTCGGACCAGCCTTGGGCTGTTGCATGGTAT
>CASICJ010000011.1 GCA_949373085.1 uncultured Verrucomicrobiales bacterium
TGGAGCGCGCGGTGCCCCATCTTGGTGATGGCTTGAAGCCAGTGCAGCGTCGGATCCTCCACTCGATGCGCGAGTTGGAAGATGGCCGCTACAATAAGGTCGCAAACGTGGTTGGAAATACCATGAAATATCACCCGCACGGGGATGCTTCAATTGGTGATGCCATGGTGCAGCTGGGTCAGAAAGACCTTCTCATAGACACGCAAGGAAACTGGGGGAACGTTTTAACTGGAGATCGGGCAGCTGCCCCAAGATATATTGAGGCTCGGCTTACCTCGTTCGCACTTGAGGTCGCCTTTAACCCAAAAACCACCGAGTGGACTCGTAGCTACGATGGTCGGAACAAGGAACCAGTCACCTTGCCGATGAAGTTTCCTCTCTTGCTGGCACAAGGAGTGGAAGGCATCGCTGTCGGGTTAGCTTGTAAGATTCTTTCGCATAATTTTATTGAGCTGATTGAGGCCTGTATTTGTGTCTTGCGGAAGCAGCCCTTCGAGCTGTTCCCTGATTTTCATACCGGTGGTCTGATCGATGTAGGCGACTATCGCGATGGTTTACGGGGCGGTAAAGTCCGGGTGCGCGCCGATGTTGAAATCGTGAAATCAAAGCTGATTAGAATTAGCTCAATTCCCTTCGGAACCACGACTGGGGGAGTGATGGATTCTATTGTTAGTGCAAATGATAAGGGAAAGATCAAGATTTCTAGAATTGAGGATAACACGGCGGAGAATGTTGAGATCCTGGTCCACCTGCCGGCTGGGGCCGATGCCGCAACAACACGTGAGGCTCTCTATGCTTTTACTGATTGTGAGGTGAGTATCTCGCCGAATTCCTGTGTCATTCACGATGGCCGGCCGCATTTTATGCCGGTGAGCGAAATCCTTAAGAATTGCGCCTTCCGGACAAAGGATCTCCTGCTCAAAGAGCTGGAAATCCTCCTCGGTGAACTCAATGAGAAGTGGCATTTTAGTTCTCTAGAGAAGATTTTCATTGAGAACCGTATTTACCGCGATATCGAGGAATGTGAAACTTGGGAGGCGGTCATCGAAGCAATTGATAAAGGCTTAGGGCCCTTCAAAAAATTGCTTAAGCGCGAGGTGACTCGGGATGATATTATTCGTTTAACCGAGATCAAAATTAAGCGAATTTCAAAGTACGATGGATTTAGAGCTAACGAGGAAATTCGAGGTCTTGAAGACCGCATCGAAGAGACTGAAAAAAATATTAAGAATATCACACGTTATTCGATTGCTTACTTTAAATCACTCATCAAAAAGTATGGCAAGGGACGTGAGCGTAAAACCGAAATTACTGAATTTGGGGTAGTGAAACGGTCGGCAGTTGTGGTTGCTAGCGAGACCCTTTATCTGGATCGTAAGAATGGCTTTGCAGGGATTAGCTTGAAAAAAGAAGATGCTCTTGAGAAATGTTCGACGCTCGATGACATCATTATCTTTTCCCTCGATGCCGAGATGCGGGTCACGAAGGTGGCCGATAAGATTTTTGTCGGGAAGCGTCCCATCCATGTCTCGGTTTTCCGTAAGGGTGAGCCCAAGGTCTATTCAATGATCTACCGGGAGGGTCGCGAAGGTCCCTACTATGCCAAACGATTCAAAGCAGGTGGCGTGACTCGTGATAAGATTTATAAAATGGGTAAAGGGACAAAAGGGTCTCGGGTGATCTATTTTGCGGTTCATGACACAGAGGAAGCGAGTGCCACAAACACGGTTGTCGTCCATCTTAAACCTGCGCTCCGTCTGAGAAATGTTTCCCGTCCTTTTTCTTTCGGTGAAATTGCTCTCAAAGGGCGTGGCTCAAGGGGAAATATCGTTACTAAGCTGAATGTTGATAGGATCGTGCGTGCGATAGGTAGTGATTTTGGCGAAACTTAGCCTTGCTCGCTTCCTTAAGCGCTTTTATAGTGTTTAAATGAACACTAAAATGTATTGGCGGTTGCGGTTGGGTTGGGCTCGGTGGCGTATGACAATCTTGCGCAGCCGAGTCTGGAGGGCCAGGCGCCAGTCGAGCCTTCGTCGTGCCCCGAGGCATTTGCATCAACTTGAATTACCATTTCGGTAAGTCGGCCGGATATCGAGGTGGCTCAGTAGTCCCTTGTAAAATAGATGATGGGAAATTGGCTGGAAGGGAGAGGATGATGGATTCCTTTGGTTTTAGCGAAATTTAGAAAAGGGCAAGCGAAGCTCTTAGAGCGTCTTAAATTTCTTGTGTTCCAGAGCGATTCACTAGGATCTAAAAATCCGTGATTGGCCCGGCGAAGGCCAATTTGGCTAATTCCATCATGAGAAAATAGCTCGGGAAATGAGTGGTAGGTTAATTGACCCCGATCCGTTCTAGCGCTACTCGATAATTTTATTGTTGAAGCTCTCCTAATCTATTCCCGAGTAAGAGGGTGATATTCGAGTAAGGTTTCAGGCGATTATAAGATGAAATAGGCTTTAATTTCTGGCTATTCTCATTGAAGTTCGTCCATGGAAGGCTTTGGATTTATTCGTAAGTATCTTAAACTCCTTGGGAGCACGAATAAAGTGAGTGACAAAAGAAAAAACTTAAGTTTTGCGGCAAGAGTGGTGCGTGCGCTGGGTGACTCAAAACCGAAGTGGTGGAAGCGTCTTTTAGCTGCTCTTCTGGCTTCATTGATTTTTTTTGGATGTGGAAAGATTTCTGAGGAATTGACTTCGGCGTTTATTGATTTGGTTCGTAGCATTTGGTGGGAAGAGGTAACTGCGACATTGTTGGATAGTCATGGGCAGACTGCGATTCGCTATTCGTATGAGGTTGGGGAAGAGACCTTTTCAGGAACTCAATTCTCATTTGGCAATATCAGTGGCGATTTGATGGAGGTAGAGATCGCACAATTTATTAAGAATCAGAATTCAGACGAAGGATTTACGATTTTTGTGAATCCGGATGCGGCAGGTGAAGCCGTGATTCAGCGCTCTTTAGCCCCAAATACCTGGATGTTAATTCCGCTTTCTCTAGTTTTGTTGCCGCTGGGCATCGGAATTGCAGGATATGCCGTGCTTCCGACCCTTATTTATTGGTGGCGAGGAAAATTACGGAGGGAATTTATATTAGATGCCCCTGGTTTAATTGTGTCTTCCTTAAAAGACGGCGGGGCTGGAACCAAATTGTTATTCTCTTCAATGACGACGGTCTATCGCGGGGCTTGGTTCTTAATGTGGTCGATATTCTGGATCCTCTTAATCTCATTGGGGGCGGTGGGGGCTGGATTACTAATGATCAAATTAGGAGATTTTCGATGGATATATGTCTGGGCGATCTTGGGATCATTAGGCGTGGTTGGTTTTTTTATTAGTTGGGTGACCTTTCGGAGATCATTCGGCTCGCAACCTCCGGGGGTGGTGTTTTTCTTGGATGGATGGAAGGCCAAGAAATCAGTGGTTGAGGACGAAAAAGTGAGCGTTCATTGGATGTCAGATCCGGATGAGAAAGACAATTTCCGCTCTTGTCGAGTTGGTCTAGGAAGATGGCAAAATGGGCAATCTTTCTCCAAGTGGCGCAAAAGTCATCCGGACTGGCGTGATAGCCTAGTAGACATTTTACGGAATACCGTCGGGGCTCATAGTTTCGATTTAGAAACCGTGGGTCGTTTTGATGGTCCGGTGCTGTTAGGCGAGGAGCTCCATCTCGTCATGATCTGGCAAGAGTGGGATGGTAAGGTGCGTCAGACCTCCATCTATTTAGGTCGACTCTATGCAAGTTGACTGAGCTTCGGGCTGGGAATGGTATTTGAGATACCGAGTGAGTGTGATGCGCTTACATGGAAAAATAGAAGGAAAGCGTATCGGAAAAATATCGTTTCAAGGCGCAACCCCATTGAGAATTTTAGATATCTTTCGCTTCGAAAATCAATAATTCCGGATACCTAGTTCCGGACATACGGAATCATTAATTATCTGCAGATTGAGTCTTCATCGCTGGATTTTACTGGCACTTTTTCTTTTTTAAAGGGCGGCGCGGGCTTTTTCTTAACTCACTCCAATCAGCCTACTCCAAACTTGACCCGATTTTTTATGGTAGGTGGATAGTTTGTAAGCGAATGGGGACTCTTTTTTCTTCAACACGGCATGATCTGGGTCAAAGATCCCCCGGCACTTGAGAAGATTTCAGCTAGACATCAGAGCTACGGATAATAGTTCCTGATCTCGGAGGGGTCTGGCGAATCGTCAGTTCAAAGTTTCAGAAAACTATTTTAAATTATGTCATTTAAATCATCGGAATATCGTCACGTGGATTATGGCTGGGACGATGCTAGGGTCGGCTCAATGAGCGCTGCCGAGCGTCTAGCTTATCGATCAAATATTCTTGGGAATGATCAGCGCATCACTAATACGGGAGGTGGGAATACTTCGTCTAAAGCGATGGAGACTGATCCCTTGACCGGTGAGGAAGTTGAGATTCTTTGGGTCAAAGGGTCTGGTGGGGACCTAAGGACTTCAACAATCGAAAACTTTTCTTCCCTGTATCAGGATAAGCTCATCGCGTTACAGAAGATTTATAATGAAACTTCACCGAACGGAGTGAAGACTCAAATCGAAGATGATATGGTGGGAATGTATCGCCATACGACCTTTAATCTTAACCCGCGGCCTTCCTCGATTGATACTCCGCTGCATTCATTTATTCCATACAGGCATGTCGATCATATGCATCCGAACGCGTTCATTTCGATTTGCGCTACCAAGAATTCAGAGGCGATCACCCGGGAGATTTTTGGAGATGATGTGATTTATACTTCTTGGCAGCGCCCGGGTTTTGATCTCGGTCTTTTATTTCAAGAGGTTTGTAAAAAGTATCCAAAGGCTAAAGGCATTAATATGGGGCAGCATGGGCTAATCAATTGGGCGGACGACGATAAGGAATGTTACGAACTCACCCTAGAGTTAATTGAGCGAGCTGGTAGGTATATCGAAGAGAGAGATAAGGGCGAGCAGACTTTTGAAGGGCAGAAATATGAAAATCTTTCGCCCGATAATCAGAAAGAATTAGTCAGTAAAATTGTGCCATGGCTGCGTGGGCAGGTCAGTCAGCAGAATCGTTTTGTCGCAACAATTGAATCAACGGAAGCTGCCCTTGAGTTTGTCAACTCTCATGCGGCAAAGCGTCTCGCTGAGCTGGGTACTTCTTGTCCGGATCATTTTCTGCGAACCAAGATCAAGCCACTTTATGTTGAGTGGGATCCCAAAAATCAAGATTTCGAAGTCCTGAAGGCTAAAATCCTCGAGGGTTTAAGAGAATACCGTGCTGACTATGCGAAATACTACGAGGCGAACAAGGAGCCGTCCTCGCCTACAATGCGTGATCCGAATCCGACCGTGGTGCTTATTCCGGGGATCGGGATGGTGGCTTTTGGAAAGAACAAATCAGAATCACGGGTGACAGCTGAATTCTACAATTGCGCAATTTCGGTGATGCGCGGTGCAGAGGCGATCGATGAATACATTGGGTTACCACAGAAAGAGGCTTTCGATATTGAATACTGGGCTCTTGAGGAAGCGAAGCTGAAGCGGATGCCTCCCGAGTGTGAGTATGCACGGAGAGTGGTTGTTGTGGTAGGAGCCGGGAGTGGAATTGGAAAAGAAATGGCTCATCTTATGATTGATCAGGGTGCGCATGTTGTCTGTGCTGATTTGAATTTGGAGGCAGCCGAAGAGACTACGGCCGAATTGATTGCAAAGGTTGGAAAGGGGATTGGAGTTGCCGGAACCGGAGTTTCGGGTTGTGGAAATGCCATTGGCGTGGCGTGTAACGTGACAGATCGTGGTTCGATTAAGTCGATGCTAGACAAAGTGATTTACGCTTATGGTGGTTTTGATCATGTCGCGGTGACCGCCGGAGTTTTTGTGCCACCGGATCGGACCGGACATATCCCTGATGAAAAATGGGAGCTTACTTTTGGGATCAATGTTTCTGGGCCTTACTTTGTTGCGGATGAGGCTGCCAAAATTTGGAAGCAACAAGGGCTTAAAGGCTCGATGGTGGTCACGACGAGTGCTAATGCGGTTGTTTCTAAAAAAGGCAGCCTTGCTTATGATGCCTCGAAGGCGGCTGCTAATCATTTACTCCGGGAATTGGCGATCGAACTTGCGCCTCTCGTTCGGGTGAATGGAGTCGCTCCCGCTACGGTGGTGGCTGGAAGTGGGATGTTTCCAAGAGACCGGGTGATTGCGTCGCTCGCGAAGTACGAAATTTCTTTTAGTGATGATGAAAGCACTGAGGGGCTTCGTAACAAGCTTGCGCATTTTTATGCCGACCGGACACTCACCAAGTCTCCTATTACGCCTCAGGACCAAGCGCAGGGGATGCTCTTTATGCTCAGTGATGCTTCTTCAAAAACGACCGGCCAAATCCTAGCGGTTGACGGAGGACTTCAGGAGGCGTTTCTGCGCTAATTTTTCATGAAAACGGATGTTCTGCTTATCGGCTCGGGGATCATGTCTTCGACGCTCGGAGTGATGCTCAAGGAGTTGAATCCCGCTCTCTCAGTGCAGCTCTATGAAGTGACTGAAAAGCCTGCTCAGGAAGCTTCGAATGGCTGGAATAACGCGGGGACTGGGCACGCCGGAATTTGCGAGCTATCTTACACTCCAAACCAGGAGGAGGATGGAACGGTCGATGTGTCAAAAGCGATCTCGGTTTTTGAAGACTTCGAATATTCTCTTCAGTTTTGGGCGCACGCGGCGCGTCGAGGAATCATCAAAGATACAAGAAAATGCCTGACGGCCTTACCACACATTTCGCTTGTTCATACTGAAGAGCAGGTGCCTTACCTTAAGGCTCGCTACGAGGGGTTGAAGAAGCATCATTTTTTTGAGCCGATGAGTTTTTCGACAGATCGGGAGGAGATTGCTGATTGGGCTCCACTTTTAATGAAAGGAAGGGATCAGGAACAACCGGTTGCCGCGACTCATATGGATGGCGGAACCGATGTGAATTTCGGCGAGATTTCTCGAAGTTTTTGTCAATGGATCGATGAGCAAGAAAATTGTTGCACCCAATTTGGACACCGGGTTGTCGATCTCAATAAAGAGACTTCGGGAAAGGGTTGGATTGTCACTGTGCGAAATGAGGAAACGGGGCAGAAAGAGAAAATTTATGCCGAGTTTGTTTTCGTAGGAGCTGGCGGGGGATCGCTTCCGTTGCTTCAAAAATCGGGTATCCCTGAAGTAAATGGCTACGGCGGTTTTCCGATTGGTGGGCAGTGGATGATCACCCGGAATCCTGATGTTGTAGCGAAGCATACAGCTAAGGTGTATGGTCAGGCTCTTGGCGCAGCACCGACGATGGCGGTTCCCCACCTTGATACGCGTATGATCGATGGTAAGCAGTCCTTACTCTTTGGCCCATTTGCGGCCTGGACTGGCAAATTCCTTCACAATGGGGGGAGCCATTTTGATTTGCCCCTCTCGGTGCGTCCCGGAAATATTCTCTCACTGATGAGGGTGGGAATGCACAATTTGGATCTCGTCAAATACCTTGCCGGGCAAGGGTTGCAGTCAAAGGAATCGCGGATGCGTGAATTACGCAATTTTTAT
Organism: uncultured Verrucomicrobiales bacterium; assembly: GCA_949373085.1. Classification (GTDB taxonomy): domain Bacteria; phylum Verrucomicrobiota; class Verrucomicrobiia; order Verrucomicrobiales; family Akkermansiaceae; genus SW10. The sequence continues at coordinate 7,578 of CASICJ010000011.1, forward strand.
CCGGATGCCTTGGCCGAAGACTGGGAGGTTATCGATGCTGGTATTCGGGTTCAGGCCATCAAACAGGAACCCGGTGAAGAACCAGGGATCGTTCATTATGGAACGGAAGTAATTACCAGCGCTGATAGAACTATTTCAGCGCTTCTCGGAGCATCACCGGGCGCTTCGGTTTCAACTCAAGTGATGCTTGAGTGCCTTCAGCGTTGTCTTCCACACCTGCTTGAATCTGACGAAGCGAAGGAGCGAATGACCGATATGATTCCAAACTGGAATAATGATCTAAAAGTAGATTCGGCGCGGAACCGTTATCTTGAGATTCATGAGAAGGCGATGGCTAACCTTAATCTTATTTGAGCGATGGCTGACGGTGCGGTTTTTCTGGCTGTTGATCTGGGCGCGGGGAGCGGCCGGATCATTGCGGGTTTGATGTTAGAAGGAAGGCTCTCTCTAGAGGAGGTCTATCGCTTCGAGAACGAACCTTATGAAAAAGGCGGAAATCTTTATTGGGATTTCGAGGGGCTTTGGGCTGGGGTGGTAGAAGGTTTACGTTTATCAGTAGTTCGGTACGGGTCTGAAAATATTTGTTCTATTGGGGTAGATACCTGGGGGGTCGATTACGGGTTTATTGATAAGGGCGGGCAGCTCCTCGGTAAGATAAGGCACTACCGTGATCCGCGAACAACAAACATGTATGAGGATCTTGAGAAACGCGTTTCCAAGGATGTCATTTTTGAAAAGACAGGGATCCAATTCATGAACATTAATACGCTTCCGCAGATGCGTGCAGAAGTGACGGATCCAGATTCATTACTGCCTCTTGCAGATCAGTTCTTGATGGTGCCAGACTTAATTAACCTTTCACTAACTGGGCAGGCCTTTTGCGAGCGAACCAATGCAAGTACGACTCAGTTTTATAATCCTATAAAAAAGGATTGGTCGCGAACTTTGTTCGAAGCTTTGACGCTTCCGTTGGACGTTGCTCCGAAATTGGTATCCCCCGGGACCAACCTCGGAATGGTCAAGGCTTCAGTTAAGGATCAAACTGGATTATCTTCCGAGACAAGAGTGGTAACGGTGGGGGCGCATGATACCGCTTCGGCGGTAGCAGCTGTTCCTGCAAAAAGTGGAACGAAATTTGCCTATTTAAGCTCGGGAACTTGGTCTTTGTTGGGGGTAGAACTTGAAAAGCCCATCATCACTTCTTTGGCGCGGTCCTATAATTTCACGAACGAGGTTGGGGTTTTCGATACGATTCGTCTCCTGAAAAATATTAATGGCTTATGGGTGGTGCAGGAATGCCGTCGAGTTTGGAAGGAGCAGGGGAATGATTGGAGTTACCATGATCTTGGAGAAATGGTGTCGGGAACTAAGCGATTGCAATCATTTATTGATCCTGACGATGTCCGTTTTGCGGGGCGCTGTAACATGCCTCTTGTGATTCAGGACTATTGCCGCGAAACGGGACAGGATGTTCCAGAGGCACCAGCCGAGATTCTCCGATTGGTCACTGATAGTTTAGCCATGAAGATTCGCTTTGTGCTGGAGAGGTTAGAAGAGGTGATTGGATACCGGATTGAAGTTCTTCATATCATCGGAGGCGGAGGTCAAAATGATCAGCTAAATAAAAGCATTGCTAGTAGTATTAATCGACCGGTTGTGGTGGGGCCATACGAGGCGACTGCAGCGGGAAACGTTATGATGCAAAAGGTGGCTCTGGATGGTCTTCGGAGTTTGGACGAAGGTCGCGATCTGATCCGAGAGTCTTTTCAGACAAGGCGCTTTGAGCCGGCTCATCCCGATGATTGGGCGACTGCCTACATGCGTTTTAGGAATCTCCTGAATCTTTAATCTTAAGCGGTTTTCGAGTTGAAGTCGAAGGAGGCCCAACCTAGCGCGCCGATAAAAGAAGAGTGTATGCTCCAAAAAGGAGAATACTGCTCTGAGAATACTAAGATAAGCTTCCTTAATTTATTCGTTTTCGACGACCCGCAAGAAGAGCTTATCGATTTCCGGATTCAAGTTTGTGAAGCTAAAGGTCGTCATCTCACCTTGAGATGCAATGCTGTCATTGATATCGGTTTCAAAATCGAACAGATCTGTTGAGGTGAACACAGAATAGGTTCGATTGTCTCGTGAGTTCCATGTGAGAGACACTTGTTTTGTCTCTTTGTCATATGAAAAAGCTATGACCTCCAGAGGAGCCAAGGATCCGGCCTCTCCGAAATACTCAATCTCTGCCAAGGCATGGTTTGATCCCCCTGTCCGGGTCACATCGTAACGGATGAATTTGTAAGGATTTGAAGCAGAGGGAAGGTCAATACGAGCAGTCTGGTTCCGCGTCGCACCCCAGATAGAAGGAGCGTCGATACGCTCGTAGATGGTCTCAAAAGTGATGCCATCGTTTGATCCCTGAATTTGGAAATCAAGAGGATCACGAGCAGGAGTGTCATTACTTGAAGTCAGGGTGAAGTGAGTCAGCGAAACTGGGTTTTCAAACTCGACGGTTGCAAAAACCGGAGCTCCACCACAGCAAAGTTTGTTTTGTCCGCCGCCCGTTAGGTTATCGAACATGTCAAATGATCCCTCACTTCCGCCAAAGTTTCCGAAGTATTCCTCAGCATTTGCAGTGATTGAAACCCAGTTGAAATTTGTGCCGGCAGTTTGGCCGACATCTCCATTAGGAAAAATAGTCTCACCCTCTGTGCCATCATCTTCAGGATCGGTCAGATCACCTCCAAGGAGGCCGTCGATTAGAGTGATCGTAGCAATTGCTGACTTGCTTTGGGGATCGTTGGGATCAGTAAAATTTTCAACTTCAAATCCGTCTTTTTGATCGTCATCGTCCGTATCGGGAAGATTCGGATCCGATCCGGTCTTGGTGACGGATATAAATGTGCCCCCACCATCTTCGACTCCGTCTAGAAGTCCGTCGCTGTCGCTATCGGGATTGAGGGGGTTCGTTCCGGTCTGGGAGGCACTCACAAAAGTGCCTGTGCCATCCTCGACTCCATCCTTTAGCCCATCGCTATCAGTGTCGTCGTTGCTAGGATCGAGCCCGCTTTCAGATTCTTCGAGGTTTGTTAGACCATCCATGTCAAAATCGTCATCGGGTCCTTCCGAAAGGTCGCCAAAAAAGTTTGTTTCAAAATCATCATCGAGACCGTCCATGTCCGAATCAAGTTCATCTTTAAAAGAGGTTTCCAGAAGTTCATAATCTGCAACATTGAATGGAATAGCAGTCTTGTCACCTTCTTCCTTCGCCACAAATAGCTGAACTTGTGCTCCACCTCCTCTCTCCCAATAGACAAATTCCATCACATGGTTTCCGTAGGCTAGTGAAATTGCTCCGAGTGTGGTAGTTGAACCACGATTACGATCGTCAATCGTGGCGATTTCTCCATCGATAAATAGCCCGCCACCGTCATCCGAGTTAAAGCCAAAGGTATATATACCCGGTTCACTGATAAAGATTGTGCCACTAGCGATCAACCCATAGTCATCGGCGGCAAGATCTTGTGTTCCCAAGACAGGGAATGGGCGTGGATTCGGGAAGGGGCCGTTGGCAGTGTCTCGGAAGTTAATCGAGATCTCGGCCGTGCTGGTTTCGGCGATAATATTCGCCGGTGTTTCAAACAGGGCGCGGGTATCAGCGATTGAATTTAGACCCACTAATGAAGTGGCATTTCGAACTGACCATCCAGTCGGAACGCTGGCGTCGTCGTTCGGATCGGTCGATGATTTAATTTCAGAGCCGTCGCTGAAGCCGTCATTGTCGGAGTCAGAGAGACTCGGGTTGGTTCCGGTATTATTCTCATCAACAAAAATGCCGGTGTTGGTTTCAACGAGGTCGAATAATCCATCGCTGTCGGTGTCCGCATTCAAAGGATTGGTTCCGGTATTGCTGCTGCTGACGTAAATCCCAGTATTGGTTTCCACGCCGTCTAAAAGCCCGTCGTCATCCGTGTCGTCATCTTGGGGATCGCTCCCCGCGATGTATTCATCAAGGTTGATCAAACCATCCAAATCAAGATCGCCCGACGCATCATCTACTGTTTTGTCCAGTCCATTGTCATCTTCATATAGGTCCGGCATGCCGTCACCATCCGCATCGTTGGTAGTCGAGACCTTGATCGAATTAATTTCCCAGTTTGGAATATTGGTTCCGCGGGCGCCTTCGTCAAATGCTCCGACGAAGCGAATCTGAATATTGGAGCCGGCAGTCACACCGCCGACCCTCGCTATACTGGTGATAAAGGTCCCGTCTAGATAACCAGGGGAATCCATACTAAATCCATCAAGATCTTTTAAAACATGGTTTCCAATCAGTGGGTTAATGTTGGTGTATCCATTCTGGGTAAAGGCTGATCGAGGCACGTTTGTAAATTCACCACCATCGATTGAGAGTTGCAGACCAGCACCATCCCAATCGCCGCCTTCAATACTGTATCGATGATCAAAACTTACTTGGATCCCAGCTGTCGATGGAACCGCTATTGTGGGGCTCGTAATGGTATTCGTCGCAGGTCCGGAGTCATCGCCTTCAATCGACCAAGTTCCAGTCCCCGCGCTGTAAAATGCCGGAATCGGCGTGTTGCCAGTCGCTTCCTGAACAAAACCACCATCACTGTCAGCAAAGTCCTCGACCAGTAAATCGGCGGCCTTCGCTAAATTGAAAGAAATAAGCGCCACTATCGCCGCAGTTGTAGAGAATTTGTAGTTAAGGTTTATCATGACTAATAGTCTAACAGGATCATGCCAGTAACAGACTTTGGCGTTGGGACGTCAAGTTGTTTCTAAAAATGGTCAAGGTGGATGCCTTTACCTTTTAACAAGAAGTGTCGGACGGGAATTTGGAGCAAGACGTTTAGGGTTTTCTATGAGTTTTTCGATTTTGAATCCTTGGGCCTTGATCATTTGAAGCGGTTCGGTGAAGTCGGAAAGGATATCTGCTTGATCCTTCGATAAGATCAAAAGTAATTACGATTGGGGGATCCCATGATGGACCGCCTATAATTTTCATTGACCCATAGAACCCAGTAGTCTTTTGGGATTAAATTTGTGCCAAATGGATCAAAACGAACTTCGAATTTGCCGTTGCCAATCAGCTTGGGAAACGATTTAGGACGCTTCAATTAGGAGGTTGTCGAAGTGATTCAGGATTTCAGCAAATTATGGTCCCATTGAATTATTTTGCTACAGCGTTAAGCTTCTGAAGCTATGGGGTTGACACATTTAGGTAGAAAATAGCGCGAAGCCCCTCATTTTAAGACCGAACAGGCAAGGAAGTAAGCAATGGTTGTTTTGGCGAATGGCCTAGTCGATAAATCACCAGTAATCCTAGAGGGGTTCGAAAATTTAAAGCTCTTATATTAAGCGGCTTATGGAGCTTGTGAAATTTTTCACAAATTCCCCTTGTGAAACAATTCACATGCTCATAAGAGTCTTTCAGCGATGGCAAACTTTTTTCCCCGTTGGACAAACTTATTGCCGCTGAAAATTGCGGTTTGTCTTGGAGCTCTTGGTGCTGGCGTAGTTGCTGGAATCACCTACTATGCAACGCCTAAGGCACAAAGGGTTGGCTACCAGCCCACTCAGCCCATTCATTTTGATCACAATCTTCACGTGGACCAGCTTGGTATGGATTGCCGTTATTGTCACAGTTTCGTTGAACATTCCGGCCACGCCAACGTTCCGACTGCCAACACGTGCTGGAATTGCCACCAGCATGTGAAAAAGGGTTCACCCAAGCTAGCGGCCTTACGCTCTGCCATGGGGGTGGATGAATTCCATAGCCCGATTCTTGATGATGGAGGAAGCCCAGTCGACGGGAAGCCTATCGAGTGGGTCCGTGTCCACAAGGCGCCGGATTACGTCTACTTCAATCACTCGGCTCACCTAAACCGGGGAATTTCATGTGTGAGCTGTCACGGGGAGGTTAACAAGATGGAAAAAGTCTATCATGCTGAGTCCCACTCAATGGGATGGTGTCTCGATTGCCACCGCGCCCCCGAGAAGCACCTCCGTCCACTGGAGGAAGTTTTTAATCTCAACTACGATCCTAAAATTTATCTGCAAGACAACGAAGTCATCGACACCGAAGGCTTGATCGTTGGAAAAGGAGAGCGAATCGAAGAACCTAAAGATTTTGGCAAATTCCTCCGCCTGCATTGGGGAGTTCAGCCGAAGGAGTCCTGTGCGACTTGTCACCGTTAAATTTACCTGCCTGAGATGAGCAAACGCGTCTGGAACCCACCTGTTACTCCAAACAAAGGAGATACCACAACCGCCTGGCGTAGTCTCGGCGAGAAGGAAGGCACCGAGAACTTCCGTAAGCTCCTTGATCGTGAATTCCCGCAAGGGGATACACTTGATGAAGAGGAGCAAAAGCTGTCCCGTCGGAACTTCACCAAGTTAATGGGAGCTTCGAGCGCTCTTGCTGGTATCGGCTTAGTATCTTGCCGTCGTCCCGAATCTTACATCGTGCCCTATAAAAAGGCTCCTGAATGGATTATTCCTGGAACGCCGCTTTTTTACGCTAGTACGCGCCCATCGGCAGCTGGAGCGATTCCTTTGGTGGTAACGACTTATGAAGGCCGCCCGACAAAGCTTGAGGCTAACCACGATCATCCTGATGCTTCCGGAACTTGTGCACAAACCCAAGCTTCGGTTCTTGATCTCTATTCTCCTTCCCGGTCCCGTAAGATCCTCAAAGGAGGCAAGGAAGCGACAAAGAGCGAGCTTAAGGCGTCGCTTCAATCTCTAGATCTTGCCAAGACGGCCTTGGTTTTTGGGAATGATGATTCTCCCACTCGTAACCGCCTGGCGCAAAGTTTAGCCGACAAAGGGGCTACTCTAGTTTCCTATGAGGCAACTTCAGGCGTGCCGCTTTCACCCGGGATTTCGTTTGTCGTCGATTTTGCGAAGGCGTCCCGTATTCTTTCTCTTGATTGTGACTTCCTTGAGACTGATCCCATCGGAAGCTCCAAGGCTTTTTCGGCAAAGCGTCAGGGCGGGAACGCAAATTACGATCAAGAAGGAGACGTCAATCCTGACAAGATGAATCGCCTTTACCAGGTCGAGACCCAGTTCAGCCTCACTGGTGGAATGGCGGATCACCGACTTAGGGTTGCGCCAAGTCGAGTCGAACTCATCGCGGGCGCTATTGCTGCCGCATTTGAGATCGGTTCTTTCAAAGTAGGGGTTGAGGACAAAAGGGCTCTATTTCCTGGTGCTGAAGATCCAGAAGGCGAATTTGATACTTGGATCGCCGAGTGCAAAAACGATCTTGAAACTGCTGGCACGGGTGCCTTGGTTCTCGCTGGTTCTCGCCAGAGCAGAGTTGTCAAACAGATTGCGGCTGCTCTCAACGAAAAGCTTAGTTCCTCAGCAATTCGTCCGGTTCAGACCGACCTTGGGAAATACGGAGACCTTGCTGACCTCACCAGAAAGCTTGAAAATGGTTCCATTGAGAATGTGGTGTTTCTAACCCCATCAAATCCTGTCTTTGATGCCGATGGCTTTGCTGAGGTTCTTTTAAAAGCAAAGGTTTCGATTCATTTTGGTCTCCGCACAGACGCAACGGCATGGGCTTGTAATTGGCACATTCCTGCGGCTCACTATCTTGAAAGTTGGGGTGATGCCCGCACAGAGAACGGTGTTTATTCTCTCATCCAGCCGATGATTCTGCCTCTATACGGTGGACTTTCTGAGCTGGACCTTTTACATATCCTTTGTGGGGGAGATCTTCCTCAAGGCGAGTTTTTCCCAGCAATGGGCGAGGTCAAGACAACCCTAGCCGAGTTGACTGGTAAGTCAGATGACGGAACTTGGCGGAATGCGCTCACCAATGGGTTTGTCAAGGATACAGCCTATCGAGATAGCAAAGTCAACGTGACCGCGCCGGAGGTCAAGCCGACCCCGGCTCCTTCGCCAAATGCCTTAGAGGTAATCTTTGCGACTGATCATTCTCTCTTAGATGGTCGTTTCATTGACAATGCCTGGCTTCAAGAGGCGCCCGATCCCGTTACCAAGTTGACTTGGGATAATGCAGCCCAGATTTCACCGATTACAGCGAAGGAACTAGGTATTTACGACAAAGTGATTGCTTTAGAGCCGAAAACTCCGTTGATGCGTATCGGAACCAAGGTCAAGGTTTCTAAGCGCTACGAGACTGGCGAGGGCGAGGGGAATCATTCTCCTATGATCGATCTTGCCGTCAATGGTCGTGAGATCCGTGTGCCCGTTCTCATCGCCTATGGCCATGCTGATAATGCGATCACTCTTCCCGTCGGATATGGCCAAGCCGCCGATGACGGTCGGCAAGGAGCAGTCGAGTTTGACGAAAATGAGCCGGTAGTCGGTCACGTCGGTCTCAATACTGGCTTTAATGCCTACAGTCTCAGGATTAACGACACTCCTTATTTCGCTACCGGCGGTGTTGTTAAGAACACGGAGGACAAGTATCCAGTCGCGCTCACCCAAGAGCACAATTCTATGTATGGTCGTGCGCTTGCTCGCGAGATTTCGACCGATGATGTTGCTGGGAAGGGTGGCTTTGAGAAACAATTGGAAAATGTGAAGAAGCAGGGAATGGATTCCCATGCTCCACCCAACATTTCACTATACAAGCCGGAAGGAAGCGAGACTTGGTCCAAGACCGAACTTGCTAAGAAGACTCACCTTGCTGATGAAATTCACCAGTGGGGAATGGCGATCGACCTCAACACCTGCACGGGCTGTAATGCTTGCCTCGTGGCGTGTCAGGCGGAGAATAATATTCCCGTTGTTGGTAAAAGCCAGGTTGCGATGGGGCGCGAGATGCACTGGGTTCGGATGGATCGTTATTTCGCTTCTCAAGAGCATCCGGTCGAGCATGGTCACGTCAACCATTCCAAGGAGAATCCAGAGTGGGTTACCCAAAATCCCGAATCTATCCCTCAACCTGTGTCCTGTGTTCAATGCGAAATGGCTCCTTGCGAGACTGTTTGTCCGGTGAATGCTACCATTCACACAGAAGAGGGTCTCAACTCAATGGCATACAATCGCTGCATTGGGACGCGCTACTGTGCAAACAACTGCCCTTACAAGGCTCGTCGCTTCAACTTTTTCGACTACAACAAGCGCAACCCACTCATTAAAGGTAACCTTTACAAAGGTCCATTCGGCGAGAAGCAGGTTGGCGAGGCTCCATCAAAGCAGCGTAATCCAAACGTAACCGTACGCATGCGCGGTGTCATGGAAAAGTGCACCTACTGTGTCCAACGTCTCGAGTCAGCCAAGATCAAACAGAAACAGCAACAGAAGGTTAATAAATATGCCTCTGGTAAGAAGTCTTACGAAGTCGCGGTGGATCGCGTGAAGGACCTTCGTATCAAAACCGATACCGTGAAGGTGGCCTGCGAAGATGCCTGTTCCTGCGGGGCCATTTCTTTCGGAAATCTCCTTGATATCAAATCAAAAGTTGTCCGTGCCAAGGGTAATGTCCTTGATTCGATTAAGATTATTCAGGGGCCTGAGTATCAGGAAGTCGAAGGTAGCAAGCGAAATTACGACTTGCTTCAATACGTCAATACCCGTCCGCGCACGAGCTATCTAGCTCGTGTTAAGAATCCAAATCCTGCAATGCCCGATGCAAAGTTCCTCGGCCAGGCAACAATCAATATTCATTAATCTGCGAATTCTTTCCAGCGACTGAAACCCATGTCCGAAGCGACCACACAGTCTGAGAACAACACGAACGGGATCAAAATTCCTGTCCTCGAGCGTGAGGAGTTGATTCTTAATAAACGTTCCTACCACTGGATCACCGAGCGGATTTGTGGTGTTGTCGAAAATCGTCAGCCTTTTCTTTGGTGGATCCTTTTTATTCCGTCTGCCATTATTGCTCTTGTCGGAGTTGTTGGTGGCCTCACCTACCTCGTTTCTACCGGAGTGGGAGTTTGGGGTAATACCAACCGCGTCATGTGGGGATGGCCTATCGTGAACTTCGTTTTCTGGATTGGTATCGGACACGCCGGAACATTGATTTCTGCGATTCTTTTCCTGACCCGTCAAAATTGGCGGACTTCTATCAATCGGGCCGCCGAAGCTATGACGATTTTCGCGGTGATGTGCGCGGGCATCTTCCCAGCCTTCCACGTGGGACGGGTTTGGATGGCTTGGTTTCTTGCTCCGATCCCTAACTCGAACGCGGTCTGGCAGAACTTTAAATCGCCGCTCCTCTGGGATGTCTTCGCGGTTTCGACCTACTTTACAGTTTCTTTGATCTTCTGGTTCCTTGGGATGGTCCCAGACCTCGCTACCATTCGCGATCGTTGTAAGCCAGGTATTCGGAAGTTCATGTATGGACTTTTCTCTTTGGGATGGCGTGGCGGTAACCGTCAGTGGAGCCATTACGAGATGGCTTATCTACTCCTCGCAGCGCTCTCGACCCCCCTCGTTCTCTCGGTGCACTCAGTCGTTTCGTTTGACTTTGCGACTTCGGTTGTTCCCGGATGGCACACCACTATTTTTCCTCCTTACTTCGTGGCGGGTGCGATCTTCGGTGGATTTGCGATGGTGCTAACCATCATGATTCCTGCACGGGCCCTCTACGGGCTGCATGACATGATCACGATGAAGCATATCGATAACATGTCGAAAATCATTCTCTTGACTGGCACGATCGTCGGTTATGCCTACTTGATGGAGCTCTTCATTGCGTTCTATTCGGGCGCTAAGTATGAGGGGGCAGCCTTCCTCTTCCGCATTGATGGGCCTTATTGGTGGGCTTATTATTGTATGATGGGTCTCAATGTTCTCTCCCCGCAGATTTTCTGGTTTAAGAAGTGCCGCGAAAATCTATGGGTTGTGATGGCCGTTGCGATGTGCGTGAACATTGGAATGTGGTTTGAGCGATTTGTTATCATTGTCACCACTCTAGCCCGGATGTGGCTTCCGGGTGACTGGAAGACTTATAGTCCGAGCGGGGTTGACATACTCACCTTTGTTGGAACGATCGGAATGTTCCTCGCTCTCTTTCTTCTGTTCCTCCGCTTCCTGCCTTGCATAAATATTGCGGAGGTCAAATGGACTCTTAAAGAAAGTGATGTTCACGATGAGGATAAAAAGGCTCATCCCGACAAAGGCATTGAAGTGATCGAAGCCTACCAATACGAATTACACGAGAATCCCGAAGGAGCCGCCAAGGAGGCTGGGATCAAAATTGAAACCTCAACTGCCGAGAGCTAAATGAGCACGAAAGTCCGCAGAGTTTACGGCTACCTTGCCGAGTTCGAAAATGCCTCGCAGCTTTACAAGGCTGCCGAAAAGGTCCGGGATGCCGGGTTCAAAAAGTGGGATTGTTACACACCGTATCCGGTTCACGGGTTGGATGATGCAATGGGTGTGAAGCGCTCTATTCTTCCTTACTTCGTGTTCTTCGGAGGGCTGACCGGTTTCATCACCGCGATCGCTTTAGCTTACACGACTCAAGTTGGTCTTTACCCGACAGTCGTGCAGGGTAAACCCGCCAATATCTTCACCACAGCGGCCTTCTTTCCGGTGATGTTTGAGCTCACCATTCTTTTCTCGGGTTTTACGGTTCTCTTTGGGTTGCTCGCTCTGATCGGGCTGCCACGCTGGAACCATCCTATTTTCGCGAGTAAGCAATTTAAACGTGTGACCGACGATAAATTCTTTATCGCGATTGAAGCCCGTGATGCCAAGTTTTCAGCTGAGAACACTAAGTCTCTCCTCGCTGAAATTGGCGGGGATAACATCGAGCTCGTGGAAGACGATTCCGAGTAAACCATGAAATATTTTTTCCTCTCTCTTATCGCCCTTTCGATCCTTGTGGTCGGGGTGTTTGGTTTCCGTGGTGACAAATTTTCACAGGCGCCGATTCAGGTTTTTCCTGATATGGATGACCAAGATAAGGTCAAAGCCCAGACTGGTGATTCCTTTTTCGCCGATGGCATGGGAGCGCGTAGACCGGTCACGGGGACTATCCCTCGCAACGCCGAAGTAGGAGTGATGCCCGTCGAGTTCGGAGCCGGTCGGGCCGGATACTACTTTGACGGAAAGAAGGAGGCTACCTTTGGGAATGGTCTTCCTGATGATCTTGAAATCGAAAGCGAGGCCGATATGGTTGGACTTTTGGGACGTGGAGAGGAGATGTTTAATGTCCACTGCGCCATCTGTCACGGAAAGTCGGGTAACGGAAAGGGCGTTGTTTCCCACCATCTTGGAAATGTTGGTGTCGGTGTTCCTAGTCTGTATAATTATCCTCAGGAGACCTCACCTGATGGCTATATTTACGAGGTCATCTCAAACGGCAAGGGCCTTATGGGAGGCTATAAACACAACCTGCCCGTTCGCGACCGATGGGCCATCGTTTCCTATCTTCGCGCGCTTCAGGCTTCTGCTAAATAACATTTTCATCTGACTCAATACGCCATGGCACATCAAGTGACATCAAAAGACATTCCGATCAACGGGGAGCACCTGGAGGAGGGTAAAATTGCGACCCTTAAGATGATTTGCGGCGGGGTCGGTGGAATTGGTCTGCTCGCAAGCATCATTTATCTCGTCACCGGGAGTGGTGAGGCCCATGGAAGCTATGCATTTTCATGGCTTTTTGCAGTTTTCTTCGTCACGACAATCGTTCTTGGTGGTTGTTTTTGGACCTTCCTTCATAATCTCTCGAACTCGGGATGGGGAACATCCGTTCGCCGATTGATGGAGAATCTTGGATTCGTTTTTCCGTTTATGGTCGTCTTGTTCATTCCATTTCTTTTTCCCGGTGTTCAGCAGTATCTCTACGAATGGATGACAGCTTATCGTGATGTTGTGGGGGACAGTGCGAATGCCAAGGAGGCACTCTTGCACGACTCCGACCCTCATAATCATCTGCTTGCCGTCAAGACCTTCTACCTCAATCCAGGGTTCTGGTATGCACGGATTGCTTTCTACTTTATTGGTCTTGGCTTCTTCATCTTCCTTGTTCGAAAGTTTTCTATTGCACAGGACACTGACGATAAGCCCGGAACCAAGAATCTCTTTGCAGCCCGTAAGCACTCCTCCTGGAGCATGATCATCTTCGGAGTGACTTTGACCTTTCTTGCTCTCGATTTTGTGATGGCTCTCGATTATTCATGGTTCTCGACCATGTTTGGTGTTTACGTCTTTGCGGGATCGGCGCTGAACTCAATGGCTGTTCTTATCCTGACAGGGATTTTTCTGCAGAGGATGGGCTATCTCAAAAACGTGGTCACGCAAGAGCATTATCACATTATGGGCAAACTCTGCTTCGCCTTCACTGTCTTCTGGGCTTACGTTTCCTTTTCTCAGTTCTTCCTGATTTGGTATGCGAACATCACGGAGGAAACCCGTTATTTCCTCCTGCGAAATACTGAGAACTGGAACCTACTGAGTTTAGCTCTCGTGTTCATGCACTTCGGGCTTCCTTTCTTGGCGCTCCTCCGTTCTGACGTAAAGAAGAGCTCGAAGTTTATGACGATCTTCTGTTTCTACATCCTTTTTATGCATGTTTTGGATGTTTATCATATGATCATTCCTGAGCGTGGACCATCGGTCGGTCTTATTATCGATCATCATCCTCAACTTTGGATCTCAGGTTCATGGCTGGGTGATATTCTTGCTCTTGTTATTGCCGTTTGTGCTTTTCTGTTCGTTTATCTTAGGAATCTGACGTCTGCAGCTCTCTACCCTCATCGCGACCCTCGAATTCTCGAGTCCGCAAATCTTCATAATTAAAGGTCATGGATCATACCCGCGACAATCCTCTCAAACGCTTCACTGCTTTCTGGATCGCCATCTTATTGGCGACTTCCTTTGGGATAGCTCTTATCATCACTCAGCCCTTTGCTCCTGACAAGACCGACAAGGCTTATGAAATGGTAGGTGAAGGCCGGCTTGAAATTAAAGAGGAGATTGATCGTGCCCAGGATGACGCTCTCAACGAATCAGCTCTCGCTGATGCCTTTCAAGCACAGGCAAAGTCTTTTGATAAGAATACGGAAAGCAAAGGGAGTATGCCGATTCCGGGTGCCGCACCCGCTTCTGCCGAAAAACCCGTTGAATAATACCTTTTCAAGGATCTAACCCGCACACTTTCATGGCTGAGACCAATTCTACCGCAGATTCCGAAGACGTCGTTTTACGCTCGTCGATTGATCGATCGCTTCGTCATCCCGTGATGTTTCTCTTCGCGAGTGGAGCCGCCTGGCTCGTGCTCTCCATCGTTCTTGGGCTGGTGGCCTCCGCCAAGAAGCATAGCCCCGAATTCTTGACCTACTTTTCATGGCTGGACGCGGGGAAGGTGGACGCCGCTCATATGAGCGCGATGATTTATGGGTGGGGCGCACAGGCTGCTTTTGGAATCATCATCTGGCTGATGGCCAGACTTTCCCGCAAAGAGTGCACTGCCTCTGGAATCATCCTCTGGGCAGCCCATGTCTGGAATGCGGTGGTCCTATATGGAGTTGTTCGGATCATGATGGGTGAGGGTTCGGGGGTGACGTATATGGAATTTCCAAGCGAAGTTTGGCCACTTCTTTTGGTTTGCTATACCACCATCACAATTTGGTCCCTGGTTCAGTTTCAGGTTCGTGACGCCGGTCATGTTTATGTGAGTCAGTGGTATCTCCTCGCTGGTCTTTTGTGGTTTCCTTGGATTGCAGTGACGGCCTGGGTTTTTGTTTTTCTTATGGACGGCCATCCGCTGATGATTGCGGGCGTGGCAGCTTGGTTCAAAGGAACCTTGTTCACTCTCTTCTTCCTCCCGGTCGCTCTTGGCAGTGCATACTATCTGGCTCCCAAAGTAACGGGGCGTCCGGTTTATAGTTACAACATTGCTCTCTTCGGTTTCTGGTCTCTTGCAGTCTTTGGACCATGGGCTGGGATGCAAAAACTTGTCGGTGCTCCGATTCCTCAGTTCATTCCATACGCGGGGGCGGCTTCGATGATTTTGATTCTCATTCCGGCAATCGCAGTTGGTTACAATATTATTAGAACTGTCATGGGTAACAGCGAAGTTGTAGCGGAAAGTCCGTCTCTTCGATTCACTGCGGCTGGAATCGTCCTGTTTGTCGTTTTTGGCGCCCTATCTGTCTTTCTTCACACTGTTCCAGCTTTGAAATTGACCCAGTTCAGCTACACCGGCTATGGATTTGATATTCTTGGACTTTATGGAGTGTTCTCGCTTTGCGCATTTGGAGCGATCTACTTCATTGTGCCGCGTATCACCTGTCGTGAGTGGCTATCTCGCCGCTTCATCAAGTGGCACTTTTTCTGTTCTCTCTATGGTATTTCTTCCGTTGTTATTTGTGCTGTTGCGGGTGGGCTTTCTCAGGGGCAGGGAATCGAGGATCTCAGCCAGCCCTTCGGAACCATGGCCGAGCGGGCCAGTCAGATCGGGTGGGGTGTCACGCTAGCCTGGGCATTTCTTCTTTTCGCCAACCTTTTTTTCTGCCTGCACTTGCTCCTGATGTGGGCTCGTCTAGGTCGTCGATCTTCACATCCAACACTTCTCGATGCACATCACCCGACTAGCCCGCATGGACCGGAAGGAGAGGTTGATAATTACAGTTCCGCTTCCGCCTAAATACCAAGCTTCCAATCAACCATGACTTTTAAAGCGTTCATTATCGGTCTCCTAGCAACCTTTGGTATTCCTTGGCTGCTTTTGGTAGTGGTTCCGTATTCAACAATGCGAAGTCTTGACCCTGTCGAGTATGATAAGAATTCGGAGTTTACCGGAGCTTTCGTACCAAAGCGCGATGGTCGTATTAAAGAGGGCTCCAGAATTTTTGGTCAGGAAGGGTGTGCTCTTTGTCACACCCAAATCATCCGCCCAACCTACGCTGGGAATGACGTCCACCGTGGTGAGTGGGCCGGACTTCGGAAGAGCAGTAGTGTGGATAATGACACTCGTCGTGAGACCGTCGCCCAAGATTTCCAGCAGGAAGATGTTGCTCACATCGGTCAGACTAGAGTTGGACCTGATCTTTCTAACTTTGGACGGCGCCTCGAACACTATCTAACGGTTAATAAAAGTAGTCGGACTCCGGAAGAATGGTCTTTGATGCACCTCTATAATCCGAAAGCAGTCCCTCGCTATGAGGTTCCAGAGACTGGCGCGCGGCTTATTACTGCGCGGAAATCAGCCTGCCCGCCAAAGTCTGGCCTGTTTGACGAGATCCAGGTGAATGGTGCAGGGCACGGTAACTTACCAGTTGATATAGGTGAGGGGATCGGTCTCAAGCCCACCGACCGGGCCCGGGCTCTTGTAAGCTATTTGGTTTCCCTCAAAAAGGACACTTATGGGAACCCGCTTCCCGATGCTCTTAACTTTAATCCAAAGGCCCCTCAATCCGAAGAATAGTCATGTCTGATCCATCATCATCCAGTGACCTTCGTCCAGATTTGGACGAATCGATCAACGTAAAAGATGCTCACGGCGCTCTCAAAGGCGATCTGGCTGCAGGTCGGGAAAAGACAGTTCGTGAAAACGGCATGGAAGCTGTTTCTTTATGGCTTGTCTTAATCTCCGCGATTGTGGTTCTTGCTGCTGGAGCAGTAATGGGCCAAGGTGGTGCCTTTTTTGGATATAGTGAGTTGGTCAAGGAAGGGTATATGAGGAGGCCATCTCCGGTCCCACAGGACGCGCCCAAAATGCCAATTGCAGCTCTCTCATTGTTTCAAAAGGAGGGTAAAAAGGTCTATGGTACTTGTGTGGCTTGTCACCAAAATAGCGGCCTCGGGCAGACTGGCCAGTTTCCACCTCTAGCCGGCTCCGAATGGGTTGTCGGAAATACCGAGGCTCTTTCGATGATTATTCACAACGGAGTAGCGGGTAAAATCGAGGTTTCAGGGACTCAGTACAACGGGAACATGAGCGCATTTGGCGCTAATTTGAACGCCAAGGAGCTTGCGGCCTTGATGACATACATCCGCACATCCTGGGGCAACAATGCAAGTATTGTGTCTCCCTCCATGGCAGCCAATGCTCTTGAAATTTCCAAGAAGCGCGGTGGTAGCCAAACAAGTGCCGAAGTGCTTAAAAAATCACATGACAAGATGCTTCTCGGTGACATCTTAGAGCCAGATACAATGTTGGATCCCGAAACATGGGAGCCAATTGCGATCGAGGAATAAATTTAACACCGACCATCGATATTACCATGAGTGCGGAAGCCCACGACCATCACGACGATCACCACCACGTTCTTCCTTGGTGGAAGAAATATTTTTTCTCAACAGACCACAAGACGATAGGTATCCAATATGGCCTGTCGGCTGGTGCGTTCCTGCTTTTTGGTTTCTTTTTAATGATCGTGATGCGTTGGAGCATCGCTTATCCGCATGAGCCACTTCCTGGTTACATGAGTTGGATGTTCACTGATGGATGGAAAGCTCGCTGGTTAGATGACGGAAAAGTTACTGGCGAGACTTATAACATGTTCGGTGCAATGCATGGTACGATTATGGTGTTTCTTGGAGTGGTGCCTCTTGGATTTGCGGCCTTTGGAAACTACGTCACACCTTTGCAGATTGGTGCTCCAGATATGGCGTTTCCAAAGCTCAATATGGCCAGTTTTTGGGCCTATCTTGCTGGTGGACTTGTGATGTGCATGAGCTTTTTCATGGAATCAGGGGCTGCCAAGTCCGGATGGACAAACTACTCGCCTCTCGCCGGCTATGCGGACAAGCAAATCGTCAACCAATTTCTGGCGGGTCAGACGCAGTGGTTGATTGGTCTAGTCTTACTAATTACATCTTCGCTCCTCGGTTCGGTAAACTTTGTTACTACGATCATCCAACTGCGCGCGAAGGGACTAACTTGGATGCGACTCCCATTTTTTGTGTGGGCCATGCTTGTCACAGGTTTTCTTCTCTTGCTCGCTTTCCCACCTCTCGAGGCCGCCGGAATCATGCAGCTGATGGATCGTGTGGTTGGTTCGAGCTTCTTCATGCCTTCTGGTCTTTACTCTGCCTCAAGTGGAGCGGCTATGGATCTTTCGGGGTCAGGTAGCCCTCTTCTTTTCCAGCACCTCTTTTGGTTCCTAGGGCATCCTGAGGTATATGTCCTTCTTCTCCCCGCAATTGCATGTGTTGCTGAAATTATACCTTGTAACACTCGCAAGCCTCTCTGGGGATACAAGCCGATGGTTTGGTCAGTTATTGTTCTTGGTTTCCTCTCCTTCATTGTTTGGGCCCACCATATGTATCTGACAGGAATGGGTCCTGTGATCTCTACCTTTTTCCAGACGACGACAGTTTTAATTTCGGTGCCCTCGGTTATTCTGCTCACAGCAATGATCATTTCGCTGTGGGGTGGTTCAATCCGCTTTACAATGCCTATGATTTGGGCTGCGGCCTTCCTCCCAATGTTTGGTATCGGTGGCCTTACCGGACTGCCATTAGCTTTCAATCTCGCTGATCTTCACCTCCACGACACGTATTACGTGATTGGGCACTTCCACTATGTGGTGGCTCCCGGAATTCTCTTTGGTCTCTTTGCTGGTATTTATCATTGGTATCCCAAGATGACGGGTCGCTTCATGGATAATTTCCTCGGGCACCTCCACTTCTGGCCTTCCTTAGTGTGTATGAACCTTCTCTTTTTTCCAATGCTGACCCAAGGTATGGCAGGGTTCCACCGGCGGTGGTATAACGGAGGTGAAGGATACATCGAGAAAGGAGCCGAGGGGGTCAACGTTTTCGGTCTTACCGTAGCTGATAAAATTTCGCTCAATGAGATTATGACCGGATCTGCAATCGCCCTTGCGGTATTTCAGCTGCCTTTCCTTGTGAATATGGTGATCAGCTACTTTTGGGGTAAGAAGGTGACCAGTGACAACCCGTGGGATGCAACCACTCTTGAGTGGGCTACACCTACTCCTCCGGGACATGGCAATTTCACCTTTGATCCAGCAGTCTACCGCGGGCCCTACGAATACAGCCGTCCCGACCATGATTCTGATTTCTTCCCGCAATGGGAGGAGCCTAAGCGTGATGCTCCGGTTGAAGAGTCCGAGGCAGAACCGGAAAAGCAAACGACAGTGGTCTAGTTCCGGCCAAGCTTCCACCGAATAACTTCTTTTTGATCCATGGAAATTCCATTTATTGTTAACGCCCGTAAGGACACTGGTCTCTTCAACTCGAAAGTCGGTATCTGGCTATTTTTAGCCTCCGAAGTCACTCTCTTCGGTGGTCTGTTTTCGGGCTATTTGTTCTTACGACTCTACGCGGATTACCCATGGCCAGAGCGCGCACTTCCTGTGCTTCCTGGTTTGATCAACACTTTTGTTTTGATCGGTTCTTCGGTCACTGTTGTTTTTGCATGGGCTGCATTGAAGATGCGGGAATGGAGAAAGTTTCAGATCTACATGGCGATCACACTTGTTTGTGCCGGTCTTTTTATGGTGCTCAAGGGGATTGAGTATAACGCAAAGTTTGGTCACCAGGCTGTCCGTCTCCAAGGCGGCGGCCCGGTCCAAGATAACGCGATTGTTGAGGGTCATCTACACTACGCTAAGCTGGGTGAGGATGGACTCATGGTTGAGGTTGATGAGGACCGTAAGAAAGACGATGGTGTCTTTAAGGCTAACCGCGTTTTGGTAAAGGCGTCGGAATTTAGTTTCGTTCTGACCCGGCCGACTCATGAGGCCTATGTTCAGGAGATTCTTCGTCAGGCTGGTGACAGCAAGATCACTCTCGTCGAGCCATACCAAGTCATCGATAAAAGCGAGCTGTCTGCCGGTCAAATGAATCGTGACCAGCTCGTCAGTAGCGAGAATGCTCAAGTTGCCGAGAAGGGTAGCGAACTTACAATCGAATTACTCGACGATCTCGAAGATTCATATCTTGAGGCACGCTCACATGACCGGAAAATCCGGACTGAGTTTCTTTCTGCTTCGTGGGATTGGATTCGAAATGAAAAGGGTGAGGAGCAAGCCGCAACCTATATTGTTGAAAAAGAGGTATGGAAAGAACGCCGTGTCGAGGACGGAGAGAAACTCAAGATCCTGACTCTCCGCGCCTCCTCGGAAGTCACTTTTAAGGTTGATCCTCCGTTTACCTTAGTCCTTGAAACTGGCGACCTTGTCAAAAAAGCGAATGTTGATGATTCGAGTGTTAAACTTCGTGATGACACTCTCGTGACGGGTAAAGTGCTCAAAAGTCCAATGATCATGGGGGTCGATGCCCTGGATTTCCGAACCACTGCTCAGCGGGCTGAAGCTGAAGCGCTTGATCCGCTTCCTGTGATTGAAGGGACCTGGTTACTCACCCACACACCTGATCACGACAGCCATGATGATCACGCCGATAGCGAAGATGCTGATCATAGAAATCAGTTCAAGAAAATTTGGGATTGTCACATGGCGTGGTTGAAGGCTGAGGAGGAGAGACTCAAGGAGAAGGGGCGTGTTCCATCTCGCAATGATAAGTATCGCGTTAATTGGGATCAGATTCTCGCCTACGGGGGATTGGGTTATGATGCCGACAAGGTTTATCAAGAGAGTAAAGCCCGGACATTGAAGCGGGCTGGGCTTTTCTCTCTTGATGGGTTCGCAGGTGCTAATCACAAGATTCATAAGGGCGAGTTTCCCCATCTCGAAATTCCACGCGCCAAAGTTGGATTTGAGTCCACCTTCACACCTAAATGGAATACTTACTATGCAATTTACTTTACGATTACAGGATTGCATGGCCTGCACGTGATTGGTGGTGCCCTTGTGCTTGGTTATTACCTATTCTTTGGACGCAAGATGTATGAATCTAACCCTGAATGGTTGGCAAATCGGGTCGAAGTAGGGGGGCTTTTTTGGCACTTTGTTGACCTTGTCTGGATCTTTCTCTTCCCGATTCTCTACTTGATGTAATGCTCGAAACTCTTTTCTGATCTCAAAACTAAAAAATCATGGCGGATTCTATTGAAGGAATAAAAAAGGCGAAGAAGCTCTATTTGTTTATTGGTACCCTGTTGTTTGTTTTCACTGTGGTAACTGTGATGGTAGCGACAGTCGAGTGGCTAGACTTTGGGGACCATGGGTTTGATTGGGTAGATGCAACGATTGGCCTTTGTATCGCCGCTTTTAAAGCCACGCTTGTGATGCTCATTTTTATGCACCTAAACCACGAGCGCCCGATGATTTATTTTTTCTATGTTCTCGGATTAGTGATGGCATTTTTCTGTATGTGGTTGATTGGTTGGTCAAAGAGCGATCCTATCCAGTTTGGTAATGAGATCTACAGTGATGGCTTTTACGATTTGTCGAAGCCGGCGACTGATGTTCACGGCCACGGAGCGAGGGAATAACTGTATTAAGTCATGTCAATCAAAGGATTCCATCTAATCTTCATCGCAATTGCTGCCTTGTTCTGTGCCGGTTTTGGAATTTGGGCGCTTTTCTTTGATGAGCAGTCCTCTGGACTTGGTATCAAAATCTTCGGGGGGATTACTCTTGCCGTTTCTGTCGTCCTAATTGTCTACGGTTTTTATTTCAGACGAAAATCAAAGGACATCATTGTTTAAATCTTAATAAATCCATGATTTCATTTTTCTCAGTTCTAGCCTGCGCAACCTGTGCGAACTCCTTCAAGCATGGTGGTCAGGATGCCGCAGGTTGGGCGATTGCCCTGATGCTTTTAGTCATTGTTCCACTCGTCACGATGGTCGTGTGGTTCATGGTCAAAATTGCAAAGCGTGAGCGCGCCGCTTTAGATTCCCAGTATTGCGACGATTATGTTGCGCCCCACAGTAATTCCTAATTTTTTTACCCATGTTCACTTCATTAAACTGGTCAAAATGGCTCGGGATTCCCGAGAATTATTCCGATCACGGTGGTAACGTCGACCACCTCATCGATATTGTTCACTGGTTCATGTTCGCTCTCTTCATAGGGTGGACCCTTTTCTTCCTATTTTGCCTTTGGAAGTTCCGGGCTTCTAAAAATGCTAAAGCAAGTTATCACGGCGTTACTAATCATGTCTCCAGCCATTTGGAAATAGGGATGGTGATTATCGAAGCTGTTCTGTTATTAGGGTTTGCATTTCCTCTTTGGTGGGAACGGACGGATAGTTTTGACGAGGTTCAACAGACTGACCCTGCCCGCGTGCGCGCCGTTGCTTACCAGTTTGGTTTTAGTTACCACTATCCTGGAGAAGATGGTAAGTTTGGCAGGATTGATCGGACTCTTGTCAGCAGGCCGGGCGATCCGTGTATTGATCCGGATGACCCAAATGGCTATGACGACTTTGTCTCAGGAATCCTCAAACTTCCTGTGAAGCGGAATATTATTCTCCAAGTCACTTCGACCGATGTGATTCACAACTACTCAATTGTTCCGATGCGGATCCAGCAAGATGCGATCCCCGGCCGTGATATTCCTATGTGGTTCATGCCAACAAAGGAGCTCGAGACTTACGTGGTTTGTGGCCAGCTTTGTGGAGAAAATCATGCTAATATGCGCGGTGTTATGGAGGTTGTGAGCCAAAAATCATTTTCGAGTTGGGCGGCTGAGCAAAGCAAAGCTTCACTTGAAAAATCCCAAGAGGCTCTTGAGGCCGACAACGCAGGTCTCGCAAGGAAATAGATTGATCCCAATCGGATGCAAGATAGCCAGAGGTTAAACTCTGGTTGTTTTTTTGGGGAGATATTAGGATGCATTTTTCGTGGCACTTGACGAAAGTGCTACATTCCTTTTCATGAATAAGTTGGCTGTTTTCTCTTTCGTTACCACTTTGATGTTGGTTTCCTGTGGAGACTTGCTTGAGGTAAGAACAATTAGGCCGAAGGCCCAAAAATCGTCAAAGTTCAGCGAGGGTGAAAATGGGGTGTCGGGAATGAGCGGGAATGCAAACGCGAGGATCAAGAAGGAGAGTGAAGACATCGCTGTCGGAATGACTCCAGAAATAGCCGGATATTTGCCTGAAAGGGTCGGAGATAATGTGGTAGTGGGAGATATGAAGCTCCCGTCGGACGATGACTTTGATTGGGCTCCGATGAATCTGGATACTGAGTTCAAGCTTGGAGACAAGTTTAAGAATCGGCCCAAGAAGACAACTTCTTGGGTTGCCAGCTATCAAGAGGCTCGACGTGAATCAATGCGAGAGGGGAAGCCCCTATTAATATGGTTCACCAAAACTGGGAGTCCGGGTAGTCCTATGTGCGCCCGTTTACAGCGTGAGGTTTTTGCAAAGGCTGACTTTGAAAAATGGGCCAAGGAAAAATTAGTGCGTTTAAAGATTGATGCAACCGGCGGTAAACGAGAGGTGGATGAGTTTGGTCAGTTGACTGGCTCAGTCACTGCTCGGCGCAAGTATGCTGAACGATTAAAAAAGCAGTTTAATGTCTTGGGTTACCCAACCTTGGTTGTTCTTCAGCCTGATGGTGCGGTTTACACCCGCGAGCGCGGCTTTAGTCGAGGCGAGAAATCCGAATTATGGGGGAAGTTGAAAAATGCAGCTCTTACAATTGATCACAATCGTGGAGTGTGGGAGAGGAAGATGGCGAAAAGGGGGTATCGGAAGTGGATGGGAATGAATGATGAAGTGGTATTCGCTAAGCTGACCCGTTACCACAATGGTAATTTGTGGCTCACCGAGCCTGATGGCCACGTTGTTAAGACATCCCAAAAATATCTCTCCAAAAATGATCGTGGATGGATCATCGCGGAAAAGGAAAAGAGAGGGCTTTGATTTTTGGCTAAGGCGTGATTCCCCTTGGTGAAAACTAAGAGCTAGATGGCGACTTTTCCAATTTCGTCTTCTTAGTTGTTTGTCTGGCTGGCAACACGGATGAAAATCCTTGGAGCGTCACCTTCATAGATGATGCTGCGAAATTTAAAATCAGGGCCAAGATTAGAATCACTATCAACGATTTCTAATTCGCTACTAACCCAATTTTGAAGGTCTGTACTGCGTTGGGCCACAAAGCTGTAGATAGGATCATCAATTCTCACGTTGACTGATATCGTGCCGTTCGTCGTGTCGTGCAAGGTGATCGGAGTAACTGCCGAATCAGTAGGATTTCCACCGAAAAGGTATTCGTCCAAGTTAGAAAAACTGTCGCCATCACTGTCATCTCCAGGCGCGGTTCCCGCTAGTCCCAAATTGGTAAGGTAAACGTTGAATGCGGTTAGCGTTTGAACGTAAGGGGTGAAATCCTGAGCTTGATCGACCTCTGATCCGAGTGGCGCAAACAGATTTGGTGAACCAAAGGTAGAGCCCGAGGAACCATCATCGTATCCCAAAACTGTTTCAGAGGCATCATCGACGGGGGAAACTTTAGAAGAGGCATCGTTTTCAAGTTCAAGGATTTCAGAGCTTCCGACACCATCAAGTGGAGCGACTCCTTCACCGGCAGGACCGAAGATGATGGCGCCGTTGGAATCTTTGAGGATGAAGGCTGTGTTACTGGAATTGATACGAATGTCATCGAGGTTGCTCCCTGTTATGAAACCTGGCGTTCCCAGGTGGATGTTTGTCCACGCATAACCATCAGTAGCGATTTTATTGACGCGGTTGATTTCGGTGTCAAGTCCACCGGCTATGCTGTTTCGCTCGATAAAGGTGAGCAAGGTGCCATGAGAAATTGAAGACCAGGTCGCGGCATCGCTCAGAACAATTGTGGTGGAGGATACAAACTTGCCCGAAGGAGCAATTTTTCCCACTTCGATGTTCCAATCGGTTAAGTTGATTGTCCCAGGTGTGTCGTCACCTACGACCGCGAGTTCAAACCAGTTTCCGCCGTTTCCGACGATTCGGCCAAAGTGGGAGTCGTTGGAGGCTGGAGCTCCATCTTCATCGGCTGTGGCGGTGCCACCATTTAAATAACGATCGGGCTCGACCGCGTTATATTCATTGAGAACGACGCTGGGCGAGGGGTGCAGGACTTCGAGAAGAAAGACGAGATAACTGAGATTGTTTGCGGCGGAACCACTATCGATTTGGATGGCTACCTCGTAGGTTCCTATATCGGCGGTGGTCAGCAGGCGATTACTTGAAAGAGTCAGAGTAGCTCCGGCGGTTGTCATTTCTATGAAGTTGGGCATCGCGAGACCCGTCACACTGTGGGTTGAGTCGAAAAAGCTGGCCTCAGCACTGTAACTTCCTCTGACTGCCTTGGTAGTGGAAATCGAAGTGATTGGAGGAGGGCTGCTTACCGCAAGGAAGCCGTTGAAAAGCTGTACTATTGAATCGTTGCTCCAGCGATTGGGCCGCCCATAGCTTGAGGAGCTTCCGTCGTCGTAGTTGATATTGAGAGGATTGGTCGAAGCGGAAGGATTGGCTTCCAAGCGGAAGACCTCGCTGCTACCGACTGCGATCGGTTCGTCGCCAATTCCATTGTCATTTGAATCGGAGAGGGCGATTTTTTCCCCTGAAGGACCGTAAATGATCTCATCGGCGGCGTTTTTCCAAGTAAAACGGGTATCATCACTGCCGATGGGGGAATTTGTAGGGTGGGTGCTGTTGGCCTGATCAATGACAATGGAATCGTGCATCCAGATATTGGTCCAAGTGTAGCCATCGATATTAAGCCTAGAGGTCTGATTGAAGCTCGTTCCAAGGTAACGATTGCCTTCAGAGAAAGTGAGGATCGTACCGGCAGGAATACTTTCGAGCGCGACATGGTCTGCGAGTTTGAGGATCTGGGTGCTATCCTCGTTCGTGATTTCGAGAGTCCATTTTCGGATGTCCAAGTTTTGGGTGACTACAAATTCAACCCATGCCCCTCCATTACCTTCGATCCGGGAGAAGAATGAATCGAATGGAGCTCCGGCCTCGAGTTCGTCGCCACCCCCAAGATATTCCTCGGTGCCTACGCCATTGTATTCGTTCAGGATGATGGGGGTTAGAGCTGGGAGAACATCGATTTGGTATGTTTGAGACTCTTCTCGATTGGTGTTGTCGGTGGCGGTAATCTGAAAGGTATGTGTTCCGATATCATCGCTGCTTGGGGTTCCGGTAAACCTGCCAACACCATTGCTCACTGAAATTAAGTTCAGCCAAGCTGGAGCATTGGAAAGAGAGAGAGAGATGGTGTCTCCGGGGTTTGGGTCAACCGATCGAACGCGGTATTCCGATACCGAAAGCGAAGAACCAGCGATAACGCTTGTCTGGAAGGGCATCACAAAAAATGGGGGAAGGGGTGCCGGAACATCCGATGAAATTCCCGGGGAAGCAACATCGTCGCTCGGATCGTCGCTTTCGTATGCCCCAAGAACACTATTACTGCTAAGACCCCCAGGAACAGATTGACCATCATTGTATTTCGCAAAGCTGAATCCTTCGGTGGCCGCTCCAAAGGTAAATCGGTCGACCAGTCCTCCGCTATTATTGAAGAGGTTGACCTCGTCCCCCGCAGATCCAAGGCCCGGGAAGTTACTGATTTCGGACTTGCTAATGACGCGGATAGAAAGATCGAGATTCCACAGAGAGCGGAAGGTGGTGTCAGGAGTATCGTTGAGCACGATCATCGAGGCACCAGATTGCAACACATAAGGAGGGAATCCCCCAGATGCACCAGAAATTCGATCATCATCGTCAAAGCTGTATCCTGCTATGTTTACGGCCGTTGCCCCCGTGTTGGTGATCTCGAACCAATCGCCATTAGCAGCGGTGTCTGAGTGATTGCTGTTCGACATGACCTCGGTGATTCTCAGTTGGGCACTGAGCGGGAGGGCAAGAGCTGGAAGGAGCAGGAGGGTCTTGGTCATGTGGTTAATAGAACTAAGATAGTTTTTCTTTTCGTGAGTTAAAGAGGAAAGAATTTTACGGGAAGTTGTTCGATGATTTGGTGTTGAGACTTTCCATTTGTTGAGGGACTGTCATTCATGGCAGTTGCATTCGCATCACTTGGGACAGGTTTAATAGTCGGCTTAATTTTCACTGCTTGCAAATTGCCACTTCCAGCTCCGCCGTTTTTTGCCGGTGTTATGGGCATTGTGGGCATTTGGGGAGGGAGCAAATTATGGGTCTTGCTCGAGCAAGCCTTTAACCGCTAAACACGATGTTAACTCAGGAAATTATTAGAAAAAAGCGGGACGGTCAGGCTCTGAGCCGTGATGAGATTAGGTATTTTGCCCAAGGAATAGGTAATCAATCGATATCAGAGGGACAAATTGCCGCTTTTGCGATGGCCGTTTTTTTCCGGGGGATGTCGCTGGACGAACGGGTGGCCTTGACCGAAGGAATGCGGGACTCGGGAGAGATTCTTGCGTGGGACGATCTGGATGGACCTGCGATCGACAAGCACTCGACTGGCGGGGTGGGTGATAATGTTTCTTTGATGCTAGGGCCGTTGGTCGCAGCCTGTGGTGGCTATGTCCCTATGATTTCGGGTCGCGGGTTGGGACATACCGGTGGGACGCTCGATAAGCTTGATAGCATTCCGGGATACCAAACGATGCCATCTAATCAGGTGTTTCGCAGAGTCGTGAAGGATTGCGGGGTTGCCATTATTGGTCAAACTGCTTCGCTGGCCCCAGCAGACAAACGATTTTATGCCACCCGCGATATTACGGCGACGGTAGAGTCGCTTGACTTAATCACCGCCTCCATTCTTTCCAAAAAGCTGGCGGCGGGTTTGGAAGCCTTGGTAATGGATGTTAAAACAGGGAGCGGAGCCTTTATGAAAGACTATCCTGATTCGGTGGCGCTCGCTGAAAGTATTGTAGGGGTTTCCAATGGGGCGGGACTCAAAACGAGTGCTCTTGTGACCGATATGAATGAATCCTTGGCGGGAACGGCGGGCAATGCACTCGAGGTTTTGGATGCCGTAAAATTTTTGAGAGGGGAGAGCGACCGCTCGCGGCTCGAAACTGTGGTGATGAGCCTCTCCTCCGAGTTGTTAGTTCTGGGAGGTTTGGCGAAGGATCGGGATCAAGCGCGCCGTGATCTGGGGCGAGCTTTGAATTCTGGGAAGGCAGCACAGATCTTTGGTCAAATGGTCGAGGGACTGGGTGGACCCGGCGATTTCGTAGACGAACCCGAGAAGTATCTTCCCAAGGCGGAGGCGATTGTTGAGGTGAAATCGCCCGGAAGTGGCTGGGTGGCGCAAATTGAGACCCGTGAGCTTGGCTTAGCGGTGGTCGAACTGGGCGGTGGAAGGCGGCGGGCGGAAGATGAAATCGACCATGCTGTCGGATTGTCAGAGCTGCCCCAGTTGGGGCAGCAGGTGAGTGAGGGGGATTGCTTGGCTTTGGTTCACGCCAGTTCGGTAGAGAAGGCCGAACTGGCTGTCGCAAAAGTTCAGTCCGCAGTGACGTTGAGGAATATGGTGTCTAGTGGGCAACCCGTAGTTTACGAGGTTATCGAGGGATGAAGATCGAAAAAGACCGCAGGCGAACCCGCGGTCTTTGAAAGGTTGGTCAGTAGGAAGTGGCTCAGTCAGTGTAAGCTGGAGCACCGTGCTCGGCGACATCAAGCCCTTCAGCTTCTTCCTCGTCGCTGACGCGAACCCCCATAACTATTTTCAGAATGTAGAAGACTACGAATGAGAAGACGAAGGCGAAGGCGCAGACAGAAACAATTCCAGTGAGCTGAACTATGAGGTCACCACCACCGAAGATTGCAACTGCTAATGTTCCCCATATCCCGCAAACCCCATGAACCGAGATCGCCCCAACAGGATCGTCAATCTTCAGTTTGTCAAAGAAAAGGATAGAAACAACGACCAATCCTCCGGCGATCAGGCCAACTAAGATTGATGAAGTAGTTCCGATGACGTCCGGGCCAGCTGTGATACCAACAAGTCCGGCCAAGAATCCGTTCAGTGCCATTGAGAGGTCGGGTTTCTTAAGAAGTCCCCAACCCACGATTATTGAACCAACGGCACCACCAACGGCAGCGAGTGCAGTAGTTGTCACAACGTATGAGACTGATGCTGACTCGACCGAAAGGACAGAACCTCCGTTGAAACCAAACCATCCAAAGAAAAGGAGAAAAACGCCGATAGCTGCCATTGGCATACTGTGTCCAAGAATAGGCCTCACACCGTTCGCGGTGTATTTTCCGGCACGGGGTCCGAGGACAATGACACAACCAAGAGCTGCGAATCCACCGAATGCGTGAACAACAGTCGATCCAGCGAAGTCAGCAAATCCCATTCCATTGAGGAAGCCACCACCCCAGTGCCACGATCCGGCCCAAGGATACGCAATTCCGACCAAGATGACCGAAAAAATCATGAAACTCGTTAGCTTGACGCGCTCAGCAACAGCACCCGAGACGATGGTAGCTGCCGTGGCGGCAAACATTCCCTGGAAGAGGAAGTCGGTCCAGACGGTGTAGGCCTCGTAGTAGAGGTTTGTTTCAAACAAGAGCTTTTGGTCGGCACCGTGACCAACCATCGATCCCATCGCGAAAAAACCTTCACCGTCCCAGCCAGGATAGTGAGCATTGAATCCCCAAAAATAGTAGGTGAGGAGACCTATGGAAATAATCCAGCAGTTCTTGAACAGAATATTCACAACGTTCTTCTTTTGACAAAGACCCGACTCAAGGGTGCAGAATCCGAGGTGCATCAGGAAGACCAGAAAGGCTGCGATAAGAACCCAAATGTTATCGACCAAGAACTGAGTGTAGAGGTTGGTCGACTTCCAAACGTTATCGTAAAGGGCCGCATTACCTTCTTCGCCAACTCCGGTCAGTTTTTCCTTCGCGGCATCACCGGTTTCTTCATCGCCAACAGCGTCAGAGATGGTTGACCAGACAGTATTGGCATCGTCGGTAACATAGCTTTCCCAAGCAGGTGCTTTGTCTTCGTCATCACCAGCCTCGCTGGCCGCTTTGACGAACTCTTCCGTCTTGGAGATGATAGTATCAAAGTCCATTGCGGCGTTTGATTCGCCGAATCCGGCGAGGATACTGACTGCTAAGGTTAGCAGCCATGCCTTTGTCATTTTTTGTGTTAGCTTTCGCATCTTTTTTTTGGGTTCGAGTTGAACAACAGGAAGTGAGCAACGGGTGTGCCACGCTATGATGAGCAGAATTCATGTCTGGCATGAAAAATGCTCCACCGTAATTCCCGACCTAAATAGTTCGGAATACAACTCGACAAATTATGACGAAATACCGCCATTCCATGAAATCCTTCGGAGCATTCTTAGCAATGCTGTTCCTTAGTTCAGGCTCTCTTTGGGCTCAGGGTGAGAACCCAATCGACACCGGCAATACAGCCTGGATGATTACTGCCACGGTTCTTGTGCTGATGATGACTCTTCCTGGCTTGGCCCTTTTTTACGGCGGGTTGGTGAGATCTAAAAACGTCCTCTCAGTCTTAATGCATTGTTACGCGATCGCAGCATTGGCGTCGATCATGTGGGTGATCTTCCTCTATACCATCGCCTTTGACTCCGGAGATTCAGGCTTGTTGGGAGGTGGCTGGTTGGGAGGTCTTAGCAACGTGTTCTTGAATGGAGTGGAGGGTAATAATTCCAATGGAGTCCCAAATACGGTGTTCGTAATATTTCAGATGACTTTTGCCATCATAACACCTGGTTTGATCGTGGGTGCTTTTGTAGAGAGGATGAAATTTGTTGCGGTGATGGTTTTCACCGCGTTGTGGCTAACCTTAGTTTATGCTCCTGCAGTTTATTGGGTGTGGGCCGATGGAGGAATCATGCTCGGTTGGGGAGCCATTGATCTTGCTGGAGGAATTGTGGTTCACGCGACGGCTGGGGTATCTGCGCTGGTTCTAGCCAAGATGATCGGGCCACGTCGGGGATTCCCGAAGCAGCTTCAGCCGCCTCATAGTCCGGGCCTTGTAATGATTGGAGCCTCTCTCCTCTGGGTGGGTTGGTTTGGTTTCAATGCCGGTTCTCAGGGCGCAGCCAGCGGAGCGGCAGGGATGACAATGTTAGTGACTCATATTTCTGCTGCCACAGCTGCGCTGGTTTGGTGCCTCGTCGAGCGGATCCAAACAGGTAAAACCGGGGTAGTTGGAATCGCGACCGGAATGGTGGCTGGCTTAGCTACAATAACGCCGGCTTCAGGTCACGTTGGGCCGATGGGGGCTCTTTTGATCGGACTTTCGGCCGGGGTCATTTGTTACTTCATGTGCGGAGTTGTCCGTCACAAATTGAATATTGATGACTCGCTCGATGTGTTTGCGGTGCACGGGGTGGGCGGCATATTGGGTACCATCATGGTAGCATTTCTAGGTGCCGAGGGTGTTCTCGGAGGCTTGGGGCTTAATGAGAATCCTGAAACTGGTGAAACTTATTCCAGTATCGAGCAGCTTATTGTTCAGCTGAAGTCGGTGGGAATCACGGTCGTTTGGTCCGCAGTCGCAACAATCATTATTGTTACGCTTATCAAAAAGACGGTGGGGCTGAGGGTTTCGGAAGAGGTTGAGGCAGAAGGTCTAGATTCTGCCGAGCACGGTGAAACGGCATATAACTTTGATGCTTGATTCTAGGTTACAGAAGTAAGCCACGATTCCAGACAAAAAGCGGGCCCTGACTGGTCCCGCTTTTTTTGTGGGAACTATGCCCATTAATTATCTTAGACTTGGAACAATTTAGTCTTGGTTTGAAAAATAGATAAACGAGCGATTCGCTAACAGAATGGTTTGGGGCAGAAGGTTAGAGGATCAGGCTCAAAACCAGATGCATTTTGAAAATCTGTAAATTTCATACAAATGAAGTAACGAAAGAGGGGATAGGTGCGTCACACTGAGTAGATGCTTGAGTTTACATTGTGATCACGATGTTTCAGCGAAAAGCAGAGTTCCAGTTGCTTTACGAAAGACAAAACTATGAAAACACCCCCCCAAACACCAAAAATCAGCTCCTCACGCTATGATGCCGACAGCAGCTTAAGACTCTACATGCGTGAGATCAGCGAAACTCCCTTGCTGACTTCAAAGGAAGAAGTGAAATTGGCAGCTCTGATCAAAAAGGGTGATCAAGACGCCAGAACGCGTATGATTAAAGCAAACTTGCGTCTCGTTGTGAAAATTGCGCAGGATTATTCAAACTATGGCCTTCCTCTTATGGATTTAATTTCGGAGGGCAATATTGGACTCATGAAGGCTGTCGAGCGCTTTGATCCGGCAAAAGGGGGGAAGCTCTCAACTTATGGGTCTTGGTGGATCAAGCAGTCAATGAAGCGAGCTCTTGCCAACCAAAGCAAGACGATCCGTCTTCCAGTCCACATGGTGGATAAAATTGCAAAATTACGTCGTGTCATGACGCTGCTCGCCGAATCTTATGGTCGCGAGCCCACCGACGAAGAATTATGCGGGGAAACTGGGATGGCTCCCAAAAAGCTTTCACTCCTGAAACGGGCAGCACAGCGGCCAACCTCTCTGGATTCGCCTGTGGGGGACGATGAACGCTCAAGTTTTGCGGAAATCATTGGCGATGAGCATGCCGAGAATCCTTTTGAGGTGCTTTCTGACAAAAATATGCTCAATCAGATTGATTCTTTGCTCGAGGTGCTCGATGAGCGCGAATCAAAGATAATTGAAGCCCGGTATGGTCTTTGTGGTAAAACCGCAATGACATTAGAAGAAGTTGGGAGCGAATTGAAGGTCACTAGAGAGAGGATCCGCCAACTGCAAAATATTGCGCTTGATAAAATGCGGAAAAGCCTGCGTATAAGAGAGAAGCCGAAAGAGGTTTTTCTCGCGAGAAAGGCTTCTTGAGGTTAGATAACACAATCCATTGCGATTGGGATCGTAGGTGTGAAGAGCGGCAGGGGTGACCCTGTCGCTCTTTTTCTTTCGGTATGAGTAAGTCCTTGTAACCATCAATTTACTGGGCGGAGCGGGTGGATGCTCACTGGAACACCTGGGCTATAGAGTTGAGAGATGGGTTCCTCTCTGACTGAGAATTTTTCCCATTCTAAAGGGACTCTGCTACTTTTTGCGACATTAGCCTTGGTGAATTGATAGGGTGAGTGGTGAACTTGGCCACAATGGATTTTACCGCCCCGCGATTCTGAAAACAGGAGGTAGCGCTCGAGGAGGAAAAATTCCAGTGACCCCGGCTCTGCGGTTCGGAGGTCGCCGGAGCTTTCGTAATCAAAGACGGCTTCCTTTTCGCAATCTTTACGCTGACAGCGATAGACCGATCCTTCGCTCGACATCTGAGCATGTTGATAGGGAAGATGGAAAAATTTACGGGCCACTTCCACGGCAATTGTCTGGTCGCAATCGAGCGAAAAAAACCAAACTCCGGGCTGCCCTTGTTCGTCGTGCACATATGCCCTGATGTTTAATTCGAGAAAATTGGAAAGCCCGGGTATTGGCGGTAGAAAGCGCGGCCGGACCTTTCTCATGAAAAAAGGGACGAGACCGAGGTAGGTTTTACCTTCGTGCAGATCAACTGAGAGACGATTGGGAATTCGTTTCGCAATTTCCTGTGCATCGATTTCCCAGTGGAGGAAAAGGAGATTACTCCACGTTTGAAACATCATAGGAGAGCTTGCGGGCTTTTCGCGGACGGCGAGGCGGTCCTTTAGGGTCGGAATTGTCATTCGAAGTTTATAGATACTCGCATTTCCGCTGTGAGCAACGCTTGCATTTCCTTCACCGACCTGCTTTATCTCCGGCTTCCATGGCAGACGAAAAAGACCGTAAAACCCTCGAAGAGCGCCACCAGATGTCGGATCTGGAGCGCCTGCGCCACTCCTGTGCTCACGTACTGGCGACCGCGGTTTCGCGGATTTGGCCGGATGCTCAGTTTGCCGCCGGACCTCCAGTCGAGGGCGGTTTTTATTACGATATTGATTTAAAGCACCGGATTTCGCCCGATGATTTTCCGCAGATCGAGGCTGAGATGAAGAAGGTGGTGAAGGAAAATTCTTCTTTTGAGCGAGTGGTAATGAGCCGTGACGAGGCAATGTCTTTGGCCAAGTCTGGTCGTCTGGCTGCGGTCAGTAAGCGTGAGGTCGAATCAGTCTTTAAAGTGGATCTCCTCAACGATATCCCTGAGGACGAAGAGATATCGATCTTCAAAAATGGCGATTTTTGGGACCTCTGCGCCGGTCCTCACGTCGGCCGGACTGGTAATTGTAAGGCCTTTAAGGTGATGTCAGTCGCCAGTGCCTTTTATAAAGGAGATAAAGACAAGCAATCTCTTCAGAGGATTTATGGAACTTGTTTTAAGAATCGTACCCTCCTTGACGAGCATCTCGAGCGACTCGAAGAGGCGAAGAAGCGCGATCATCGTCGACTTGGGCAAAGAGATGAATCTTTTTACCTTCGATGAATCGGTGGGGCAGGGCCTGCCACTTTGGAAGCCGAAGGGTGGAATCATTCGTCGTGAGTTGCAGGACTTTATCACCGAGGAACTTGACAAGCAGGGATACTTTCAAGTGTTTCACGCCGCACATTGGCAAACTTGGTCTTTATCGAACATCGGGCCACTTCCCGTATTACGAGGACAGCCAGTTCCCGCCTATCGTGGAGCGGGATGCCATGAAGAAGCTTGGGGAAGAAGGTGCAAAGTGCAGTGACTTGGTCAATTTCATCTCCACCGGTGAAATCGAGGGTTTTCTTCTCAAACCGATGAATTGTCCCCATCACATTAAGATTTTCGACAGCGAGCATCGCTCCTATCGTGATCTTCCGGTGCGACTTGCGGAGTTCGGAACGGTTTATCGGTGGGAGCAATCTGGTGAGCTTGGCGGATTGACTCGCGTTCGTAGTTTCACTCAGGATGATGCTCACCTTTTCTGCACGCCAGAGCAGGTTGGTGAAGAAATTCAGGGGTGTCTCGGCCTCGTCAAGAAGGTCCTCAATACTCTCGGTATGAATGATTACGGGGTCAGGCTTTCCCTTCGCGATCCTGATAGTGATAAATACGTGGGCGACCCCGAAAATTGGGATAAAGCGGAAGCAGCCCTGCGTGAAGCTGTCCAAACTCTTGGAGTTGAGTACACCGAGGAGCCTGGAGAAGCCGCTTTTTATGGTCCCAAGATCGACTTTGTGGTCAAAGACGTGATCGGCCGAGACTGGCAACTTGGAACTGTGCAGGTCGATTACAATTTGCCCGAGCGCTTTGATCTCAGTTATATTGGCTCGGATAACAAAGCACATCGTCCGGTCATGATTCATCGCGCACCCTTTGGGTCGCTTGAGCGGTTTGTAGGACTTTTGATCGAGCACTTTGAGGGCAAGTTTCCGACCTGGCTCGCTCCTGAGCAGGTAAGGATTCTTCCGATTTCCGAGAAATATTCCACAGAAGCCGATAAGCTAGCGATGGAACTTTCCGAGGCAGGGGCCCGCGTTTCGGTCGACCACGCAGGTGACAAAATTGGCGCCAAGATTCGCCTTGCGCGCATGGACCGGATTCCTTATCTTGCCGTCCTTGGTGCGCGTGAAGTGGAAGAAAACTCCGTGAGTGTGCGCCATCGGGATCAAGGTGATCTCGGCAGTATTTCAACGAATGATTTCGTCAGTAAGATTTCCCAAGACATCTCCAACCGATCGCTTTAGTGACTGGTTGTTATCCATTTGCGTGTCCCACGTATGAGAGATGATGCTAGCATGCGCCGTTCCTCGGCTGATTTTAAACCTTTCGGATTCAAGGTGGCTTTGTGTCTACCTGGATTCTCCCCCTGATAACCACAACCTGCCAAGACCATAGCTAAGAAGAAAAAAAAGTTCAAAAGAGCACGCCGGGATATGACCCGGGTGAACGATCGAATTCGTGCTCCTAAGATCCGTGTTGTTTACGGTGAAGATAGTCAACAACTCGGTGTCATGACGACTCGTGAAGCGATCGATAAGGCCAAATCAGTGGGGCTTGATCTCGTTGAAATTGCTCCCAAAGCTGATCCCCCGGTTTGCCGAATCGTGGATTATGGAAAATATAAATACGAGCAGTCTAAGTTGAAAAAAACTTCAAAGAGCAAAGGCCCGGTAAAGATGAAAGAAGTGAAATTTCGCGTCCGCACCGAGGAGCATGATTATAATATTAAGTGCGCTCGGGCTGAGAAGTTTCTCGATGAGGGCAACAAGGTTCGTGTTCAGCTTCAATTCCGTGGTCGTGAGAATGCCCACCGCGATATTGGGTTTGTGGTCATGGAGCGAGTCAAGGATGATCTTGCTGGAATGTCGCACGTTGATATGGAGCCCAAGTTGGCCGGCCGTGCTATCGGAATGGTTCTCTCACCGATTGCAGCTGAAAAGCGTGAGCGCCGTTTCATGCTATCCCACGGGGAGCTTATCCATGAGGATGAGGCTAAGGATCATGAGTTTGACGACTCGGATGACATCGAAAAAGAAGAGGGTCACGAAAGCGAAGATGAGTAGAATCTTCCCTAAATCCTTCGATGCTTATTTTCTTTGATATCGATGGCACTCTAGTGGATACCGGTGGTGCGGGGTTGACTGCTCTTCAGGATGCCGCGGTTGAAATTTTTGGCGCAGCGGGTCCGTCTCTTGATCTTGCTGGAAGTACTGACGGTGCAATTCTTCAAGGATTCTTTGAATACTTCGGATGCAAATACGATCCGGTAGTTGAAGAGCGGTTTTATCAATCCTACCTGTCTCGAATACGAGACAATCTAAGAAGCCCTAATTATGTGGGGTGCCTTCTTGGAGGTGTGAACACGATGTTAGCTTCCTTGAGAGAAGAGGGTAATTCTTTAGGGCTTTTGACTGGGAATATCGAAAGAGGAGCGATGATCAAAGTTTCTCACTATGGTATCGCCGACTATTTTCAATTTGGAGCTTACGGAGATGATCACTGGAATCGGAATAAGCTAGGTCCAATCGCTTTGGAGCGGGCCGAAAAATCGACGGGGATGAAGTTCTCTCAGGATGAGATTCTTGTGATTGGCGACACTCCTAAGGATGTTGCTTGTGCTCATGCTTTTGGGGTGAAATGCGTCGCGGTTGCGACTGGTGATTTTAGCGAAGAGGAACTTGCTGCCTGCGGTGCGGATCGTATTGTTCCTAATTTTGACGGGTTCTCACTTTAGAGTCGAGAGCCACCCGTCGCTTAATTTGGCGACTTGGGAAAAGGTTAATACCTTTTTTAAAAACGAAAATCCGATCCAAAATAGAGTTTGCGCGCAGTTTCGTTGTTAACCAGTTCTTCTGAGGATCCTTCGATCATTACTTTTCCTTCCACCAGAAGAGATGCGTGATCAACAATATCTAATGTTTCTCGGACTTGGTGATCGGTGATTAAGATAGAAAGACCGTCGGTATCTCTGAGCTCTCGGATAATCTTGTGAATTTCTTGGACTGCAATTGGGTCGATCCCGACGAAAGGCTCGTCGAGTAGTAACAGTTTTGGTTCGGTGCAAAGACAGCGGGCGAGAGAGAGGCGTCTTTTTTCACCGCCGGAAAGAGCTAGCGCCATTGAGTTATGCACATGCGTGATGCCGAAACGCTCAAGTAAAAAATCGGCCCGCTCGTGACGTTGTTTTTTTGACATTCCTTTGCGGGTTTCAAGGACGGCAAGGAGGTTGTCTTTCACGCTGAGTCTTCGGAAAATTGATTCCTCTTGAGGTAGGTAACCCATCCCATGTCGCGCCCGCTTATGCATGGGTTGACGGGTGATTTCTTTTGAGAGAAAAGAAACCCGCCCGTGATCGGGGCGAACCAAGCCCGCGACCATATAAAAAGTGGTGGTTTTTCCCGCTCCATTAGGGCCGAGTAATCCTACGATTTCGCCGGGATTTACTCGGAGTCCTACTTCATCGACTACCTTTCGACCACCGTATGACTTTTGGAGTCCTTGGACCTCAAGGAGTGGGGATGGAGTGCTCATGTGTTCCTTATTTTTTTTCCGAGGCTTGTGGCGGAAATCCGACCTTTGTAAGCCAGCCAGTAGGACTCCATTCAACAAAAAGCATTTTGCCTCGGACTACAGCTTTGATCCATGCGTTGTTGGAGACGGAAGTCATGGCGTATGAAGTTCCTATCTTACTTTTATTAGTGACGTCTCCCATCATGAAACCAATTTTTTTCCCACGAAAAGTAATCGTAGAGTTTTCTAAGTCACTTTCTTTACTCATTTCATAAAGAGCGTTGTCCCCCCCCATGTAGACTATTTGGCCATCCTCAGTTTTACCGTTAACCCGGACATTTCCGCTTGCGGTAAATTGTTTGAGATCGCCAAATCCTCCGAATTTTGCAAGTGGGTCTTTCTCCGCTTGTTCGGTGGGTAGTTTTCCTGCGGCTTCTTCTTTCTTAGGAGGGTAGAACAGAGCTTTCAGCTGTTTGTCGCAGGTCATGGTCAGTCCTTTGCCTTGGATTTTCACTTCGCCTAGATAATCAATCTCATAGGATTCTCCATCAAGGTAGATTCCTTTACTGCAGGAAATAAGTAGCGTGTCTGGTTCTGGTTCAAAAAGTCCTTCCAGAGGATCTTCAATTTCATCCTGAGAAGGTGCGGGAGAATCGGTTTGAGAAATTAGGGTAGGTTGGCTGGCCGAATTTAAAAAGTCCACCATGCGTTTAGTCGTTGCTTGATTACGCGCTTGTGCTTTCTCGTAACTTTCTACCGCTCCAAGATCAGGTCTTCCCCTCGGGGTTACGAGACGCTCAAAGCGAGCAAGATCCTTATCAGTTACGCGGGGAGGGGGAGCCGCAAACAGAATAGGAATGACAGTGAGTAGGATGAGAGGCTGTAATTTCATGGGGCTTCAATATCTTTTTTTTGCGGAATTTTAAATTGTGCGGTGGCCGGCCCGAGTAAGATAGCTTGGCCGCTGGTGAGTGAGAAAACTCCGCCTTTTGATTTGGCAGCAAATTTTCCATTGGATCCAATCATGAGCACTTCGCTTTTGGCAACGAGTTGTTCCTTATTTACGAGGTAATCGGCGGATGAGATAACGGTCGTGCTGCGAACGGCTCCCTCATCATCGAAAAGCCAGACCTTTAAATTTTCACCTTTAAGAATGGTCTTGTCGCTACGAAGGTCGTCGGCGACTGTTACTTCTTTTATTGTCAAAAGTGAGACCTTTTTTTTGTCATCGTTATAATATGGGAGAACGAGATCTTCAATTACAGCTCCTGCCGGCACATTGAGAAGTGATTGTTTTTGTTTCTCATTAGGGTCTTCGGTGTTTGCTTCTTTTTGGATGGGGGGCCTTGCACGCTTTTCTTCCTTCTGGCACGAGGGCAGGAAGAAAATCAACATAAGAAGGGGGAGTTTCATGATTCAGGATGAGCGGCGCGATGGATCGCGAGAAGGCGCGTGAGAACGTTTTCGATTTGATCAAGTGGGATTTGGTTTGGGCCGTCGGAGAGAGCTTCGGCAGGGTTTTCGTGAACTTCCATGAAAACGCCATCGACTCCGGCTGCAATAGCACTGCGAGCCAAAACGGGGGCAAGTTCGCCATCGCCACCGGTTGTCCCTCCCAGTCCTCCGGGACGCTGGACGGAGTGCGTGGCATCAAAAATTACTGGAACTCCTTTCTCTCGCATCCATGGCAGTGATCGCATGTCTGCAACGAGATTGTTGTATCCGAAAGTGGTGCCTCTCTCTGTAATTGCGAATTGATTACAGTCGAAGTGTCGGAGCTTTCCTAAGATGGGATCGATGTCCCACGGAGCAAGGAATTGGCCTTTTTTGACGTTGACAGGACGACCGCTTCGGGCAGCCGCTGCGAGGAGGTCGGTTTGCCGGCAAAGGAAAGCTGGGATCTGTAACAGGTCGATATTCTTGGCTGCGATTCCAATTTCTTCGGGAGTGTGAACGTCTGTAGTGACGGGCACGCCCAGATCTTTTCCAATTTCACCAAGGATGCGGCAGCCTTCTTCGACTCCGGGGCCTCGGTAGGAATCCACTGAAGTTCGGTTAGCTTTATCGTAAGAGGCTTTGAAGGCGAATTTGATTTCGAGCCGGCCAGCGATTTCTTTCAAAGTTCGGGCCATACGCCAAGCGAAGTCTTCTTCTTCAAGTCCACACGGACCAAGAATAAAGAAGGGGTCACCAGAGCCGACGGTGAAGTTTCCAAGCTCAAAGGTGTTCATAAATCTGTAGGTTTGAGTGGGGGGGGCGAAACTTCGTCTAAGAGTTTACGAAGGTTTTCGGTGGCAACCTTCAGCATGCTATCTTCTGTTTGATTTAGATTACCTTTAGTTTTTTCGGTGAGCATTTCCAATGAATCTACAACGCTCTGAGCTGCCCGGATGTTCACACTAGTTTCGCCTGTGGTAGGATTTGGGATTCGTCCTAGGAAAAGCCCCCCGTTTTGGGCTTGAAAATAGACAAATGCAGCAAACCGTTCGTCCGGGGGTTCTGCCTCGGAAGGTGAATCACTCATGAGTCGGAGGTTACCTGAGCTGATTTGAATTCTCAAGAACTGCCTCTTTTAAAAACGCTCAAGTAATGGCGGGGTTGGGCCAAGTGTGACAGTTTGTCGTTCTAGCTTGAGTCGAAGCGCGACATTATGGCGCTCCTGAGACAATCTCAATGGTAGTTTTACTAGTAATTCAAGGATTTGAGTGATTGGCACATCTCTTGCCAATAGAGACCACAAATCGACTCGGCTAAAAGGCCAACACTTCAAAATTAATTTAACTAGGAAATAAAGATAATGGGAAAAATTTTAGGAATCGACCTCGGGACAACTAACTCTTGCATGTCTGTCATGGAGGGTGGGGAAGCTACTGTTCTCGAAAATTCGGAAGGTGCACGCACTACTCCATCAGTAGTCGCCTTTGCAAAAAACGGAGAACGCCTTGTCGGTCAGGCGGCGAAGCGCCAGGCCGTCACCAACGCCAAAAACACGGTCTTTTCGGCTAAGCGTCTGATTGGACGTAAATTCGAGGAACTGACCGATGAGG
Source organism: uncultured Verrucomicrobiales bacterium (assembly GCA_949373085.1). Classification (GTDB taxonomy): domain Bacteria; phylum Verrucomicrobiota; class Verrucomicrobiia; order Verrucomicrobiales; family Akkermansiaceae; genus SW10. The sequence continues at coordinate 48,346 of CASICJ010000011.1, forward strand.
ACCGACGGGTTCCTTACGATATCGTAAAGGCTGAAAATGGTGATGCTCATATCGAGGTTGAAGTTGAAGGTGGGAAAAAGGTGTTTTCGCCCCAAGAAATCGCCGCGATTGTTCTTGGTAAATTGAAGTCTGACGCTGAGTCCAAACTTGGCGAGACGATCACAGAAGCGGTCATTACTGTTCCTGCTTACTTTAACGACTCTCAGCGTAATGCGACGAAGGCTGCTGGAGAAATTGCCGGTCTTACAGTTCGCCGTATTATCAACGAGCCTACCGCAGCCTCACTCGCCTATGGGCTTGATTCAAAAGCTGATCAGAAAGTCGCTATTTACGATCTAGGTGGCGGGACTTTTGATATTTCAGTCATGGAAATCTCTGATGGCGTCTTTGAGGTCCTTGCGACCGATGGTGACACCCAGCTTGGTGGTGATGATTGGGACAACGCTCTCATTGACTTTATTGTGGCTGATTTTAAGGAGAAAGAAGGCATTGATCTTTCAGGTCAGCCCGACGCTCTCCAAAGAATTAAAGAGGAAGCAGAGAAGGCTAAAATCGCTCTCTCTTCATCGCAGAATTACGATCTCAACCTGCCATTCATTACGGCGGATGCCACTGGTCCTAAACACATTCAGGTTGGCCTCAGTCGGAACAAGCTTGAACAGCTCACCGATCATCTTTTCACACGCACAAGAAAGCCTGTCACTGAGTGTCTCAAAGAGGCTGGAGTAAGCGCCGGCGAACTCGATGAACTCGTTCTTGTGGGTGGGATGACCCGTATGCCGAAAGTGGTTGAAACTGCTAAGGAATTAGCCAGTAAGGACCCTCACCAAGGTGTAAATCCTGATGAGGTGGTCGCTATCGGAGCTGCTATCCAAGGTGGAGTTCTCCAGGGAGATGTGAAGGACGTTTTGCTCCTCGATGTCACCCCTCTTACTCTTTCGATAGAGACGGAGGGCAGCCGTGCGACCGCGATGATAGAGCGCAATACAACTGTTCCTGTCAAAAAGTCACAAGTTTTCTCAACTGCAGTTGATAATCAACCCGCCGTCGATATTCGCATTTGCCA
>CASICJ010000012.1 GCA_949373085.1 uncultured Verrucomicrobiales bacterium
TCTTTGCCCATGCTTGAGCTGCAGAAACAACCTGTGTTACATCGCGCCCCACCAAGACTTGTTTCGCCTTGAGTCGTGTCCAACGTTCTGGAGCTCTGAGTGCCTCGAGTAATTTTAAAACAGAAGCTCCCACTAGATCCGGAGGCCTCAAGACACCCTTTTTAGGAGCGATTCGCCAAATTCTTCCGTGTGTCTTATCGCGATCGGGATGACGATAGAAATCATCTTGGTGACAGGTGATTGGATTATACCAATCAACCACGTAGATCGCTCCGTCTGGACCAACTTTCACGTCGATTGGGCGGAAGTTGCGGTGTTTCGAGCGTAGGAGTGGCTCCTTCCAATCGAGCTTGAAGCCGGCACCGTCATCGCTCGTCGCAAAGCGGCTGATTTGATTCTTTTTGTAGTCGCCAATCAGAAATTCGCCCTGCATTCCATCCGGGAAAGTCCTAGCCCCAAGGCAATCAATCCCGCAATAGCCACCGGGCTTGCCGATCCGCGGTAACCTGAGACGGCGCTTGGCAGGGATCGAAGCTGGAGTCAGGTAAGAAACGCCTCCTGCACCATCGATCACAAATGATTGTCCATAGTCATCGAACGCAATACCCCAAGGATTTCCGGGTCCCATAAAATCATCGAGGAGTCCATCGAGCCTTAACTCGTTTGGACGAAGGCGAAATACCCCAGCTTGAAACAGTGAAGAAACACCGAAGGGAGTTTCCACTCGAGATTCAATCCCGTCGCCTTGACACCACCACAATTCACCACCCGGACTCCACACAAAGCAATTGCTGGTTTGGTGTGAATCACCGTTTCCGAATCCGGTCAGTAAAGTGTGGCGCTCATTCGCATGACCGTCGCCGGTAGTGTCGCGTAGCGTCAGCAACTCGGTTCCCTGCCCGATATAGACGCGATCTGGGCCAACTTCCATCCCGGTGGGGATGCGAAGTCCGTCGGCGAAGACCATCGATTCGTTAGCTCTTCCGTCGCCGTTCGTATCACGCAGAGTGATGACCTTATCATTACCTAACACTCCTGGCTCGATCTGCGGATAGGCGTCTGAGCAGGCGACATACATACAGCCGCTCGCGTCCCAACGTAATGACAAAGGATTCGCGATTCCATTAGACTCGTCGGCAAAAAGATTTACTTCGAACCCTTCTAATACCTCAAAGGAAGCTAACTCTTTCTCAATATTTGCCTCCTTCGATCCTGATAAAGCGGGAGGGGCGGGTGCATGCCATGGAACTCCTTCTTGGATCGCTTTCTCTGCGGCCTCGATAAGGGCCGGATAGGTTGCCCATTCTTCTTGAATCGATGGTCGCCCATGCGAGGCCTTGGAAAAGATTCGCTTGCGGTCGTCGCCAAAAATACATTTCCAGTTTGTGGGGCGCCAATACTCTACCCAAAGTCGGTGTTTTTCACGCACCGTAAAGCTCATTTGCTCATATGTTGGTCCATTTGGTTCTGTCTTACCGGTCAGGCCGCGAATGAATGCTTTTACCGAATCGACTTGATCGCTCGAAACGAAAGGGATCTTTCGGCTTTTCGCGAGGTTTGCCACCGCTTCGGTGTAGGAGGCCAAGGCGGCGCGGTTTCGAGCTGCCGGCCACTCAAACGGCGAAGGCGCGAGCAGGACTGGCTGCCTTCCCTCGCCTGCCAACTCATCAATCAGTTTTCCGTAGGCTTCTGTGAACTGGGCGATTTTTCCGATCCCGTCGAAAGACTCCATTTTTCCAAACTGGAAAATAATAACGGTTGCCTTGATACGCCGTAGCTGTTCGGGCCACCCACCAAAGGCCTCAGTTCGCCAGCGTTCGCGAACGGCATTCTGGAAATAGACTGTATCGCCCTCCCATGCGAGGTCACGGAACTGCGGTGTAGACTCACGAAACCGGAGAGTTAATGCGGCCTCGAGCCGACCATCCTCCTGGATCCTGACCAAGTCTGCACCGCCTACAAAAGCCACCACGTCGCCTTTTTGCAATTCGAGTGGTTCAGCTGCCGCGCAAGCCACTCCGATGAAAACTACCACAATTGATCTTAGCATCTTCATCTTACCGGAATCAATAGGATGTCTTTGCCCTCAAGCTTCATATCGGTATTTAAGCAATCATGCTATGCCTTGGGGAATCACAAAGTGGAGGCGATTTCATAATTACTTGAAATTTACTTTAAGTAGGAAAGGGGGGTTGTCTCGGAGCGGGAGAAATCATATTTCAACAGGAATGAAGAAGTCTTTGGCCCTCGTTATTTTGACAGCATCCTTTGGTTTGGTTCTTTCAAAATCAGACGCTGGGGAGAAAGTAGCGGTATTGAAGCCCATACCGGATAAGCTTGTAGTGCTGACTTTTGATGACTGCAACAAGTCTGATCGGTCATTCGTGGCAGCCGAGGTGAAGAAATACGGATTTGGTTCCACCTTTTTTGTGACTGAGGGCTTGGGCTTCTTAAAAAATAAGAAGCACTACGTGACCTGGGAGGAGATTGCGGAGCTCGACAAGATGGGTTTCGAGATTGCGAACCACACCCGGAGCCATCCCAATGTGGCAGGATTGAATGCGGATCAAGTGGCCGCAGAAATTGAGCACATCGAGAAGCGATGCGCCGAATACAAGATACCGAAGCCTACGACATTCTGCTATCCTGGTTTTTCTCATAGCCTGACGGCGGTGCAGGTCTTGGCGAAGAAGAACTATCAATTCGCCCGTCGTGGCGTGCGGCCCGAATACTTGGATGGTGGACGTGGCGGGCGTGGCCCGGCTTACGATCCGAAGAGCGACCATCCACTCCTTGTCCCGACTACTGGATACGCTGGGCCGGACTGGGGAATGAAGGATCTACAGTGGGCGGTCGCACAGGCTCGTGAAGGAAAAATTGCCGTCCTTTGCTTCCACGGCGTGCCCGCGCTCGAGCATGCTTGGGTGAACTGCGATCCGGAGGACTTCAAAAAGTATCTTCGATACTTGAAGGAGGAAGGTTGCACCGTTATCGCGATGCGAGATCTAGCTCAGTATGTCGATCCTGCTAAGGGTCCGAAAGATCCCTACGGTCCTATCAAAGCTAGAAAGAAATAACCGAATCTTGACTGGTTGGGTAGCGATCTCTTCTTTTCATTAGATCCGCTTAGGGGGATCGACCTGATAATGCATCGGTCGTAGGTAAGCCGCAGAAGAGGTTCAAGCTCATTCCGGATCAGCTCATCTTTAAGTTTCACTTTTTGCTCTTTTGGAAAATCGACCGTTTGGAAACTGCACCCGGCAACACCATCTTTACGCTGTAGAGAGACGTTCGAGCCGTGATGAAAAGCGTTTTGTAATCAGAACCTCCGAAGCAGACATTGGCTGGGTTCTGTGGAACTTTAATGGTTCCGATTTTTTTACCCTTGGGGTCGTAGACCTGTACATTTCCCTGAGTCAGGTAGAGGTTTCCCTTCACATCGACGGCCATGCCGTCACTTCCTTCCTTAATTGTAAAAAGTTCTTCCCCAATTGTTCCCTTGTTGCTCAGGGCGTAGCAGGTCACAGTAGCAGGATAGTCATGATATTTGGAATCAGGGTGCCGCTTACTTCCCCCAGTATCCGCGACATACAAGCGCGAAAAGTCGGGCGAGAATACGATGCCGTTGGGCATGGCTAAATTCTTGATCAGAGCTTCGACTTTTCCAGTTTTCGGATACAACTTGTAGACCCAGTGCCCGGGGATTTCATGCGGTTCTCTTAATCCCCAAGGTGGATCGGTAAACCAGAGCGTGCCGTCTTTCCAGACCGCTACATCATTGGGGGAGTTGAAGCGTTTGCCGTTGAATTTATCTGCTAAAACTGTGGCTTTCCCTTCTTTGTCGATACGAACGATATTTCGGGCACCGTGCTGGCAGGAAATAATATTCCCATCCAGGTCGAGAATGTTGCCATTGGCACTTTCACTTTTCCGGAATTCGGACAAACCCTCCTCTTTTGTCCACTGCATGAGCATGCTATTGGGAATATCGGAGAAAATAAGTTTTTGCTCATCGGGTAACCATACCGGGCCCTCTGTAAACTTCATTCCATCGGCAAGTTTTTCAACTTTCGCATTGGGTTGAACCAGAGATTGACCGAAAGCGTTAACCGAGAAGGTGAAAACACACAGGAGAGGTATTAGTTTTTTCATGGTTGATATTGAATTATAATTAAGATGGGGTGCAGTTTTATTGAGCGACTAAGTCTGACATTTTTGGGTCCCATGGCAGAGATGTGCTCTTCTTAAGATCCCCATCCGGAGAAATTTGATAGGCGGTAAGACTGGCCCCGGCGGTGGCGGAAACGAGAAGAAATCTGCCGTCTGGTGAAAGAGTCAGTCCCCAAGGGATGCGGTCTGCCTCAGTCAGGCCAATAAACTCGGCACGGCCGTCCTTCAGAATGCGGTAGCGGGAGATGCGATTGAAATCCTGACTGTGGCCGCGAAGACCTGCGAAAAGAAATTCCCCATCTGGGGTGATGACGAGGTCTGAAGCACTCAAGCCTATCTTGGACATACCGGCAGGAAGGATGTTGATATCCTGTGCTACTTTGAGTTGGCCGTTAATCTCACGGCGATAAGAGGAAAGTCCGATACCCTGTTCGTTACTAAAGTAAACCATGGGGAGGGTGGGGTGGTAGGACATGTGCCGCGGGCCCGATCCGAGGGGCGGCTTGGCGTTTTTGGTTTCGAGCGGAGTAACCTTTCCGGTCTTGCCGTCGTAGGCATATTGCAGGAGGGCAAGGTTTTCCTTAACATAGGGAACATAAATGTTTTTTCCGTCGGGTGGAAGAAGGACGCAATGAGCTTCTCTTTTACCTTCGTCAATCGTTGTGACGGCTTTGCCGGGAATGCCATCTTGGTCGAGTGGGTATATGTTGAGTCGTCCGTTCCTATAACTAACTCCGAGGAGGTGTCTGTTTTCCTTATCGAGGCTCAGGAAGCAGGCTCCGTCGTTAAAATTTACGTTTTTATGTTTTAGGTAAGAACCATCATTGTTCAGATACACGACTGCTCCTGGAACCTTGCCGGGATCCCCGCTCGTTGCAATGACATAGAGCAGGGGCTTGGTTGGATGAGCAGTGATGACTTGGCCTGGGAAATTGAGTTTGACCTTCTGGGCTACCTTAAGTTCCAAGTTTTCTCCTCGGGGGTTTGCCTCAACAACCCAAAGAAATTTTTCTTTAGAACTTGGCGAATAAATGTGAAAAGGCTTGGACCAAGAACTTGGGATCAAGACGAGGAAAAGAAACAAGTTAGTAAGGTGTCGGCTCATTTTATTTTACGGTGGATGAAGTCGTGCGCTACCTCAACAGGAACCGGTTCACCTGTGGTTACGAAAAACGCTCCGAATAGAAACCCTAGAATACTGATCGGAAATATTTTCATTTAGGTCTACAGGCTTTCCAATCGAAATTTGCCAATTATCGATCGCTAATTACGGTGGTAAACTATCATTTGTTTCAAAGAGCAACCGTTCAGATGCTATTTCTGTAGGGCAAGTGGGCAGATCTTCTTCTGGGAATAATGGGAATTTTATTTTGGTGGTTATGGAAGTCGTAGTTGGCGAAGAAAGAGGGTTGTTTTTTCTTTTGAAGCAAATTTACTAATTCTTAATGAGCTTTTTTATGATGTCTGTTAGAAGACCCTTCCTCAACTTGCAGGCTAGGTGTCTTCGGGTGGACCTTTCCAATTTGAGAGTCATCTCTTTTATTTTAACGACCACTTTCGTTATGTTGGGTAGCTCCGTGATTGGGCAAGCTCAGATGCTTTCTGGGCTTGCTGGCGGTCAAGTTCCTAGGGGTTCAGAGCGCGAAGACAAACTCAAGCCATGGCTCAATCTCGGTAGCGAAAACCACCAAAAAGAAGGTCTCAACGTATCAGGCGAATGGAAAGGGTTCGGGGCTAAGAGGTCCATCACGATTCCGGGAAGTGCTATCTTTATTGCCAAGCAGCACCATGACTGGTCTCAGTATTATGGTTTGCGGCTGGAGATTGTTGCGATCAAAGGCCGGTCTTTTCACGGGGAGGTCATCGTTCACACTCCAGAGCGTGAAGCTAAATCGAGTTACCGTACGACCGCACCGGTAATTAGTAGAGCCAAGTTTAGTTTCATCGGATCAAAGCAATCGGAAATTATTGATCTGCCCTTTAGTGCCTTTGATAAGTTTTACCCTTTCGGTGAAACCTTCCGTCAGATTCAAAAGATTGAGATCCGCGGCAGGTTCGCCGACAACCAAACTGGCTCTATCACTGTTCCAAGCGTTCGAATAATCGCGGCCCCACTCTTGAGACTTTTTTCAGAGGTTCGATCGGCTGCTGGAGAAGCAAAGGCCAATCTCAAATACGAGCTCAAAGTGATGAACTGCTCCGATCGTTTGCAGTCCGTTACCCTTGCACATAACCCTTACAGCAAACACGTGATGTTTGGTTCGGTTGAGCCAGATGAGCTCACATTGGAATCAGGTGAAACTAAAGCTGTAACAATTCGTGTGAACGTCACTGACCGAGTTCCACCAGGCGGTCGCGAGCGCCAAAAGATCATGGCCCTTGCGAATGGCCAGTTCGGTGGCGAAATTGAGTTTATTACAGCCCGGAAACTTCCTCACCCATACCTTGTTCACACACCAAAGCGTTGGCAGGAAGTACGCGAAAAAATTAATAACTATGAATGGGCGAAAGAAGCAGCCCAGCGTTATCTCAAATACGAGGCTAAAGATAATAGGCCAGGATCACGCTGGCCGCATGCCGTCGCTTGGCAAATTTCCCGCGATAAAAAATACGCCGAGCTTGCAAAGCCAGGTGTGCATTTCGAAGTCGGTGGGAAAGATCTCATTCAAGCTTGTGAGATCTACGATATGATTGCTGATTCTGGAGTATTCACTGATGATGATCACGCTCGTATTAATCTAGAGATGCGCGAGCGCATGCACGGAATCAGCTTAACCGGTGTCGCTAATCTTGAACTCCAGCAGGCACGGTGTGGCTTCACTTTAGCTTTGACGGTACAAGATTTCGCTTGGTTTGAACATTTTCTTTATGCCACGGACGGGGTTTACGATAACATTGCTAACGGAATCATGCCAGATGGCTGGTGGTATGAGGGTTCAGTCAACTATAACGTCTGGGTTTCGCGTTATATTTGTAAAATGGCACTCGCCGCTGAACCCTTCGGGGTTAATATGATCGATCAATACTTCGTTCCAGGATACTCCAAGGAATTCCGCCGCCTCACAGACGACGTAGAGACTCGCAAGCAGGAGTTTGGAGGTAAGCCATTCCAGAAGTTTGGTAAGCACCCAGTGCCACATATCACTCTCGATCAGTTGTGGGACTCATTCATTGATCACCTTTCACACGACGGGCAAATTTATGCAGCCAACGATGGTGGCGAGTGGAGTCTTACATCCGACGAAGGTTTTGAGATTGCTTATATGATGTGGCGAAAACCAGCCTTCGCAGCCCTAGTCAAGCGCCGTGGAGAGGACGGGCGAAGCTTGTTATACGGTGTCCCGGAGCTGCCGAAAGATACTCCTGAAATTGGTATTCGATCGGCCTACTCTGATGGTATTGGGTTCATCACTCTGCGATCTCAAACACCAGGTCGCCACCCAAGTGAACAGATTGAGATGAGCCTTAAATATGGGACGCATGGTGCTTACCATGGGCACTTTGATCGAACCAACTTCAACTCTATGCGTCGTTACGACCGGAGCTTTTATTCTAGCGGGCATGGGTTGTGGTACTCCTACGCGAGCTTTATGTACGGAATGTTTGTACAATCGTCCGTCAATCACAACATGGTAGTGGTGGATGGTCGTAATCAAGAGCCTGTCGAATCGCGCCGTCTTCTTTTTCATTCGGGCCCAAAAATGCAAGCGGCAGCTGTCGAGACTGAAGCCCGCTGGTCATGTCCACCTTACCTTGGATTGCAAATGCGACGGCCAAACCGTAAAGAAGATGAAACTGCGATACTTAACGGCCGAGAACGTCTTGCTGCTGAGGATGTCTTCATGCCGGCTGCGACTGACTCAGAGGGCAAAGAAATCGAAGTCGCAAATATTGGCGATTGGACCGAACGTATTCTCCAGCGTCGTCTAGCAATCGTTACTGACCATTACATCGTTCTCGCCGACTACCTCGAAGGTAAAGAAGAACACACTTTTGATAATCTGCTTCAAATACGTGGGTTTCAAAATATCAAAGGTGAGGGCGTCAAAAAGACTCGTCATACCGAGCAGATGGATACGAATCCTCGCTTAGCCACACAGCTGATCACGAATTGTCAATGGTGGGATAAAGACGGCACTTCTAAAACACGCTTTCGGACTATCTTTGATGAAAAATCCCATCTCAACTGGCGAACCCTTAAAGGTAAAAAAGGCGATCTCTACGCCGATGTTTATTCCGCTTGGCCAAAAAAATCAGAGATTATGGTGGGTACTGCTCCCGAAGTTCGTCGTCGAGCCGGATGGACAAAATTTAGCATCGAGATCGATGGGGAAGTTCTCGCCGAGGACGAGTTCTCACCATGGATTCTTGGTCGAAAAAAAATCGATTTGGAAATCCCAATTGATGCCAAAACGCTCACCCTGAGAACCCAGAATGAAGACCGCCGCAAGGGAGGAGGTTTCATTCTGAGCAAGGGGGATTGCCTCTTCTGGGGAGGTGGCCAGCTCCTTCTCACGAATGGAGGAAATTTCCAGTTCTCTGAGCTCCAAAAACAGGGGAAACTCACTCTCAACGGTATCCGTAATAAGGTGGATGGGCGCCTAGATATCGAAAAAATTCAAACTGGTGAAGATTATGGAGCAGGGCCCGTCGTCATCGCGGGTAAGCCGTTTCGAGAGTCTCTCCCTGCCCAACCAAATGGCAAAGGTGAAGTCCGGATCGATTTGACGGATTTAAACGCTGAAGGGTTGAGCGTTGAATTTGGCGCGGATTATCCTCACGGCCAAGTCTCGAAATATCAACGGCACACTTATGGCGCGCGCAGTAAAGGGGAATCGGCTCAATTTCTCACTGTGATAGAGCCGTTTGAGAAAGAAGGGACTTCAATGATCCAAACCGTTGAGGCCCTCTCGGCAACCGAGCTCTCAGTATTACTGAGAGATGGAACAGAGCACCGGATTTCAATCGAAGATCTAAATAGCAAAAATAAGCCAAGCGTTAGGTTCAAAGAAGTCAAGGCTGGCAAGGTTCTTGCAGAGGAGAAAAGCTGAGGATCAGATACTCAAGGCGTATTGGATTCTAAACTGCTGGGAAATTTTGTAGGCAAGGAAGGAAAAAGATATGCCGATTTATTCGTCTTGTATCCTGATGACTACTCTTCGAGTTACCCAAAAAGAATGGTCATATGAGAATTGGATATTGGGCATATCGATTTTCCTTTTCACTCTTTTTCACCGCAAGCAAGGTCCTAACAGTAACGATGATCTCAAAAGAAGAGATATGACACGCCTATGAATCTAATTTATTCAATCCCCCATAAAACCCTTTTTGCTTGTTTCTCTGCAGCTCGAATTTCCACTCTATTCTTGATAGTGTCGGTAGAGTTGGCCTTCGGAGACGAAGTGAATTCGACCGATCCGCTCACCGTTAACGATTGGCCACAATATCTCGGTCCGCAGCGTGACACGATCTGGCGGGAAGAGGGAGTAGAACTCGAATTTTCGAAGCATCAGCCAAAGCTCCTTTGGTCGACACCGCTGGGGAGCGGTTACTCCGGCCCGGCGGTGGCCAACGGGCGCGTTTTTGTAATGGACCGACAGGCAAAACCCTACAAATCGAAAGACTTGAAGCCAGGAACCAATGTCAATTTTGTGCGGGCTATGATTCCGGGAACGGAACGAATTGTTTGTCTCGACGAGGAGAGTGGCGAAGTGTTGTGGAGCGACATTTACGAAGCCAACTACACGAGTGTCTTTCCCTACGCTATCGGTCCTCGCACTACGCCGTTAGTTAATGATGGGATGGTCTACACGCTCGGTGCGGAAGGGGCGCTGCATGCTTATGATGCTGAGCACGGAATGCCGATTTGGAGGAAGAATCTTATCAGCGAATATAAGTTTGAGACGCCGCTTTGGGGAACTTCAGCTCACCCGCTCGTCGATGGGGGGCTCCTTATTTGTATCGTTGGGGGTGAGAATAGTACAGTGGTAGCCTTTGATAAGAAAACCGGAGAGGAGAAGTGGAAAGCGCTGAATGCTCGATCCCCTGGTTATAGCACGCCCGTGATCGAGACAGTGAATGGGCATCGACAGCTCTTAGTATGGGATGCTGAAAACGTGAACGGATTAGATCCAAAAACTGGTGAAGTATTCTGGTCTGTGGAGTTCAAACCTGAATATGGAATGGCAGTTGGAGCTCCCCGTGTCTGGAAGGACCTCGTGTATGTTATGGGCTTCAACGGAAAGTCCGCTGCGATCCGGGTGGATACGGAAGGGAGGTCTGCAAAGGTGGCTTGGGGCCGAGACCTGCGTAAGGGAGTAGCAGGTGTAATGAACACTGCCTATTTGCGGGACGGCTTCGTTTATTCAGGTGGCCGTAAGGGCCTCTTTCGTTGCGTCGAGATAGAAACTGGCAGACGAGTTTGGGCTGCTGAGGAGCCGCTTCGTAAGGCTGATGGATCGGGACGGGGACCATGGTTACAAGCCTTTACCGTACACCATGAACCTTCAGGGCGAACCCTTATTTTCAACGATCACGGTGAGATGATCGTGGCAGAGCTGTCCCCGAAGAAATATCACGAGGTGTTTCGCATGCGCATCATTGATCCCACGCACACTGTTTCAGGCCGTCTCTTAGTTTGGTCGCATCCCGCTCTAGCCAACAAGCGGGTATACTGCCGCAATGACAAAGAGATCCGGTGCTGGGATTTGTCTGGAGCAGATAAGGATTGGTCTTGCTCGAGACTCTTTAAATAAAATTTTAATTTTAATTTTCTCTCCTGTTCTCTGCGAGGAATTTTCTTTCGATGGTTATTCAGTATCCCTGCTTCATATTTACACTGACCATTCGCGGGGCAACTCGTCCAAGTTCCTTTCCCTTTTTATCATAAATCACGGCAACTGCAGTATAGCTTCCGGGCGCGGTTAGATCCGCTGGCCAAGTCGTAATCTTCCTCGAGAAATTGGGGTCTGATCCGAGTATTTCTGTCTCGCTCGCTTCAAATTCACCTAGCAACTTTCCCGATAAATCGGAGACTTGAAACATGATCTTTCCAACCTTCTCCAAATGATTTACGGGCAGAGCAATGCGAGCTTGAACTTTTGGCTTTCCTCCTTGAGCCCATGCTGTGTCGATCCGAATGGGCATCATCACTGGCGCACATTGTGCCCAGTGGTCTTTCTGAAGAGTATCGACAAGTTGAACGCGTGCCAAGTTGCCCGGCTGAGCGACCGATAGCGGACTCCCAAAGATAAAGCTTCGATAGGACCTCTGCGAGCCGTCACTGTAGGATAATTCTGCATCAATCCCGATCACCTCATTTATCTTCGGCGTGAAATTAGGAAAGTTCACCCAAGGTAGCTTAAATTCCACTTCCAAGCCACGTTCCCATCGGCGTGCGCTCACCTCGACGCCAGTTTTTGCAATGGCGTCAAGATAGCCAGGCCGAAGACAAAAGCGTGGATTAAGCTCAGCTTTTTTCATAGCCGTCCAAAAACAATGGACGGCTCCCTTTCCCCATTTCTGATCGCGAAAGGTGGAATCACGTCGTGTGTCAAAATACCATTCAACGGCATCACCTTCCCAAAGCGGGTCGATAGGGGAAAAGATTTTTTCGTCGAGAGTTCGCAGCCCCACGTAAAAGGCTTCGTCATCCCAGAGGTAGAAGAACTGAGCTGGCCGATTCTTCTGGTCCGGATGGAAATACTCGACTGGAGTGCAAACGGCGTTGGTAAATTCAGCGAGATTCCCATCAATTGTGATGGGTGTTTTGGCACGTGTCACAGCTAAGCGGACCCCAGGGTCAAGAGGGGTTAATTGACTTTTACTGAAGTCGTCTTTGTCTAGGTTCTGCTGAATCCATTTGGCTAGGGTGCCACTTCCGCGTCCGTAGCCTCCAGGCAACGGGCGAAAGTCTCTGGTTTGGCGGAGCGGTGGATCACCCCAATGATCTGGGAACTCCTTGCCGTTGGGTGCCTTTGCGGCATTCAGGACTAGAAGAAGAGCCAGAGTGATAAAGAGAAAAAGGTTTCGAGGTTTCATAAATTCAAAATATCGTTTAAATGAGCGGACTTCTCAATGCAAGGTAGGGTGTCAGTATCGCTTTTTAGGAGAAGGAGCTAGGTAGGCTAATTCTACTCTAACCGAAATGAAAGCTAATGATCAACTGGGGTGGATCGTGTGGAGAAGTTGGCGAGATCTCTAAGCGACCTAAAAATTTAACTCGGGATCAAAAGTTACTTCTAAGGCCCCCCAAATTCGCCGATCAGTCGTGGTTCAATAAGAAAATCTGAGCCTCTCGAAGAACTATTCATCCCTTGGATCGCTAGCACGTTCCCCTCAGGACGCAAAACATGTATAAATCCTGACAGATTGAAAATTTCGAATTCGATCGCCTTCGAATCAGGGTGCGACCTTGTCGCCCGAGCATCCCAGTCGTTGTTCTCGAGAGTATTTCCAGACGCGATTTGTGTGCCGTTAAGATACGCTATAAATCCATCATCGTAGCGCATCCCTAGATCTAGGGCGGTATATTCGCGATCTGGCGGTAGGTTGAATTCGTAGCGAAGATAGATTGAAGCGTTCTGATTTAGCATCTCGTCAAGCACGTAGGTGTCGATGAGCGGATCGAAGATATCTGGTCTAGTTTCAAATCCAACCCCCAGCCCGACCCCAGTAAAAAATTCAGCACCATCTGGTTCTACTTGGGTATTCCAGGCGTCGTGAATCGAATTGTCAGCGGGTACTAACCATCGCACGTTGGACTCTTCAAGAAGATCGGCAGATGGCAGGCCTTCTTTTACTCTAAAAATACTGTTTTTAATCCCCGACGCGATACGGAATTGGGTTGAAGTGGTGCCTCCCAAAGTCTTCACAGCAAACGGAAGGTCAGTCCAGCTTCCATTATCTTGAAGCCTCTGGATCACGTAGGTCGTTCGAGGCCGTGAGTTCCACCTCAGAGCTATTTTAGCTTCTCCATCGACTCGGCCCACATCCATTTTAGTGATGGCGAAGGGTTGCAATGGACCTCGAAGTGTCTGCGAAAATAGCCATTCGAGGACCGGCTGCCCAGCCGCATTGCGATACGTCCGATTGTTATAGAACGTTCCCCAACCTGAGTGGCCTGTGTTGGGCCGCGTGTATTCAATAGCCCCCCCAGCGGCTACGATTGCATTCTGCATCTCATCTGCACCTCTGGTAGGAACGACTGTGTCGGAGCTGCCATGGTAGAGCCAGATCGGCACATCCTTGAAAGAGGAGCCCTGGCTCTTGTTACCCCCACCTGACAGCGGCAGAGCGGCAGCAAATTTCCCGGGGCGACGACGTAGCGAATCCCAAGTGCCGAAGCCTCCCATCGACAAGCCCGTCACATAAATCTGATCAATAGCGACCGGATAGGTCGCAATCACCTGATCGAGAATCGCCAATGCGGAATACATGGAATGCCCCTCCTCTGGTTCTTCGATATCTGTGTATGAACCCCTCGACCATGGCCAGTTGACCCATTGGTCGTTACTCGGACACTGCGGTGTTAGAAGAAATGCTTTGTAGCGACCATTAAAGACCGTCCCTTGCGTTGCCTTGAAAAGATTCTCTATATGCCCTCCCCCATTGGCCTGTAATTTGTTGTCCCGTCCTCGTTCTCCCGCGCCGTGAAAGAATAGGACCAAGGGATACTCGTCATTCTCATCATAGTCCTCCGGAAGAAATAATCGGTATGGTAACGTATTTCCCTCACCGTCCTCGTAAACGAGATCGCCAGTGGATCGACTGAAATCAACGCCATGTAGAATGCCAGAAAGAACGAGGAGCATCGAAAGCACCGAGCGAGAGAGTTGGGGAGGAAAGACCACGGAGTTGAAGAATAACACTTTATGGTGAAGGTGCTAGGAATTTGCTTGAGGGAGGGAACTTTGGAGTCGGAGTGGAGGAGGGGCAAAGGGGGAACCTTAATTCACCGAATCACAAAAGCCCTAATCTTATTTTATTTCGTAATCGATACTAGCCGTAAAATTCTTAAGAATTTGGATTAGGAGGGTATTGAGTATAACAATTTTGCTCCTTACAGGCAATCTGAAGGTTTTGTTTTCGAATTCAGTTGCCGAGGAATCTTTTAACGGGAGAATTAACCAACACTATGAATTTCCCCGATTTAGCAAAGCTCCTCGAAGCTCGGACTACGGTGATTGCTGATCATGGATTCCGTGATCGGGATCCGGAGGCCCACCTTGAGGCCCTCAAGAGTGTGAGCGAAGCGATCATATCTTGGCACGAAGCGCACCGGAGTTTCATAGATGGAAATCTGGACCATTTTTTAACTGGAGCCAGCTATCAAAAGGCACTCCTCTATCTTGAATCAGGGACGCGGCGACCGTGCGGGGAGTAGAGAATTTCGGTTGCCGGAAATGTCTTTTTTTGGGTTATCGGAATCGATCAGCTACTGACGTCGTAGATCACGATGCGGCCCCATTTCTTTTTTTCGCTAGGGCGGCCTTGGTTGGCGCCGCCGCCAAGGAAGAGACGTTTTCCGTCGGGGGTAAAGGCGGAGGTTGAGATGCGGAAGCCGATGTTCTTTTGGTGGAGTCTAGAGCCGCTTTCGTGATCGAAAAGAGCAGCGTTCCAGTTACCTTTAAAGAGGCGGCCCGCCATGAGGAAGAACTTGCCTTTCGGGTGGAAGGCGAGCGTTTCCATAAGGCCTTGCCCGATTTCACCATCGGCGGCGGCTCCTTCTTTTTTGGGGCCATCTTTCCAAGTAAACTTTTGCCAAAGTTGTTTCCCGTTTCCCGCAGCGGGATCAGTGGTGGAGCCCATGCCGACGAGGTAGAGTGATTGGTCGTCGGGCGCAAAGTGGAGGTCGAACACACCACCGGTGTAATAGTGGCCTTTGATGATGCCCCAGCCTGTAAAATCCGGTGTTTCGATTCTTGCGATTTCCTTCCCGTCTTTTGTCAGGTCCCAAAGGATGACTTCCCCCATGAGGTTTCCGGCAGCGAGGATTTTCCCGTCGTTTGAAAAAGCGACAGATTGGACAGGTGGCGTGTGCGGGAAGGAGTGGCGTAGCTCCCCGGTGGCGACGTCGAAGACCTTTACGGAGGGCTCGGTTTCGGGAGCGGGTTCGTATTTGTAGCCGCCGCAGAGGTATTGTCCGGTGGTTGTGGCAATGAGTCTGCCGTCGGGAGAGAGCCGGGATTGCCAAGACCAGAAGGTATGGGCTTTGACGGTCTTGCTCTCTTTCTTTTCCTTGGGGTCGATCCACTTAAGGTCACCGTCATAGCTCGCTGAAATGAGGGTTTTTTGAGAGGCGGACCAGTTGATGCCAGAGGCGTAATTGTCATGGCGGACGATCTCCTGAAAGTTATCACCGAGAGGTTTGAAGCTCGTAGAGACTTCGTAAATGCCACCGTCAAGGCATGCAGCATAGAGTTTTTTGCCCGGACCAAAGGTCAGGTCGAGGACGTGTGAAGGGAGTTTAATCTCCTTGGCTTTTTTGAGCGATGGAGATTTCATGAGAGGATCTGTGAAATGGGGGCTGCTTTGTTTTCGACGTGGTGGAAGGTGGGGAATCCGTCAATTTCGAATTCGGAGTGAGGGTCGATATCGAGAGCGGAGAAGATGGTGGCAAAGAGATTCTCTTCGTTAAAGGGATCCTCGATGACTTCGGCGCCGTATTTGTCGGTGGCTCCGACGAGGGCTCCGCCTTGGACACCTCCACCAGCCATTGCGAGAGACCAAGCGTCGGGGAAGTGGTCGCGTCCACGGGCTTGATTAATCCAGGGAGAACGTCCGAACTCGCCCATCGCAATGACGAGGGTGTCTTCGAGCATGCCGCGGTCTTCGAGATCCTTGGTGAGTTGAAAGATGATGTTGTCGAGATCGGGAACAACCATTTGGTAGATCTCATGGTTGAAAACGTGGCTGTCCCACGGCATGCCATTGGCAACCATGACAAAGGGAGCGCCTTCTTCGACGAGAGTACGGGCGAGCAAGGCGTGTTGGCCAAATGCACCAGGTCCGTATCGGTCGCGGTCGGCTTGTGGAATTCTCTCAAGGTCGAAGAGATGGGCGCAGCTCATTAGGCCGTTAACGCGTTCGAAGGTAGCATTCCACGATCCGGCAGCAGAGGACTTACGATCATTTTCGTATTTTTTGCTGAAGAATTTTCGAAGGGCTTCGCGGGCTTCATGATCGTCCTCACTGATGGAGTCGAGACGGTTGGCGTTAGGAATTTTATAATCACCGCCAACCCGAACAGGTGAATATTCCGCGCCGAGCCATCCGGCCCAGTTGCCGGCTTTGAAACCTTTAAATTCGTTTCCTTCCGGGCAGGGGTCGAGGAGAATGAAGTTAGGCAGTTTGGAATCGAGCTGACCTAGTTGTTGGGCAAGGACGGAGCCCATGGTGGGGCGGGTAAATGGGGGTCTCGGAGCGTGGCCGCGCTGGAGAAGGTTGATTCCTTCAGTGTGTTCCTTTGCTTTGGTGTGCATGGAGCGGACGATTGCGAGCTTGTCAGCGATGGAGGCACATTTGGGAAGAAGCTCGGAGAAGTGGGTGCCGGGGACGCTCGTAGGGATGCTTTTAAATGGGCCGCCGGTGGTGGTGCCGGGTTTTGGATCCCAGGTTTCAAACTGGCTGGGTCCGCCGCAGAGCCAAAGAAGAATACAGTGTTTTTGCTTTTTGTTGGCAATTTCAGCGAAAGTAGGCGCTCCAAACAGGCCGGCGAAACTCATCGAAGAGATCGCTCCGGCGGAGAGACCTTGCAGAAACTTGCGGCGGTGGATGTTATGATCCGGCGAACCGCAGTTTTGAGATGGATCGGGCTTGGGCATCAGTTCGTGAAGCGAAATTCGGCACTGGTAACGAGAGCCCAGACGAAGTGTTGGATTGAGGATTTATTCTTTGTTTTGACGAAGGAGAGTGACCGTTCGAGTTCGCTTGGTTCTGGTGCGCGGGAGAGCACGGATTGGAAGATCTCCTGGATGAGAGCCTGCGGACTTTCGATATTTTGAAGCCGGCTGAGGAGGGGGGCTTCAGAGATGATTTCATCAAAAAAGGGAGCGTTGGTCAGAAACATTGTTTGCTGAACCGAGGGAGAGAAATTTTCCGCAAAAAGGTCGGGGAGGATCATGGCGAAATGGTTCCGAAGGGTTTCGTCGTTCGGGTTCTCATGGCCAAGCGCAACGCGAAGGGAGCGTGTGAAAGTTTCGGCAGAGAGTGGTTTGTCGAGTGCCCGCGCGAAGAAAGAATCGAGCGGGGGTTGTCCTGCTGAAGGAGCGGGACGGGAGTCGAGTTGGTAGGAGGAGGATTTGGCGATTTGTCGAATAAGGCGGCGGAGATCGTATTGGTGGTTTGAAAAATCGCGTGCGAGCCAAGCGAGAAGTTCGGGATGGCTGGAAGGATGGGCGGAGTCCATAAGATCGACGGGGTGGACGAGGCCTCGTCCGAACATGAGAGCCCAGAGGCGGTTGACGATAGCGCGGGAGAAATCTGGATTGTCACTGGTGAAGGATTGAGCGAAGGCTTCGCGCCGAGAGAATTTTGGGACGGGAAGATTAGGTAGGTCTTTTTTAAGTTTTTCGTCCTTCTTGAGTTTACGAAACCATTGCTTGGGCGGGCCCACGGAGTAGAGTTCTGCGGAATCATTGGCTTTTTTGCCGCCAGTTTCTGTGATGATTTCGTTAGAGTAGAGAATGAGTTGGGATTCGTCCGCCTTACCTTCAAGGTTGGCGAATTTATCGTAGCCACCGCTGGCGCGTTCGGCGACGCGGGGCCCTTCGGGAGTCTTGACATTGAGGCTGCGGTTAAAGAAGGCGACGAGCCCCCAGTAATGACGCTGTTCAATCTCGGGTGCGACAGGATGATCGTGACACTGGGCGCACTGAACTTGTTTGCCAAGGAGGGTTCGGGAGACGCGGGTGGCGATCTGGCTGTGGTCGTCACGTTGGTCGTGAATGAACCATGAGGCGCCACGTTCTTGGTCCGATTTAGGACGAGCCAGGACGAGGTCGCGGCCGACTTGGTCCCAGGGTCGGTTGGTTTTGAAGGCCCAGCGGAGGTAATCGAGCCAGAGTTTGCGATTGCTGTGGCTGCGCTTGCGAAGGTGAGCGCGGTCTAGGAAAACGATGTTGAAGACCTGGGCGAGGTGATCGGCGTGATCGTCGGTGTCAGTAAGGTGGTCGACGAGAAGGTCACGTTTCTTTGGGTTTTGGTCGGCAAGGAAGGAATTGATTTCGGGAAGACGGGGGATTCGGCCGAGCAGGTCAAGGTAGACGCGACGCACAAAAGTGGTGTCACTCGAGCGTCGTGCAGGGGCGATTTTTTCAGCCTGCCATTTGCTGTGAATTAATTGGTCAATGACTGCGGTGGGCTGTTTGCTGGGATCCGGGAGGACGAGTTTTTTGGGTGGGGTGATTTTTAGATCATTAATCCAAGTTTTGAGTGCTTCGATTTCCTCGGCCGGGAGTTGTTTTTTCGGCGGCATGTGTGGGTCTGAGTCGGCTTGAACAACCTGGTAAAGCGGACTTGCCTTTGGATCTCCTGGAACGAGGGCGGTGTCGGTTTCGCCGCCTTCGAGAGCGGCAGTAATAGTGCGAAGATCAAGACCACCCTTCTGTTTCACCCCACCATGGCATTTAGTGCAGTTGTCGATTATGACAGGGTGGATTTGAGAAGACCCAAAGCCTGTCGCGCAGAGCGCGAGCATAATATGGTGGCTTAAAGTCTTCATGTGAGGATGTTTAATACGCTCTAATTAGTAACATTTTTCGAAGAGAGAGGCCTCTTTTTTCTTGTAGATACAATATGTAAAGGTCGCCAAAATCCTGAGGAGGAGATTTTTGAGCCTTATCAGCAAGATACGGCTTTCCTTGTCGAAGATAAACTTCCTGCTTTTTTAGGGATTTCCAAGGTGAGATTTTCAGTCGTTGCTCGCTATTTGAGAATCAAAAGACAAAAGAGCCCGCCGGTTGGGTAACCGAGCGGGGCCTAGAGATTGGATACCAAAAAGTTTAGGCCGACCAATCAGCGATCCGATCTTTATGATTTTCGAAAAGCTCGGTGGTATCGCCGTGAATCACGACTTCGTTGATTAGATCACCGCCCTTGATTAAATCGACGATATCTTGTCCTTCGGTCACTTCGCCGAAAACGGTGTGTTTACCGTCGAGGTGCGGAGTAGGGCAATGGGTGATGAAAAACTGCGAGCCATTAGTGTTAGGACCAGCGTTCGCCATCGAAAAAATACCTGGTTTGTCGTGGCGGCGGTGCGGTTTACATTCACACTCAAATTTGTATCCAGGATTTCCCCTGCCCGTCCCATCAGGACAGCCGCCCTGAATCATGAAATTGGGAATGACACGGTGGAAGGTTAGCCCGTTGTAGAAACCGCGTGAGGCCAGGTGGAGAAAAGAACACACCGTGACAGGTGCGTCGTCCGGAAAGAGGGTGAGGTTAATATTACCTCCACTGGTTTGCAGCGTGATTTTGATGTCATCCATAGTGAATTGAATTTTAGCGTGAAACCGTAAACTGAAAAGGCTTTATCGACAGCCTTCGAGGAGTTGGTCGACGAAGAAGGTGATATTTCGCAGGGCCTCATTGGATTCAGAGGCTTTGAGGAGCTTCAAAGCGTTGCGAGCATCGGAAACCAAGTTGGCGGCAGTATCGATCGCATCTGACATCGAGCCCTCATACTCGGCGATGCCGACAAGAATTGGAAGGTCGAGCGGTTTGTGCTCGATGATGCGCTTTGAGAGGAGCTCCTTTTGCTTAGGGTTGGCGCGTTCTAACAGGTTGAGGATGGGTAGAGTTAACTTTCCCTTTTCGAGGTCGGTGCCGAGCGTTTTTCCAATTTGATCTTCGGAGCCGATAAGATCGACCACGTCATCATAAATTTGGTAGGCAGTGCCAAGTTTCATGCCGTATTCGAACATTGCGTCGCTTACAGTTTTTGGAGTCTTCGAGATGATGGCCGAGAGTTGGCAGGCTGCTGCGAATAAGGCGCCTGTCTTCATCTCGATCATCTTGAAATAATCCTTCTTCGTAAGGGTAAGGTCGAAGCGACGCTGGGTTTGGAGTATTTCGCCCTGACAGACCTCGCGCGAGGCGAGGCTGATTGCGCGACTCAGGTCAGGGTTTTCAAAATCAGTCGAGAGCTTCAAAGCATGTGAAAAGAGAGCGTCTCCTAGAAGAACCGCCATACCATTGCCCCATTTTGCATTTGCAGTGGGGACTTTGCGACGGGAAGAGGCTCCATCGATGATGTCATCGTGAACCAAGGTTGCCATGTGGATGAGTTCAAGGATTACTCCCAAATTGACATGCTCATCCTGCAATCCACCAGTCGCCCCGCCGGTGAGGACTGTAAGAGCAGGACGGATACGCTTGCCGCTGGTGTCACAAATATATTCCATGTAGGGCTCGACACCCGGATCGAAGGCACGAACTTGATCTCGGATGAGAGCTTCTACTTTTTCGATGTGAGGACGGACCAGATCGAATGGGAAAAGCTCCGGATTGGCTGTTTTGCGGGAGGTTGTCATCGACATTCCTGAACTTTCACAAATTCCTGAAAATTGCAACTTTTATGAACGAAAAAGAAAGGGAAAATTAGGTTAGGCTAATTTCACCCCAGTGAGATCCTGGTTGATTACCCGGCAGATAGTCTGGGGAGAATCAAGGATTAATGGGTAAGAGGGTTTGCGGACACCTGGTAATATTTTGATTTAGGCCCTATTTTGGGACTAAATTACCATTTTTTCTTCAAGCTCATTTGCAGATAAAAGATCTCGGATAATGCTCAGGCTGGGCCTTGTATTGGGGTTGAATTCACAGAGTTCTCATCTTAAGAGCGCAGAATCCCCACATTTCAGGGGGGAAAGTTGCGAGGTGAAAAGCATCTCACTATTGCCCACTGTCCATCTGAATTGCCCAAGAACAGCGAAAACCTGCAACTCTATGTCTTCGATATTTGGGTCCGAGAAAAGAAAGGGAATAATGAAAATAAACAACAGGTGCAAAATTCTCCGATTTTTATAATTAACCGAACCGCGCTTTCTGGCGTATAACCAACCCCACCTATGAAATTTAAAGCATCTCTTCTCACCGTATTAACAGGAAGTTCACTCATCCTTCCCTGCCTTGGAGATCCAGCAACTCATTTGATCCAGAATGTGACAACAGAGGCACCTGCTGGCCTGTTAATTTCAGAGGCTGTCGTCGAAAAAATGGGGTTTGCCGCTCACCTTCCCAAGAACACCGAAGGTTATTTTTCAATTTTGGGGGGTTACGACATGTATCAGCGCCTTTTAAAAACTGAGCTAGGTAAGGTCATGGTCGAAATGATGGCTGACCAGGGCGAGAGTCTCGATGAATTTGAGGAGATTGAAGAGTTTCAAATGTTCAAAGCTGTTGTTGGTGAGGAGATCTTCGCGGCCTTTGGTGACAGCACTGGTGATCAAGCTCTGAATCTTCAGGCGATCAACAATTCGGCTTCCTTTCATCAAATGAAAATGATGGTGAAGATGGCTGCTTTGGCGATGGATGAGGACTCTGATCCAGGCGGAACGCAAATGCAGGGTTTCGCACTGTCAATGTTCGGCTCAATTTTGGGAGATCCGGAGGCGGGTGTTCAGATTTTCGAGAAGTCACAGATGCCTCCTATAACGATTGGCTTCAAGGTGAGCGACGAAGAGATGCGCACCCAAATTTCTGAGATGATGATTGGGGGTGTTCTCTCCCTTTTTGACTTGGACGAAAATGCTCCCTTTGACGAGATCGAGATGGAAAAGGATGGTGTTGCCCTGAACGGCATGACTATTAATGGGAAAAAATTGGCCGACTTAGCCGATGAAAACTCTAGGCAGGAGATGACCGATTTTTTCGGATCGCGGGCTATGGTTGATCGGTTTTTGGCTGCCGTAGCCAAAAAGAATCTCAACATCGCAATCGGCGTAGAAGAGAGCTACATCATTGTTTATATTGGTAATTCGCTTGATGGGCTCAGGTTCCCAGCAAAGCCCGAAGATTCGCTTTTAGCAAACGAGGGCATGTCTTTCCTGAAGGACTATCTCGAGAAAGATATCCGTATGCTGGTGTTCGGTGAGGAGGAAGCGATGAAAACGATTGGAGGAGCAAGCGAAGTAATGTCGTCGATGGCTAAGGGATTGAAGGCCGGACTTGCTGAGGCTGATTCATTTGGCGACACCCGAGACATTCAGGCCCTTCTTGGGCACGTTGCTAGAGTCGAGGGCAAGATTTTTGATATGTTCGAATACGGCCGTACTGGCACGGTAGGCTTCATCGAGGATGGTTTTAAAATCGAAAGCCATGGCGGGGGCAATCTCGCTTCTGTTGATACCAAAACTGCCCACAATTTTGCAGGGCTGGGTGAGATGGATGGTGTCGTCTTTTTTAGCAATAGCCGCTCTAATCCCGAGTTCACCTCTAAGTTACACGATATGTTAGATTCACTTGGTCAGGCTACTTACCTGATGGCATCAAGGGTCGCCGATATTGAGTATGATGGCGTCAGCGATATTCCGGAATTCCAAGAAGCCTTCAAAATGTTCGACGAGTTGGCAGCAGGGGACCTCAAGAATATTTGGGAAGCGCTTACGACTGATTGGGCTCAAGGAACTGGTGATGAAGGCGCGCTGATTATCGATACCAGAGGAACCCTTCCTCGTGTTCCGGAAGTTCCAGGAGTGATCATTGAAAAGGGAATCATTCCTCGTATTGCCTACGTCACTCCTGTGACAGATCGCGAAAAAATCTCGACGGCTTGGAAAAAGCTCGAAGGCTCAATCAGCAATATTCTCAAAAACCTTAAAGAGGTTCAGGGAACTGAAATTCCCATGCAGGAATTTGATGATAACACCAAAGAAGGAGTGACTTATTATAGCACTGCGATCCAGTTTTCGACTAAGGATGCCCGTCCAGTGGTGGGCCTGTCTGATAAGCACTTCTACTTTTCGACGTCTCAGAAATTCATCGCTGAGATCGACAAAAATCTAATCGCCGGTGGCAAGGTTCCTGTTCGTAAAGGAAGTTACAGTCGCATAAATTTCTCGGCTGCTCGTGAGATGGCTGATTATTGGGTCAAGCTTCTCAAAGAAAACTCGGAGGAGATATTTGAGAACGAATACATGCGCGATGATTTTAATGAGAACCTTCCATTGGTGGAGAAACTCCTCGGAGCCTTTGATCAATTTGACGACATGACGGCCCACACCCGCATGGAAAACGGCGAATCTCGGAGCTCGATTCACTTTAATATGAAGTAAATTGGGGTTGGGAATCTAATCTTAAATGCTCTGCTGGATCTTACTGGCGGGGCGTTTTTTATTGAAGGAAAAGTAGAGTTGTTAAATCTCCTCGCCAGTGGGTTCGACCTCCAGTAACTTGTCGCACGGATTCATGAGTGACATCTATGTGACTGAAACTGATAACGCTCAATTAGCTGCAAACAGCCAAGCTGTTAGAATTGCGGTGGATCGGCAGCGTCGTCGCGAAACCATTCAGTCGGTAGTGACCGCGCTGCTCGGATTCGGTGTTTTGGTCGCCATACTTGCTCTTATCGCGCTGATTCCAACTACCAAGAACATTCCCCAGATTGTAATCTATCAGGCGGCCACGCCAGAGGAGGAACCTCCGATAAGAATGAAGGAGTTGACTAACAATGCCCAGCCCAAGCCACCAGGAGCGAGTTCTTCGATGGCTAAGGTCATCGCGTCTCAGTCTCAATCGCCAGTTGCTGTTCCCATTCCGGTAACGGCTAATCCTGATAGTTTGTTTGGGATGGAGGAGGATTTTGGGCCTGGATTTGGAACTGGAGAAGGCGATGGCGATGGCGGTGGCGGTGCCACCTTTTTTGGTAGCCGTAGAAAGGGAAGGAATGTGGTTTTCATCGTCGATTTCTCAGGCTCCATGGAGTCAGACGCCGAAGGTGGTGGAGGAACCCGAATTCAGGCTCTAAAAAAAGAGCTTGTTCGATCTATCAATTCTCTTCCGGCAAGTATGAATGTGTCTGTCATTTTTTTCTCAACGACCGGTTGGACCATCGATACCGAAGGTCCTAATCATTATACAAAAGGATTTCGAGGAAATGGGAAAGTGCCTGAGGTGAACTGGTATCCTGCTTCCGAGCGCTTAAAGGGTGTTGTGGTTGAGGCAATCCAGAAAATGCCCGCTAAAGGTGGAACCAACTGGTATCCTCCTCTTAAAATGGCGTTCTCAATGGGTCCGCAACCAAATATTGTTTACCTTCTTTCTGACGGAGAACCGACTGACGCGGATTATGTTCTGGAAAAAATGGAGGAATTTAACCCTGAGGGAGTTCCAATTGATACAATTGCCTTTGAGCTTCCCGGAACTCCTGCAGGCCAACTCTTAATGATTGCGGAAGAAACCGGCGGAAAATTTTCGATGATCTACAAAGGTAAGCGGCTCGTCGGGGGGTCTGCTGAAGATATGACGAGTTCTGATTACGACTAATGAAAGTTGTTATCTTTGATATCGACGGAACGCTTACGCAAACGAATGCGGTAGATTCTGAGTGCTTTATTCAGTCCGTTCGCGAGGTTTTGGGAGTGGAACACTTTGAGACCAACTGGTCCCAATATCAATTTGTCACCGACAGCGGGGTAGCTCAGGAAATTTCCCAGCGCTACTGCGACCGACCGATGAGCGGGGCGCTCACTAAGGCCTTTCGCGAAAACCTTGTGAATGGTCTTCGAGGGCAACCAAAATCGATTTTTCAAGCTATCCCGGGAGCTATTGATTTTATTAATATTTTAGTAGAATCGCCGGATTTTGCCGTGGCGCTTACCACCGGTGCCCACGAAGCGTCCGCGCGTTATAAATTGGAGACGGCGGGTTTTAAAATCAACGATCTTCCTCTTGCGAGCTCCTCGGATGCTGTCGTTCGGGAGCACATTATGCTTCAGGCTCTCGACCGGGCTGCTCATATTCATCAGGCACGTTTCTCGGAGGTGATCTTCTTTGGGGGTGCCCCATGGGATGTCGAGGCGAGTCGTAATCTCGGTTGGAAGTTTATTGGGATCGGGTCGAGGATCGAAACCGATTTGCAATTTGATGACTACACAGATTTGTCGGCGATTCGATCTTCCCTCTAAAATTGAGGGTGGGGGAAATTCCAAATTGATAGATCTTCTAAAAAAGCTTGTCTTTAAATTAGACCGTGAAAAAATCGAAAGTTGATATATTTCATGAATAAACTCTTTGGGATCTCCGTTTTAATTATTGTGTCCGTTTCGCGCCTTATCCTCGTTGCTGGATCCGTTTTGCTTCTTGGGAGTTGTTCCAGTTCTCGGACCGTTAGTGCTAATTTGAAGGTTCCTTCAGGGCAGACGGTTCGTAAGACCGTGCTGGAAAGTGATGTCTTGATTGCTAAGGGGAGTACGCTGGAGGTTTTTTATAGTTCAAGGAATCGCTATTTTGTAGAGTCTGGAGGAGCGCTTGTTGGTTTCAAGAGAGGAGTCGATCAGACAAAGATCTATGCGGAAAAAGGTGCCTTAATTCCAAATATTGAGAGCCAAACTGGATTTACGATCTATACGGTAAAAGATGCTTCAGTGTCGTATCGTGATCGTTACAAGGAGTTGGTCCCAGCCCATGTTAGCCCCTTAAATTCCAACTCGATGGGCATCGCGCCAGTGATCGGAGTCGGCGTGGGAGTCGATCAAGGATTTTGGGACGATGATCGAAATGATTGGGTACACAATGGTAGATCGTCGCGACCAACCTCAGTCCGGTCATCCTCGTATGAGAAGAAAAACTAAAGAAAATCTTAATAAATTATGAAAAAAACATTGATGATAATCGCGGGAATCGCTGGGCTTACTGCCGTTTCCGAAGCTCAGTTCGCTGGAATAAATGGTGGGATCATGCTTGGTGGAGGATTTATGGAAGATCCCGATAAAGGTTATGGATTCCTACAATTAAGAGGAACTGTTTACGAGGACGATGCTGTTTCTCACACTTTATTTGTAGAAATTTTAGGCCATTCAGATGACGCCGAACTTGAATTCCTAGATCTTGCAGGGATCCCTTACTATGAGAATGGAGAAATAAGTTTCACTAACTTCACGCTGAATTACGAACTAGAAGCTAAGTTGGATAGTGCAATTTCTTTTTATGCTGGATTAGGAGGCGGTATTGAACGCGTCAGCTTAGATGATGCATTTGAGGTCTCGGTTGACTCCGATAGAAATTTCGTGGGGCAGGCGTTTGCGGGATTCCGAGCTAAGCTTGGGAAGAGTTTCTTCGCGCAGGTTGGTATCAGGCATCTTTGGAGAGAAGACTTTGGACTCCTGACTGACCAGTTTGTGGTTGAAGATACTACCGCTTATGATCTTTCAATTGGCTTTCGTTTTTAGGCGGTCGACTTAATCTCTAAAAATAAAGCTAGGGATTTTTAACACGGGCTAGATTTTTATTTTAGAATACTTTTCTTCGCCCGTCTTACGCCCGGAGAAGTTGCACTGTGACTTTCTCTTCGACAGGAATCTCAAGTGTTTCGGCGAGGCTTTCGAGATCTTGAATGAGAGCCTCCTTACCATTCTCAAAAATCTCATCATCCATCGCGCGGATTAGCTCTGTGGCAGTATTAATGTCATCGTAAACTTCGTCGGCATCGTGAAAATCTTCGGTCACAATGATTTTCATGACTGCTTTGTCCTCTTTGGTATAACCCGCAGCGTCAGCTTCTTCTTCGGAAAGATCGCTGTCTGGACAGAAAAGATACGGGAGAATGTCGACTCCTTCTTCTTTCAGAAGGCCAGCTAGTTCTTCATAAACTGCTGCTAATTCCTCAAAATAACCTTCAAGATCTTCGATTTCGGGCTCGCAAACGATGCTAATTCCGCTGGACATGCTTAGACGCTAAAATTGGATTTCTCGTGGAAAAAGAAAATTTTTTATGAATGGTCAAATCTGTTCAAATATTTGGCCCTTTCAGATGGCCAATCTTGATGGTTTTGATCGTTAAAATTCCTTCGGTGACGTTATAAGACAAAATCTTTAGGGTTTGTGGACCGATCCCTGAACAGGTTTAAGTGACTGCTGTGATTTTACTGAGGTTCCCGCTCAACGCCTTAAAATAGTCGATTTAGTTTGAATCAGCTGGTTTTTTTACGGGAAAAGCTGGAGGGCGAATGGCATAGAGAGAGGTGGCTCAAATTTCAAATGTGCAGAATATTTCGCTTCGAGAAAGCGGGGAAGGTCCGAAAGTGCCTCCTCTGTGAGGTGAGCTTCAAAATTCAACAAAATAGTAGAGCTCTCACCGGTCTGAATGTTTGATCCGGCCAGGATGACTTCTCCGTCGAGGATGCCCTCGCCTTCCAATTCGATTCGGAGTTTGCCAACGTCGAGTGGCTTCGACGATTTATTTTGAATTCGAAGCGGAAGGCTAACAAGAGCTTTGGTTCCTCGGATCTTGAATTCGGTCCGTTTCCAGAGAGGTCGGTATTGGCACCTCATGATTTGGTAATGAGTGTAAATGCCGTTTCCCCACCAGCTAAAAACTATTCCAAGCCAAATGGTGAGAATGAAAACCGTAATCCGGTAGGAAAAAGTCCATAATTTCGGGGGATGTTGATTGGGAAGGGTTGCTTCTTTTTTCAAAAGAGCGGAACCGAGATGACACCCAAGAAGAGTTGCACAGGCCATCCCAAGAACTTCCGTAAAGACGAGAATGGCGATCGCTACGGTTGGTTCAAGTGAAGCCGAAAGGTGGCGCTCAAGAATAATGACGGGACCGACGCAGATAAGACCAAGTAGAGTAGTGCGCAAGGGCGCGTGCCGCAGAAGGATCCAGATAATACCATGGATCTTGCGATTACGGCGTTGGAAAAATGGTGAACAATGGTCCAAGGCCATTGCGATAACAAGGTAGGCGATTGAGAGAGCAGCTCCAAGGGACGCTAAAAAAGGATAATCTTGGACGGCGAGAAAGAGGCTCATTCCTTGGAGCAGAAGATAGAGAAAGGCTAGTTTGATCTCCTCCAAGCCCTGATGCCAGAGGGGAGGTTCGGGTTGTTTTCCGAGTTCAGGAAAGCGTTCCCTTTCATAAGTTGTCGAGAGCTTGTCTTTTATGGGAAAGAGAACTATTCCAACGATGATAATTCCCAGCCCAAAGCCAGTGGTGACAAGGAATGCCCGTAATTCTTCAAAGAAAAACCTGTGAATGAGGTCATCGACTGCCGGGTGCCAAACTTCTGGAACAAGCTTTGCCAATAACCATGCCTCTAACTTTGGTCCAAGATGAATGCCAAGATTTAGCCCCCCCCCAAGTATCAAAAGGGCGGCGAGCACGTAGATCACGAACCAATATTTTGTCAATTTAGGTTCCATCTCGCTAATCTGCTTATAACTATTTGCTTGCGTCTTCTTCTGCGCTTTTCTCGCGAGCGGCTTCATGGATCCCACGAGATAAATATGTAGGTGAACCTAGTGCCTTGATAGACTCGCCCGTTGGCAATATCAGATTCGTCGAGGTGGCTTTGGAAGTCATCAAGTGTCTCCCAATCGTTTTTCCAAAATTGTGTATTCTCTATCTTAATTTCGTGGATGAGATGTGGGTAGAGCGCCACTTTGAGTGGAATGATAAGCGGAAACATCGGATCTTTACGTTTCAGTGAAATTTCTCCCTCGAGAAGAGCTAGAGGGCTCATCCCAATGAGTGCTGGAAAATTAGGGTGGCTGACTACAGGGTCGGAATCACGAATCGCCTTTACAAGTTGAACATAATCAAGCGCTTCCGCAGATCTCACAAATTTATCGTCTGCTGTCTTGAGCTGAGCACGGAAGATTTCTGGACCGTGTTTTTCAAAGTCTTTCAATGACTCGTCTTGATGCATTATTCGACCCCGATTCATGACAATCATGTGAGAGGATCGGCGCGGGATTTTTGGGCTTTCTCCTTCCGGGAGGATCCACCAGGAAGGATTGCCGTTTTCTCCGAGGGTGGCTGTGACTAAATTTGATGAGAGGCCCTCTTGCTCGTCAGTCCAAGCGAGGCTGGCGTCTTTAAATGGACCGGTTCCGCTAAGGCAATAGACTTCGTATTGGTCCTTGGGTCCCGCTTTGCGAATTTTCCATTCACAATAGTCGCGGTCACGGAGAGTAATAAAGGGATTATGGTCATCCTGTGGAACGCCATCTTCTTGAAAACGAGTGTAAGTGAGGTTGTGTTCGTAAAGGTCAGGGAAATTAGGATCAGCGCAAAAGATCCGGTAAACATCTTCTTTTCCTGAAATTCCTACGAGGTTCCAGAGGCAAGGGTCATTTTCGCGAATAATCGCTCCGGCGTGTCCGTGTTGATTGCTGAAATTACGGGTAAAGCTTAGTTCCTGATAGCGGTAGAGACAACCATCAGCGAGAAAGAGCCGGCTGCTTCCCTCGAGTGGATGGATGGACGGAGGGATAGGCGGTAGAACCGGGTCACGACGGACCCTCTCAATCTCTTCGCTGAATTTGGTAGTTGGAAGGGGTGGATCGGAATCACTCTGCTTGTTTTGAACCTTTTGAAAAACTAGGGCAGCGCATCCAATTAAGACGAAGACGCAGAGCGCCATCATTACCCCCGGTCGGAAGCGCCGGACTCCATTATCGATGGGGTCGAGTTTACTCATTTGATTCGTCGGATGGCGGAGTTTGCGGAATAGCAGAAGATGATGAGGGTCAGAAGGGCCTGACTGGTGACAAGAATGATCAAAGCCCAAAAATCCAGTCCAAAAATCTGACTAAAAGAAAATCGAGATGAACCGAGTTGATCAAAAACTGAGGTGGCATGTCGAGTCGACGCGAAGAGGCTACTCCAAAAGTTTCCTTGTTCGATTAATGTGAAGCCGGAGTAGTCGATCTCATTCAAATCAAGACTGTGGAACGGATGGGTGAGGCGTGCGTCGTTCGCTTCTCCAGCAAATCCGGTCGCGTATTTACTGAGAAGAACATGGGGAAGTAGAACGATTGGCATCATAGCAACGGCTCCCCGCTCGGAGCGGGCTAGGGTCGACAGCAAAAGACCAATCATGGTTCCCGAGAAGCAGACGATGCCGAGCACGAAAAAGTGCGAAATGAAGTCACGAGCGTCGAACCAGTCCGACGCTTCCACTGCGTTGGGGTCGATCTTAAAAAGTGACACAAAAAACCAAGTTGAGAGGCAAAGAAGGAGAGTGCTGAAAAGTACTATTAGGGTAGCAAAGGCGGATTTAGCATGGAAAAAAGAGAATTTCCCGAGCCCACTGAGTTCATCAATCGCGTAAAGCGCGCGGGTTGAAATTATCTCTCGGATCGTTAACGACATTCCAATCCATAGGGCTGCGATCGAGAGGAAGAAGTTGATGAAGCGTGGGCTGTTACTCCCGTGAAGTGATTGCGCGAATACGATGAGCCCAGCCAGAAAAATGGGTAGGACGATGGTGACGCCCGCGGCTCCGCAGTCACGGAAAGACTGCCGGGCGGAGCGTCGGAATATCGCTCCGAAGTGATGGAGGTTCCACCAATCACGACTGGCGTCAGTAGCGTCGGTATATTCAAAAGATTTGATAGGTTCAATTGAGGTGTTTTTTTCAAATAGATCTGCTTCAGCAGTGGTGGTGAGCAACGTCGGAACATCTTGGTAATCCGCTCTCAGCTTCCCCCCTTTTTCCATTACGAGGACACGATCGCAAACTGCGAGTGTTCCGGGCAGATGGCTGGTGACCACGATGGTGAGCTTGTGGCGATCACAAAGCTCACGTAAAAGCTGCATCACTTCGTAGGCTACTGGAAGGTCGAGGCCACTTGTTGGCTCGTCGAGTAAGAGAATGCGAGGGCCAGAGCAAAGGGCCCGGGCCAGAGAGA
This sequence comes from uncultured Verrucomicrobiales bacterium, assembly GCA_949373085.1. Lineage (GTDB taxonomy): Bacteria > Verrucomicrobiota > Verrucomicrobiia > Verrucomicrobiales > Akkermansiaceae > SW10. The sequence goes on from CASICJ010000012.1 coordinate 31,030, forward strand.
GACGGCGCCTTTCTCCACCGGAAATTTGTGAAACAGCCCTTCCCAAAAAATCCTTTGGAAGGTTAACGGACTCTAAAATTGAAAGAGGACTGGCATCGTGACCGGAGAAGATCAGCGCTTCTTCAAGGACTTCACCGACTTTGGCGTATTCCGGGAAAAGATCTTGCTGAGGAACATAGGATAGGATTTCAAGTAGAGACTGGTGATTGGCTCCAGAGATTCGGGTGGCCTCGGTTCCTGCAACAATGGAGACGATACCGAGATCCTTATTCTTTTTGCTGGGGGGGCGTAGTCCAAGGGTTCGAAGCAGGGTCGTTTTTCCTGCTCCGCTTGATCCGATGAGCCCGGTCAGCGAACCAGCCTCGAAATGGAGTGAGAGGTCGTCAAGAATGGTGAGGCCCTTCTGACGAATAGTGAGCCCTTCGACTTGTAAACCAATTGCGCTCTTGATCATCGCTCTGTCTTCTCGTCAGTAATTTCTTTGCGGGATTCGTTGGGGTCTTTAGTAGCGTAACCCTTTATGATGACGCGGTAGCTGGGTTTAGTTTTAAATTTTTTCTCGAAGAGAACGTGGTCAGTACTCTTTCTTTCGAGCGAGACTTCTCCGGTTAGATTGCCTTCGACAATGCTGTGAGTCTTCAAGTTATAATAAAGGGAGCCGCGCGCGGCCCAAGTTCCAAGAACTTGGTTTTTGTCGGTGGAGCCGGAAAAGACAACCTTGCCTTTCACGATTTTTAGACGTGTTTCATCGCCGTAGGTCGAATCCCGCTTTAAGGTCAGGGTGCCGCTGACATCGAGATCGTTACTGGGCGCCAGTAGGTGGGCGATGGTCTTGACGTCAACGTCCCATTCATCTGGACCATTGGGATCAGTATCAGGAAGAAGGTAAGCTTCGCTGTAGACTGAAAAGTTTTTGACCCGATCTTCCTTCTCTTTAGAAAGGGTGGCCTTAGTTTGAAAATCAACGAGGCCCTCACCGGCTTCGTAGGTGTATTCAGCTGTAAGACCTTCATAGGCTTCAAGGGGTTGGAGCTTAGCTTCGAGGAGGTGTTCGTCGAGGCCTTGCCCGGTCATGCCTTTAACTGCAAAATTAATCCGCGAGAGAACTTTTTGGCGATTGATGTCGCTTTTCAACCATTCCGCGGCGCGATCAGTGGCGATGTCGATTGCGATACCTTCCGGGCCGGGAAGTAAGATTTTGCGTGCTCCTCTGCCTAGAATACCGACGGCCGGTGGGAGATGGAGATTTACGTCATCAAGAGCCAATTTTACTTCAAGGTCGCGAGCTGTAAGAATTTCCAGGCCGACCACTACTTCGGTATGATCCTTAGCGACGGATTTTACTTCGCGAACAAAATCGGTTTCGCCTTCGTGAATGAGGGTGATTTTTTTCCCGATACCCCAATCTCTATCTTCGACTTGTCCTTGAACTGTTGAGGTGACTATTGTCCGATAAAACATGCCTACCTCAAAGCGGGAGAGCTGCTCTGCCGTGAGAACGGTTTTCGTAGGGTTGTCATTACGAAAAATAAAAAAAATCGCGATAGCCAGCGCGAAAACGAGGAGTGCGATGGTAGAAAGGAGTTTCGTTTTTGAAGACATGACTGTGCTAGTATATACAGCAGACAGGTAAATGGCCTGTTACAAAAAAGAGAAAATTTGCAGTGGGGCTTATCTTGCCATTTCGGGGCGTTTATGGATATTGAAAAAGTGATCAGTTTGAGTGGCCAACGTCCTTTTGCCCATGGGAATCATCGTGAGGTTTATCTCCATCCCGAGAAAAGTGACCGGTGTCTCAAGTTGATGAGCGAGGACTGGCATAAATGTGACCGATGGAAGAGGGCAAATTTGGTGGCGCGATTTTTACGCCCCAAATGGTATTATCATGAGAATGAGGGAGAGTTGCACTTTTCGCAGGTCTTGTCTCGGCGAGTGGGGCCCACTGCTTGGAATTTGGTGGCTCATGCCTATGAAATGGTTGATTCAGATTTGGGTCCAGTGCTGGAAGTGGATCTCATCACAGACTTTGATGGAAAGGTTTCTCTCTCGCTCAAAGAGTATGTCTGGCAGTATGGTTTGACTCCCGAGTGTGAAGAAGCATTAAAAGAATTCTGGCAACAGCTCGACAAGCATTGGGTCTTTGTAGAAGCGCGACCTGACAATCTCTCCGTGCAGGTGAAAGCGGATGGGAGTTGTCAAATCTTCGCGATCGATGGTTATGCCTTTGGCCAATTGATCCCATTAGCAAAATGGTTCCGCAGGGAACAAAAAAGGGTTTTTCGGAAACGGCGGAGGAAACAAGACCGCGCATTGGACGAAATTCTGGTTAAACGAGAGGCTGGGGAATCATTGAAAAGCCAAGGTATTCACAAAAAAGATTGAGCGGAGCCCTCCAATTTCTAATGGCGATTGAGAACGTAGATGGGATCGCCGAGTCGGTTTCGCTGGTATTGCGTAACTTGACCACTGTTGATGAGAGCCTGGAGGTGTGAGTTGGGGTTTGCGGTAGGGTCGAACTTGCCGGCTGATTGTTTAAGGTAGGAGACTAGTCTCGGGGCCTCGTCGATTTCTGGGACTGGACAGCCGGTGGTGCAGGGAATACGGCCTATTTTTCGTTGGGCCCGGCGTTGGTAAAGCATCTCGCTGGCGTTGGGATTATAAGAGTGAATGACGACGCCGTTTGGAACGTAGCCTCGCAGCTTGGGGTCTGGGTGGGTTGGAGGATAAAGAATCTCGGCATAGATCCCGCTCACACCTCTTTTCGAGTCACCGGTTTGAATGGAAGAATCTGCATTTTTGGCAATACGCACACCGCCCATAGTAAAGAATCCAGGGGGAGTTTGGGCATGTGCAATACCAAGGCCGAGTTTACCGGTCCCACAGCGAAGGGTTTCGAAGATTTCGCCGGTTTTCAAAGAGATGACATTCATCCGCTGGGTGGCCGGATCAACCACGTAGATCCATTTTGGGTCGTAGTTTGGATATCCGGCTTTTCTTTGAGCCAAAACAGTAGCTTTGATGGTAGGCCACTCTTTAAGAATGGCTTGTTTTGTAGATGGCTTGGGAGGGCTGTTGGTGGAGCATGATTGCAGAATCAGAAGGCTAAAGATTGAGAAAATTCCTTTGGCGAAAACTGTCATGCCGAGATTATGGCACGTATAGCGCCCGCTTCAAGGAGTGGGATGAGCCATCGTAATAAGTAGTGATTTCTTATCACCGTAGGGATCTTTCCAGATCATCAAATATTATGGAAGGGCATCAAGATCTGCTTTGATCGTGATTTTGGGATTTGGGGAGGGGTTTTCGACTAGGGTGGTGCCTTGGCTGAGGAGCTGAAGAGCAGAGACTTCGTCAGTGATTTTGGTGTCGCCGGGGGTGACGCTCTGGTAAGCTTGCTGGATGAGGTCTCTCGAAAAAATCTGGGGCGTTTCCATGACCCAAAGGTTGTCCCGTGAGACTGATTCCGAGGTGATGCCTTTCGGGGTAGCTCGCTTTAAGGTTTCCGTAACCCGACGGGCGAGGCTCGCGGCCTTAGTTGCCTCAGCGACAGCGAAAGTAGCTCGAATTGATTCGGGGGAAACGAGTGGGCGGGCACCATCGTGAATTGCAACGTGGCTGATTTCGTTTTTCAGAGCCTTAAGGCCGGCGGCTACGGAGTCAGAACGTTCCCGACCTCCATCGACTCGGTTGAGTTTTGGGCCGAGGTCGGCAAGCCAAGCAAAACGATCTGGCGGAGTGACAACAATGACTTGGGAGATTTCTTCGAGGGACGAAAAGGCGTGAACACTATGCCAAAGAATTGTCTTACCCCTCCACTGGGCAGCAAGCTTATCAAAGCCCATGCGTTGGGAGGATCCAGAAGCGACGATTATAGCGGCGAAGCTCATTGAGTTGGGGTGTTATTTCAGTTCGGATGACCCGGTTTTATTGGGCCATCTCCCAAACTTACCTACTCGTCCTTCAAGAAAGGTGCTTCATAACCTCCTGTGAGAGGGTCTTGCCGTCGACGCGTCCGGCAGTCTTGCTCTGTACAATACCCATGACTTTCCCCATGTCGGCACGGCTGCAGGCTCCTGTTTTCTGCAACGGCTGTGGCTACAATTGCCGAGACTTCCTCTGAGCTCATGGCGGCGGGGAGGTATTTTTCGAGGACTACGATTTCAGCTTTTTCTTTTTCGGCGAGCTCGGAGCGTCCGGCATTCTCAAATTGCTCGATCGAATCATTACGCTGTTTGATTTGTTTTCGGACGATTGCAAGGGCATCGGCTTGTTCGATGACGTTATCTTTATTGCCGGATTCGATGGCGGCGTTTGTGAGAGCGGTTTTGAGAGCGCGAAGAGTGGTTAGAGCTACCGAGTCTTTGGCTTTCATTGCGATCTTGAGGTCGTCCATCACGTTTTCTGCAAAAGTGCTCATAGAGATGTTCTGGCCGGAATCTTGCTCAGGTGCAAGCACGGGTCTTGCGAGAGTGGAGGATTATGATAGGGATGGTCTGTGAAGAAGGAGGGCATTGGAGGATATCTCTATCTGGCTTTTATTGGCCTAGCGTTGGCTGTGATGGGCGGTTTTTTTGTTTTTGTTCTGGGCCGTGGATACATTCGGGCAAAGGAAACGCAGGAATGGTCCAGTTATCCTGCTGTAGTTGTTGTTTCCGAGGTGGGGGGATCGCCAGATCGGTAAGGCCAAGGAATATCGACATAAGTTGGTTTACGAATATCGGGTCGATGGGAAGTTTTACCGGGGAGATAGGCTAAAACGACGGGAAAACCCGTATTTGAAGAAAAAAAATAAGATAGAGCCCTCCATTGAGAAGTTTCCGGTGGGCAGCAGGGTGGCAGCTTTCGTGAATCCTAATGATCCAACCGAGGTTCTTATTGAGCATGAAACGAAGGCTCCTGGATATTCGATATGGTTCCCTGCCCTTTTTCTTTTGGGAGGTTTGGTAGTTTTCTTTCGGGCGCTTTTTAAATTGAGTCACCGGGTTGGTGCCTGAAGCCATGATTGAGCATGAAACACAGTGTTAAATAACGAGATTTTATCTTCTGGCCACCACTTCACGGCCGTTTTTTCACCTCACCGTTTCAACTTTAGTAACTGAGTGGTCCGTGGCAGGCAGAAACGGGCTTTTTTTTTTAAAAGCACCTAAAAACCTTTCACGCATAGCGAGGATCGATCTTTATATTTAATAAAAGTTAATAACCCGGTTGTCAGTATTCCAAATTTGAGTATATTCTAGGGATGAAATCTGTCGTAATCTTCATGATTGCTTTGGTTCCTTTGAAAGGAATTGAGATCAAGGTCGATTACCGATACGACAGCCAAGGTTTTTTTGATAATCCTGCCGCGAAGGTGGTCATTGAGGCCGCCGCGGCTCGGTGGAGTCGGATCGTAAATCAGACTCTTCTTCATGTTGATATGAAGGATGAGGAGCTATTTGATGGGCGATTTGAGATTATTCATCCGGGGACTGGCAAAAAACATGTGCTGAGTGCCGCGGCTAGTAAGGAAAGCGATTTTTATTTTAAGGTGGGGCAACCTGCTGCGGATGAATATCTTGGAGGGTTTTCGCTAGATAAGAATATTTGGATCTTATATGTGGGAGGTCGAAATCTGGGTGGGGCGGGCCGCGGAGCTCCAATTGGCGGGGCTAGAAATTTAGCTGAAATTTATGCTGATCCAGAAAGTTTTCTTAATCGCGGTTTTAATCTTGGCGTGAGCTCACTTACCGTGATCGGCGGAACTGTCTCATTTGATTTGGATCGCAATTGGAGTTTTGGATTTTTGCAGCCAGAGGGTGGCACGGCTTTGGATTTTTATAGCATTGCGTTGCATGAAATCGGTCATTGCTTGGGATTGAATGCCCGCTCGGTTGCAGAATTCCATGATTTGATCAAGGAGGACCGTTTCGTGGGTGATAATGCCGTGACGGCTCTTGAGATTGATGCGAGCAAGGAGGTAGTTGGACTCGAGATCGTCAAATCGTCGGAAGATTATCATTGGAGGGATGGTGAATATCAGTCAAAGATCTTTCCGCTCGGAACACCGTTGTATTTTGGAACAGTGGGTGCGGGCAATTTGCAGGATCTTCTCATGGAGCCCGTTTTTAATGTGGGTGAGGATGTCACACGGCTTGAAATTACGAATGTAGACGCTGCTGCTCTCACGGATATTGGTTGGAGTGTGATCTCCGAAGATCCTCCTAGGGGTCCCGATTTACATCTCGAAATCGGGGCTAGTAACAACGGGGGGTTTGTACTTCGGCTCATGTCCGAAGTGGGTGCAAGATACACTGTCCAGACGTCACCGGATAGTTTTAGCTGGGTCAGTGTGATACCATCTTTCGTGGGAGATGGAGGGCCACTCTCGTGGTCGGATGGGCAAGAAGGAACCTATGATCCTTTTGGTCCGGCCTCTTCTTTAGCTCATAAATATTACCGCGTAATCAAAGATTAATTCGTGATTGTGAAGCCGCGGCAATCTGCCAGTTGGTCAATCTCCGAAATGTGGTGTTCTTTAATCAGGCTGGCGAGTTCGGATTCTTCGACGATCTCGGTAATGAATTCACTTACTTCTTTCTCGTCTCCCATCACTTTTAGTTCAACCGTTCCGTCTTCTCGGTTTCGAACTGAACCAACGATATCGAATCCAAGAGCGAGTTGTTTGGTGGTGTAACGGAATCCCACTCCCTGGACTCGGCCGCTGAAACTGATCCGTTTGGTCGAATTCATTTCTTCGGCGAGTTTGTAAAAGTTAAGATAGTGTCTGACACAGTCACTTCGGTCTTACGCGATGCTTGCGTTTCGTGAAAGTGCGGGATCATTGAGCGTTCCACCTCTGTTTTAAGGATTTTGGCCGATTTTTCATCGGCCAACGCAATCTTCCAAGTGAGGGTGAATTGCTTGTCTTTACGACGGCGTAATTGGTAACGATCACCACGCCACTGCTCTGCCAGCAATCCGGATTCGTCCATTCCAGTAAAAGGCTCAAGCCACAATCGCAGACCTAGTTCTCCGATTGTGTTTGCGTGTATGATCTCTGGCCCGGAATTTGGGAAAGAGATCTCAACCGTTTCACGCTCTTTTTGATTCGGGTGCAAAACTGCCGCGGTTGTGTTGGGGGGAGTAAGGAACATGGCAGCCCATCCTTCACGGGAATCGATAAAGAAATAGCGAGAGAAATCGGCACCCTCAATGAATGGAAAGTTACAAAACCCTTGAAGTGTAGGCTCAAGGTCGTTGAGGAGTTGCTCCCTTGCGGGTTCCGGGTCATTCCAATCAGCTTCATTTGCGGCGGGGTTTCGACGGAGAAATCTCGCTTGCTGAGCTGCGGCGGAACCTGTGTGGACAGCTTCCCATGCCTGCCATTCATCGCGCGAGCCCCATTCTTTTTTCGGGTAGTTTTGGTAAGCTAGAAGTTGGCCAAGAAGGCGAACCAAAACTGAACGATCGGGCACGCTCATGGCATCGAAGTTTTCCGAAAGGAGAATTCGCTGTTCACTGAGGTCGCAAATCCCTTTGACTCCGCTGCTGTTGACAAAGAGGAGCTGGGTGAAGAGTCGTTGATTCGGAGGAAGGAGTCCAAGGAGTTCCCAGGCAAGTCCTTCATTTTCCAAGTCAACTTCGCCATGGATGAGGCGGAGGTTTGCGTGGGCGGCGTCCCTGATTTTGGTGGTGGAGGCTAAGCGAACATTGGGGGCTTTTAGAAAAACCATATCATAGTCTTTCTCGACCCAAGAGATGATGTCGTCGGGGACTGGAAAAGGGCCATTAGATAGCATGGAGCGCACCTGAGCGAGCTCGTCTTTAAGAGTGTCGACACGCTGCACCAATTCAGAGTTTTCAGCGCGTAGGGTCGCGGCGCTGTCATTTTCTAATGGGGGTAGACTCGACTTCTTCCAATAATCTCCATAAAGCCACCCACCTCCGGCTAACCCCAAGATGGTCAGGACTTGAAAAACTCGTTCAGGACTCATTGAGCCTTTTTCTTGTTTTCATCGTCGAAGGGGCTGTCGGGGCGAGTGGAATTATTGGGGTCGAAACCCTCTTCCTCGCCGTAAAGATCGAGTGGCTTGTTGGTCTTCTTAAAGGTTTCGCGGGCTGTTTTTCCTGCCTTTGGAACAAGTGAAATAGCCTTACTTTGATTTCCTTCAGAGTCATAAAAATAGTAGACTCGGCGAATGGGCATTTCCTTGCGCTGGCCGTTTTTATCAAGGGTAGGGAAGAAATGCTTTACCCTGGCGTCGAACATTTGCTCGGCTACAAGTTGACCGCTTTCGTTGTCGTAACCGTACTGCACGCGGTAAATGAGGACGCCTTGGCCATCATGAATTTGCCCATACCTAAGGAACCCCTTGGTGTCTCGGGTGTATGTGGCCTTCATTTTGACTTCACCATTTTCGTTCTTGGTCGTTTTAACAAGTCGCCGGTCGTCAGGTGAGCGTTCGAAGACGACGTATGATCCATCTTGATCGTTCTTTTTGATGCGAACGTGCGGCCCCTTGGATTCCCAAAGATCTTCGTCTGAAAAGCCCGACCCTATCACGAATAAGGAGGCTATGATGAAGTAGGTTACTTTTTTCATTGAGATGATAATGGTGTAGGCGAGATTATGCCGAAACCGATGACCGAGTGCAACCCTCTAGAAGATGAGCCAAAAAGCGCCCGGATTTTGTGGAAGGCTGGCAAATTCAGTTGGAATCTCGATGGCATGGCGCTGGTCATGGCGATACTCAACGTGACCCCAGATTCGTTTTCGGATGGAGGTTTGCACCTTGATCCGGTTGATACTTTAGCTGCGGCACGCCGTTTCATCGGGGAAGGTGCTGATATTTTGGATGTGGGCGGTGAATCCACCCGCCCGGGTGCTGCTGAAGTGGGCTCGGATGATGAAATTTCGAGGGTGATTCCAGTGATCAAAAAGTTGGTTTCGATTGGAACGGTGGCGGTTTCTATAGATACCTGTAAGGCGGAAGTTGCGGCTGCTGGATTGGCGGCGGGGGTGGCGATCGTGAATGATGTGACGGGTCTGCAAGATCCCGCCATGATCGACGTTTGTGCTAGTTCAGATTGTGGAGTCGTTGTGATGCATATGCAGGGGAATCCGCGCACGATGCAAAAGTCGCCAACTTATGAAGATGTGGTTTCTGAAATAGGAAGCTTTTTTGAGGAGCGATTTGAGACGTTGGTATCCGCTGGAATTGAGTCCGAGAGAATCGTGTTTGACCCAGGCATTGGGTTTGGGAAATCCCTTTCGCACAATCTAGAATTGCTAAATCGTGTGGAGGACTATCGAGTGCATGACCGCCCAATTCTTATGGGGCTCTCGCGTAAATCCTTCATCGGGCAGTTACTTGGTGATTCAGCAATGTCACGCCGGGAGTTTTCGACCCAGGCGCTGACTGCACTCACCCGCCAGAGAGGAGCCATGATCCATCGGGTTCATCAAGTGAGGGAAGCTGTGCAAGTTTTGAGAATGACCGAAGCGGTCTTGGGAAGTTGACTGGGAATCAGTTCCGAGGATAAAGAGAGATGATCACTTGGAATGATGTTAGTGTTAACTTAATCGATTGGTAGTGATCCGGTAATAAGGTATCCTCAAATAGATGAGAAAACTATGGATCCTCTTGGTATTTGTCCTTGGTGTAATCTTTACGGGATCTGGGTGTGGATTTATAAATGGCTGGAAGTTGGATTATGGACGCGCCAGGGCACATATCGAGGAAAGTAATTTGGCTGAAAGAGGAAAAGAGTTCGTCGGTAAAAAGGTCGTGGTTCGAGGAGTGGTGAAGCAGATTGATTTTTCGGAAGAGGAAAATCCAAAGATCATTCTTTCTCATGGAACCGAGTGTCAATTTGGTAAAATGAAAGTAATGGCAGAAAGGATCAAGGTGGGTGATTCTGTCATGATTTCTGGAATTCTAGTTAAAGGTAAGGATGAAAAGCTTTTTCTTAATCCGGCGATGAACCGCGACCCAAAGGCTCCTTTTAAACCATAAATAATGCCCTTCCTTGGGTAGGTTTTCAATGAAATGGATGATTGCTAAGTAGAGTGCGGGTGGCAGGCTTCGGTATGCGATTTTTGAGCAAGGCGGTTCTCCTCTCACTCATCAATGGCGGTATTCTTATGGCGGCACCGGTGATTCCGGGGCTTAATGGAAACCATCCGCTTGATAAGGCTAAGACAGGGCATCTCTTGATTGAGGAATTAAGGTGTGCGGCCTGTCATGAGGTGCCGGTCGCAACTACTATGAAATCGGCGCCTGACTTAAGTGAGGCGGGTTCGCGGTTGGATCTTGATTATTTAAAGCGCTATCTTGTAGATCCCCACGCGGTTAATCCTGGCACTACCATGCCAGATGTTTTGGGTGGTTTGCCATACGCTGAAAAAGCGAAGGTGAGTGAGGCGATCAGTCATTATTTGATGTCATTGACCTCCGAGGAAGCGCAGGTCGAAACGCCGGCCGGAGATGCGAAGTTAGGGCACGAGATTTTTTACGAAGTCGGGTGTATTTCCTGCCATGTTCCCGAGAGCAAAGATTCCCAAAGGGCAGAATCATTAGCGCATATCGGTGGGAAATATCAGCAGGGAGCGTTGGCAAAATTCCTTCTCGACCCGCTCAAGGTTCGTCCATCGGGTCGAATGCCGAACATGAACCTTTCTTCTTCTGAAGCGAGCGCGTTAGAAGCATTTTTGGGAGGTAGTTCAGGGAAGTCAGGGAAGCTGGATGCCGAGCTAGTTACGGCGGGTAAGGAAAATTTCAAAAAGTATAATTGTGTGGCTTGTCACACCATGGGGAATGCTGGGGCTGCTAAGGGGCCGAAGTTGCAGAACATCGATTTGAAGAAGGGATGCTTTACCGGGAAGGGTGCAAATTATCAGCTGTCTGATGATCAGGCTAAAGTAATCGCTTTAGCCTTGGAGAAGCCGGTGTCTTTTTCGGATGAAGCTCGGGTCGAAATGAAGCTGACCCAGCTGAACTGTATCGCATGCCATACTCGTGATGACTTTGGTGGAGTGGTAGAAGAAATTGATGAGTTTTTCCATACTACTGAAGAGGCCCTTGGTGATGCCGCCCGGATCCCACCGCCGCTGACGAAGATCGGTGGTAAGTTAAAGCCCGAGTGGTTGAACAAGGTTCTATATGACGGTCTCTCGGTGCGGCCTTACATGAAGACGCGGATGCCGCAGTTTGGCCGGAGGGCTTTAGAAGGATTGCCGGAGGTTTTGGCGAAGGTAGATAAATTACCACAGGTGGACTTGCCTCCACCGAATCGCCAAGAGCAACCCATGGTTAGGAATGGCGGGCATTTATTGCTGGGAACGGAAGGTCTGAATTGTATTTCCTGCCATAATTACAACGGGAAAGAATCGCCTGGGATGAAAGGTTACGATTTAATTTTGACTTATCAGCGATTGCAGTCGGGGTGGTTTTACGAGTTCATGAAAAACCCGGCGAAGCATCGTCCTGGAATCATTATGCCAAACTACTGGCCGGACGGAAAAGCAGTGCAGACTGAGATCATGGGAGGTGATACCCATGAGCAGTTGAGATCGCTTTGGCATCAATTTTCGCTCGGAAGATCAGCACGCGATCCGAAAGGTTTACAATCGAAGCCGAACAAGCTTGAGGTCAATGACAAGGTGAGGATTTATCGGGGCCGGAGTCGGGTGGCAGGGTTTCGCGGACTTGCTGTGGGTTTTCCAGGCGGCTTGAACTATGCCTTTAATTTGGAGAACGGATCCTTGTCCGCAATTTGGAAGGGCGAATATCTCACGGCGAATTGGCGGTCGCAGGGAGCGGGCGATTTTAATCCCTCGGAGCGACCGATTCAGCTAGCGCAGGATGTCGCTTTTTTACGGCCGAAAGATAGCGGGCTAAAGTGGCCTTTGAAGCCGGTGATGACGAAGGAGAATCCGGTGAATCCGGATCCTCTTTATCCTAAAAATCTAGGCTACGCTTTTCGGGGTTATGCTCTGGGGAAAAATGGGAATCCTACCCTGCGTTATCTGTGTGGAGAGATCGCGATCGAAGATCGCTTTGAAGTGAAGAGCGAAAAGGTCCTAAGTAGGAGATTCAAGTTTGATGCGAAACAAGAGGATGTGCTTCACTTCCGAGCACTTACTGGGCAGATTGTAGGTGAATCTGACAGAGTTTTTAAGGCAGCTGATTTGAGGCTGACACTTGGAAGTGGAGTAGAGACAATTTTGCGATCTATCGGTGATGATGGTGAGCAGGAGTTGCTCATGAAAATCCCACTCGGGCCCAAGAAAAATACTTACTCAATTGATTATGAAATTCTTCGCTAAAGTGACAATAATAATGGCGCTTCTAATGGCGTCGATGACAGCTGAAGAAGTGGGCGATCGCTGGGGCACAGCAGATCGTGAGCGTGAATTTTATCCGGTGGTGCAAGTTCCGATTCCAAAGGATCTCGTGATTGAGGCGGGTGCCTTTGAGCAATTGCCGGATGGTCGAATCGCAATTGGAACGCGCCGTGGTGATATCTTCTTTGTTTCGGGAATCGATGATGAGCGGCCGGAGCCGAAGTATGAGATTTTTGCAACTGGGCTTGACGAGATTTTTGGCCTGTCATGGAAAGATAATGCGCTTTACGTGACACACAGTGCAGAGTTGACGAAGGTTTCGGACACGGACGAAGATGGTAGAGCTGATCTTTTTGAGGTGATTTCGGATGCTTGGGGTTATGCGAATTATCACGAGTATGCTTTTGGGTCGAAGTTCGATCAGGAGGGGAACCTCTACGTTGCCTTGGGCTTGTCGGCATCTTATCATTCCCGAGCGCTCTTCCGTGGTTGGGGATTTAAGATTACCCCTGAAGGGAAAAGCATCCCCATCGCAAGTGGGATGCGGAGCCCGGGCGGGATTGGATTTAATAAAGATGGCGCGGTTTTCTATATCGAGAGTCAGGGGCCATGGAATTCCTCCTGTAGTTTAAAGTTTGTTAAAGAGGGCGGCTTTATGGGGCACCCGGCAAGTTACAATTGGTACGAATATGCACCAAATTTGAAGGAGCCGGTGAACCCGGAGTCGGGTTCAAGTATTTTGGTTGAGAAGGAAAAGGTTGCCGAGTTGGTTCCTTACGCGGTGATCTTTCCTTATATTCGTATGGGTCGTTCAATCACCGGATTTGTGCTGGATAAGACGAAGGGGAAGTTCGGACCATTCAAAGATCAAATCTTTCTTGGAGACTACACTCAGTCTCTCATTATGCGTGCTACCACTGAGCAAGTAAATGGAGTTTGGCAGGGTGCGTGTTATCCGTTTCGTGAAGAGCTCTCAACTGGGATTTTAAACGTTCAGTTTACGCCAGAGGGGAGGCTTTTGGCTGGAGGAACAAATCGTGGATGGCCTGTGCGGGGGTTGAAGCCTTTCGCTTTAGAGCGCCTTGAGTGGTCTGGTAAGATGCCTTTTGAGATCAGGGAAGTAACAATCACTCCTAAAGGTTTCAAGTTGGAATTCACCAAGGAGGTCGAAGCGAATTCAGCGGGTGACCCGACGAATTTTTTGGTGAAGACCTTCACACATAAATACCATCAAGGCTATGGTGGACCGGAGATTAATCAGACGGAGCCAGCGGTGAAATCAGTAAAAGTGGCAAATGACGGGATGTCTGTTCTTATTGAATTAGAGGCCCTAAAAAAGGGGCATGTACACGAATTCGACCTTGGAGCCTTGCGTTCAAGTGACGGAGGTGAATTACTTCACCGTCACGCTTACTATACCGTGAACGAGGTTCCTAAAAAATAGGCGGAAAGACGATGCTGCGGAAATGAAGCTTTTTAAATAAGAAGATCAGGCTTTTAGTGTAAATCGCATTGATGATATCAACTTGGAGGAGTTCCAAATATGGTGACCATGAGAGTGATACTCGTTTGAGAAAGTTGAAGGAGTGATTCAGGCGATTGGTGGTGGAGAAGTTGCACTACTTTTCCCAAGCTTAACGGCGTTCCCGTAAGCGAGCATCTCGGACATCCCTTGGGCAACTTGCGAGGTGGTGAAGCGAACATTTACCACGGCGTCTGCGCCCATTGCCTTCGCTTGGGAAATCATGCGATCTGTGGCTTGGTTACGGGATTCTTGAAGCATTTCGGTATAGCCAGAGACTTCTCCTCCCACGATTGTTTTGAGCCCGGCCATGATGTCGCGTCCGACGTGTTTGGCGCGAACGGTACTGCCGCAGACGATACCAAGATGAGAGGAGATTAGATGGCCAGCGATATTTTCCGTAGTCGCGGTTATCATATTACTTGTAAGGTGACAGAAGAATGATTTTGCAGCAATAATTTAACTAATTTTAGGGGAGATTCTTGATCTGTTCAGTCGCCTTTGTGGCGGCAGTCAACCGGATCGTAGGAATAGGGTGGTCAGCAATGGCCCTAAAGGAGATGCGTAAAATGTTAATCTTGAGAATATGGGCAGAAATTGAAGGTTAAAAGCGAAGTCACTTGCCTGTTAGAAGGGCTTGAGGAGAATCGTGGGTATGGAAAAAAGGCGACTAGGGAAGAGCGGAATTGTAGTGAGTGAAATTTGCATGGGGACCATGACTTTCGGAACGCAGGCGGACAAGAGAGAGAGTTTTAGGATTATGGATGAATCTGTTGAATCTGGAATCGACTTTTTTGATACCGCGGAAGTCTATCCCGTGCCACCAACAGCGGAGTTGTCTGGGTTAACCGAAGAATGGGTGGGGGAATGGTTGAAGTCGAAGCCTCGTGAGTCGGTGATTTTGGCGACAAAAGTGGCGGGAGCGGCTCATGGCTGGTTTTGTCCGCCGGTTCGTCATGGGAAAGCGGCCCTTGATCGTGTTCATTTGCGAAAAGCTTTGGAGGGAAGTTTAAATCGTCTGGGGACGGACTACGTTGATTTATATCAGATTCACTGGCCAGATCACGGGATGAGAGCGGCCGATACTTTAGAGGTCCTTGATGAATTCGTAAAAGAGGGAAAGGTGCGAGCGATTGGGCTGAGTAACGATGATTCTTATGGAGTCATGAAGAGCCTGTGGACAAGTGACCTAGAAGGGATGACTCGTATCGATACGATACAGAATAATTTTTCACTGAACAATCGTCGAGACGAGTATGAGTTAGCCGAATGTTTACGGCGAGAAAACGTCAGCCTTTTGCCTTACAGCCCGCTAGCGGGTGGAGTTTTGACGGGGAAATATAACGATGGGGTTCCCGCTGGAGCGCGCTTTTCTGAATACCTAACAACCGGGGGAGCGCGTCAGCGGGCTATGGCGACGCGTTTTGTAAACGATCGGACAATTGCCTCGACGAAGCGTTTTTGCGAAATCGCAAAGGAGCTTGATCTTGATGTCGCGACGCTTGCAACTGCTTGGAGTAAGCAGCATGACTTTGTGGCTGCGACGATCGTGGGCGTGAGCGCAGCTGCTCAGATGGAGCCCATTCTCAAAGCGGCGGGTTTGGAATTAGACGAAAAAACGCTTAACTCTATTGAGCTCGTGTCCAATGAGATCCGATACCCGATGGGGTAGTTTACGAGGCTTAGGATTAAAGTAAATTCGTCGAATTAGATCTTGCGGATTTGTTGCGTGCAACTAAAAAACTCCAGTATGAATTTAGAGGATCGTTTGCTGAAACGGACATTGGGGCGTAAGCCCGAGGGGATGGCAGCATGTCTTCTTCCTTTTGAGGAGGACGGTTCCATAGCGCGGGACGCGTTTCAGACTGCGATACAGCGAACGGAGGAGGTGGGGTTAAAATGTGCCGTCAATATGGATACTGGTTATGCCAATTACCTCTCAAATGACGAACGTGCAAAGGTTCTGGATTGGACGCGTGAGGCGCTCGGGCCCGACCGACCCTTCGTAGCAGGAGTATTTGTAGAAGGCGTAGACGGTGACTTAGTCGATCTTTATCGCAGGGGAGCAGATACGATTGTTGAACGGGGAGGGACACCTATCCTATTTCAAACGACCCGTTTTCACGATTGGGAAGGTGACGAAATTATCGAACTTTATACCAAGGTTTGCGAACCCTATGAGGCGGTGCTTGGTTTTGAGTTAGGCCGGATGTTTGCGCCTAACGGAATGATTTACAGTGAGAAAGTGATTCGCGGATTGATGGGTATCCCCGCTCTGAAGGGAATCAAGCATTCTTCCCTTAGTCGCGAGGAGGAGCTGAAACGCCTTGCTTTACGGGATGAAGTAAGGCCCGATTTTCGCATATACACAGGAAACGATCTTGGAATTGATATGATCGAATATGGCTCTGATTATCTCCTCGGCCTCGCGGCGTTTTGCCCCGAGAAATTTGCCGAGCGTGATAGGTTATGGGCTACCAATGACGCGGAATATTTCGAATTAAATGACGCTCTTCAATACCTTGGGAACGTGGGGTTTCGGGAGTCTGTTCCGGCTTACAAACACAGTTGCGCTGTTTTCCAAAATCTTCTGGGGCGTATCCCAACGAGCGAGCCTCACAAGCTCTGCCCCCGCCGTCCCGATTGGGAAGGCGCCATAATGAAAGACTGCGCTAAGCGATTAGGCTACTTTTAAAATGAGTGGAGCGGTTGAAAAGGTGACGATGGCTAAAGTGGCTGAGAAGGCAGGCGTTTCAAAAGCGACAGTTTCCCGTGCCATTGGTGGATCGATGCTAATCGGGGAGGACGTTCGATCACATGTTGAGTCCATAGCCAAAAAACTTGGGTATATCAGACGTTCTAAGAAGCGACACGCCGAGAGATCAATTCTCACCATCAAGCTTGTTTTGCCTCCGGCCAAGGAACGGAGTAAGCAACTGTTTTATAATTTCATGAATTTGACTGATGGTCTTCGCGAGGGGCTACTTCCATCGGTAGCCAATTTAATAGTCGAAACATCTTCGGGTAACTATGATCCCTTTCCCCATAAAAAAGGGGGAGAAGTGGATGGATTTGTTTTTGCATTTCACCGTCCCTCAGGCCGTGTTGTGAGCGAGATTAAGGAACGCGGAGCTCCTTGTGTAGTTCTAAACCGTATGGTGCGTGGAGTAAGGCATGTGATCAGTGATCATCAGGACGCCATGAAACAACTCGCCGGTCATCTTGTCGAACGAGATGTGAGTGGTAACTGCTGCTATATTTATTACGGGGGATTTGGTGATCTCACTCGTGCCCGATTAAATGGATTTACACAGGGATGTTTGGAAAATGGAATCGACTTTGATCCGTCAGCTGATCAGTCGAAGGTCGAGAGTCCCAGCGAAATTACTATCGATCATGTAAAGGAGCTCTATGATCGTGGAGTGCGAACTTTCGTGGGATTTAATGATGTAGTGGGAATCATCCTCACCCAGCAATTAAAATCGCTTGGCTTGAAAATTCCCGATGATGTGAAGGTAACCGGTTGTGATTGTGGGCCTATACACGAAATCGCTTATCCTAAACTGACTTCGGTGAATCTTTCTGTTTTCGAATTGTCCAGAGAGGTTGGACGGTCTCTGCAGTCCGAGATTGTGCAGCGCGAGAAGACGATGAATACTCTTGTGATTCAGGGGAAACTGTTTGTTGGAGAAACTACTTAAGCGATGAATTATCAGGATCTTGCCGTTCACACTTTTACGACTAAGCCGTGGTCGATTAATGAGTGTATCGAGGGATATGCCAAGCGTGGGATTGGTGGGATTTCGATTTGGCGTGAGACCGTTGATGGTGAGGACCTTTGTTCGGTCGCTCGCCAGGTGCGCGATGCGGGATTACGGGGAATTTCATATGTCCGAGGAGGGTTCTTTACCGGGAAGACCGAGAAGGAGAGGAGGGATGCGCTTGAAGAAAACCGTCAGTTGATTCGCGAGGCGGAAATTCTGGAGCTTCCTTCATTAGTTTTGGTTTGTGGAGCTACGGTTGGTCAAAATCCGCGGGAAAACTATGAACAAATTCGCGACGGTATTGGGATAATTGCCGATGAGGCCGCGTCCCATGGGGTAAGGCTTTTGATTGAGCCACTTCATCCTGTTTATGCTGGCGATCGCTCGGCGATTCCATCGCTCCGGGTAGCGAATGATCTTTGTGAAGAGGTTAATCATCACAATGTGGGGATTGCCCTAGATGTTTATCATGTTTGGTGGGAACTTGATCTCGCCGAGCAGATTGAACGCTGTGCCAAGAATGGTTGGTTGGACGCGTATCATATTTGTGATTTCAAACCCGATCAGAGTCACCTGCTTTTGGATCGTGGGATTATGGGGGAAGGTTGTTGTGATCTTCATGGAATCGATGGGGTGATGAGGGATGTAGGTTTTGAAGGTTTCCGTGAAGTGGAGATTTTTTCATCGAAATGGTGGGAGCGCGATCAGGAGGAGTTTCTTGATGAAATTCTCTACGCCTACGACAAAGTTTATCAATTATTATGAGCACGGAAAACATCGAGAGAATCGGAGTTATTATGAATGGCGTCACTGGACGAATGGGAACTAATCAACATTTGGCGCGGTCGATTTTAGCAATACGAGAGCAGGGCGGGGTTGAGCTTGGAGATGGTATGCGACTCATGCCCGATCCAATCTTGACTGGGAGGAATGAGGCAAAATTGAAGGCGCTTGCAGTCGAGTATGGAGTAGAGAAATATTCCACGGATCTTGATGCGGTTCTTGCGGATGATTCCTATTCGATTTTCTTCGATGCGTCGGGGACTCCTTATCGTATTGGTTTTTTAGAGCGCGCAATTGCAGCTGGAAAACACATCTACTGCGAAAAGCCGACGGCTGTTGATCCTTCTGAAGCCTTCCGTATCGCCGAGATTGCAGAGGTGGCTGGAGTGAAAAATGGTACTGTCCAAGACAAGCTTTGGCTACCTGGGATCCAGGCTTTTTTAAAACTGCGCGATGAAGGTTTTTTTGGGGAAATACTTTCGGTGCGAGGAGAGTTCGGGTATTGGGTATTTTCCGGGCACGATGAAAAGCAGACGTCCCAACGTCCGAGTTGGAATTATCGCAAGGAAGACGGTGGAGGTATCATTATCGATATGCACTGTCACTGGCGCTACGTCATCGATAATCTTTTCGGCGAAGTTTCTGAGGTGTTCACTCATGCCGCCACTCACTTGCCTGAGCGGATTGGAGAGGATAAAAATCCCTATCAATGTACGGCCGACGATGCCGCTTATGCCCTATTCAAGACCAAGACTGGTGTGGTCTGCCAATTCAACTCATCTTGGGATGTTCGGGTCCGCCGTGATGATCTACTAACCATGCAGGTCGATGGAACTAAAGGGAGTGCAATCGTTGGGCTTCGCAAGTGTTGGGCCCAGAGCCTTGAAAATACACCCCGCCCAGTCTGGAACCCTGATGTAGATAGCCCGATCGACTATTATGCTAACTGGGATATCGTTGACCCGGGGCCTTGTGAAAATGCCTTTAAGGTCCAGTGGGAGCTCTTTCTGAAGCATATTGCAAGTGATGAGCCGTTCCCTTGGTCTCTTCGAGAGGGAGCAAAAGGTGTTGATCTCGCGGCCAAGTCCTGGGAGAGCCACAAGTCAGGTTCCTGGATAAAAGTTTAAGTTGGAGTCTTTGCTCTTGCCGCAAGCCACTTTGATCGGTGATGCTCTCTGAGCACACTCTGTAATGGAAACTATTCTACATATTCCCGAACCCCAAAAAGCCTCATCGATCAAGCAGGTCGTATCCTCTCTTCATGATCAGGGGCTTGAGCCAAAGCATGATAAAAAGGATTGGGGGGATTGGATCAATCTACCGCCCAATAAAACTGTTATTAGTATCGCTTCCGAGCGTGGTATGACTCGCTCTGCAACTATCGAGTTTGCGGAAGGTGAAGATGATCATCTTGAGATTCCCATCGTCACGGCATTTCGGGAGCTTGGTTGGTATGGCACAGACGAGGATGGAGAATACCAGCTTTAGGCAGTGATCGCTGCTCAAGAGTGTTCGAGGTAGATTTAGCCTCTAATGCGATATACTGAACCTTGGGTCTCCTGAGAGACTCATCTCAGTTCCTAGTCTTAATAGGATATAGTTTTGCTAATCCGAAAGATTAGGCCTCGAAAGATAAATTAGAATTTACGCAAAACAGTATTTTGATTGAACCTCGGTTCACGATTTGGATAGTCTAAAGTGTGGTGAGATCCTCGTGACTCTTTTCTGAGGAGGGCGGAGTCTACGATTAGGGATGCTGTCGCTACGAGGTTTCTAAGCTCGAGAATGTCGGGTGTAAGGGTATAGCCCCAGTAGAATTCTTTCACCTCGCGACGAAGATTTTGGAGGCGGTAAGCAGCGCGGCGAAGGCGATTATCTGTCCTCACTATGGAGACGTAATCCTGCATAGTTCGACGAAGTTCATCCCAAGCGTGATAAATATTTACCAGCTCATCGGGTGGGGCTGCATTACCGGTTTCCCATATTGGAATTTCGGGTGCTGTCGGGACTTCCTTGGCCGGAGGGTAAAGACGCATAATTTCACCGAGGGCACGCCGGGCAAGAACGTTGCCTTCAAGAAGGCTATTTGAGGCAAGCCGGTTTGCCCCGTGAAGTCCAGTACAGGCAACTTCTCCGATAGCGTATAGCCCGCGTACTGAGGTTTTCCCAAAAAGGTCAGTTTCCACTCCTCCGCATTGATAATGAGCTGCGGGCACCACTGGAATGGGCTTCTTGAGTGCATCGTGACCAAAGGAAAGAAGAGTTTCGTGGATGAAAGGAAAGCGTTTGGCGAAGGTGCCGCCGAGTGGAGAAACGTCGAGAAAGACACACGGCGCGCCGGTGCGTTTGATTTCGGTGTCGATGGCGCGGGCTACGATGTCACGAGCTGCGAGCGATCCACGCGGATCATGGTCCTTAACGAATTGGTGTCCTTGGCCATTAACCAGTATGGCACCTTCTCCTCGGACGGCTTCCGAGACTAAAAAGGACCGGGCTTCCGGGCCGGTGGCGGCGGGGTTGTAAAAGCAGGTAGGGTGAAATTGCACGAACTCCATATTTGAGACCGAGGCTCCGGCCCTCCAGCACATCGCTAGTCCATCGCCAGTCGCTGAGTCTGGATTAGTGGTGTATAAGTAGGACTTCCCACATCCGCCTGTGGCGACAATGACTCGGGGCGACTCCATAACTTTGACATTTCCAGATTTTATCTCGAGAACGTAGGCCCCTAGGACTCGGTTGTCGGTGACGACGCCGAGTTTGCCAGTGGTAATGAGATCAATGGCATAGTGATTCTCGAGGAGCGTAATTTGAGGGTGACGTCTTGCGGTTTCGACAAGCGATGTGGCAATCTCTCGGCCTGTCGTATCTTTGGCGTGAAGGACTCGGCGTTCAGAGTGACCGCCTTCTTTTCCAAGCGAATAACGATCTGGATCGCCTTGATTTTTATCAAAGTTAGTGCCCCAAGCGACGAGTTCATCGATGGTCTCGCTACCCTCGTTCACGATCGTGCGGACAGCTTCCTCGTTGCAAAGTCCGGCACCTGCATCAAGTGTGTCTGCGACATGTTTTTTACAGTTGTCATTGGGATCGCGCAGTCCTTCTGGAAGGACTGCTGAGACGCCGCCCTGGGCCCACGCGGTGTTAGACTCAAGAAGGTTGCCTTTGGTGATGACAGTCACAGTGCCGAAGCCGGCAGCTTTGATGGCAAAGGAAAGCCCGGCGATACCGGAACCGATCACAAGAAAGTCAGACATTGGACGGCAGAACCTTGGCCTCAGATTGCCGCTTGGCAATCCGTTTTCTAAGAAGATAACGCTGATCAATAAAAATTTTTGAGTTCATGCGACCGCTAGCCAAGCCAGCAGGCCGGTCCTTGCGGTCCACGCGATGGTTCGTATCCAATTGGTGTAAACTAACGCTGGGACTGTTTCTGGAGTGAGTTTTGCGTGCTGGGGGACTTGGATGAATGCGGTTGAAGCCCAAACGGCTGCGAGAAGAAGGCTAGAGGGCGCCATTGCCTGCCAATCACCGAGGTAAAGGCAGGCAGCACAACATACGGCTTCAATAAGCATGAGAGGGGCTATAACGTAGGTCACCCGCGTCATGTAACGCGCGTGATAGTCATCAAATGTGGCTTCCTTCAACTGTCCAAAGAGCGGGTAAATTACGATCTGAACCATCCAGATTATGCCGGTCATAGCCGCACATGTTGCGAGTTGAATAATCAAAAAGTAGAAAAACATGTTGAAGCTATTTAATGGTTTCAACCGTGACTTCACCGATTGCTATTGCATGTGCCTTTGAACCCGATGCATCGGGATACCAGGGGCCCATATTTTCATTGAGTTGTAGATCGATGATAGCTTCTTTCCGATCTTTGTTGGCAGCATAATTCTCACCTAAATAAAGAGCTTTCGGGGTGAGGGAAACGTAATCGATTAAGCCCTTAAAAAAAGAAGTTGGTCGACCCTGCTGATCGACGTCCGCGCCAATTATCATTGGGAGCCTGTTGTCCTTGAGTTTTCCATTTCCTAGGGCTGAGGCGATAAGTTTGCCGTCAAGGTAAAGACGTGCCTCTCTGCCATCATAAATCCCGGCGAGCGTATGCCATTGATCATTTTTCAGCAGAGAGGATGATGCGGTGGCACTGAGGTATTTACCATCAAGATTTACCGAGAATTCAGGCTTCCCGTCACTGACGAAGATTCCGTAACCAGAATTTTCAGTCTTGGTGACAAGGCCGGTTCGCCCGGCAAACGTCTCGGCCTTGAAGCGGCATTCAAGCGTGAGTTCTTTTTTAATCATAAAGCGATTAGAAGAGATGGAAAGAGCTGCATTTAATCCATTGAAGCGGACAGCACCATTTTGGAGGTCATCCTTGCGGTTAAGTTCCAAATCAAGTGGCACAGAAATCATTCTCCTCGGTATTTCGTAGGCGAATCCTTTGGCGAGGTATTCCGAATCGATGTGAAAAGACGGCGTATCAAAGTTGCCTTTGGTGAGATGAGCATCCCAAGAAAGCTTAAAGTTAAATTCTTTTGTTTCTCCAGGTTTTAGAGTTGCGTGCTGGTGATCGGGCTGCCAACGGAAGTCCAAGCTAGGGTTACTGCTAGATACAACGGTTGCGACGGGGCGGTCGCTCGGGTTGTTTAAAATAACCGATAATTGATGCTTTCCACCTTCGTTGTTTTTAAGTGAGAGGAGAGGAGAAATCTTAACAGGTGATTTTTTCACTTTGTTCACTTGTGTAATCAATTCACCGGTAATTTCTCGGACGTCGAGAACCTCGCCGACCGGGACAGCTGCCAGTGAAATACGGTCTTCGCGGACGGTGACGATGTCATAGTGATGAAGATATCCGGCTTGGGGAATAGAGCTGGACTGTCCGCCGCCAGTGGTGGCAAGAGTGACATATTCAATACCATCTTTGGGGCCGTCATAGCGCATGGTGTGAATGTGACCCGCGAAGACTGCGGAGACATTACCAGCACCAGCAAGACGCTTGTGAACTTTATCCCAATCGTCGCCATAGCCGCGTCCTAGCCATCTTGGATGGTGGAGAAAGAGAAAGACGTGCTCGGCACCTTTAGCCTTGGTGAGAGTCTGGTCGAGCCAAGAGAATTGCTCCGGACTCATTTTTTGAGCGGTGGGTTTTCCAAATGTTTTCTCTCCAGTTTGAGGATCGCCTTCATCAGAGTAGAGGATGATGAACCAAGAATTTTTGTGCTCAAAGGCATACCAGAGTGGGCCGAAGTGCCTTTCATATGCACCCTCCATTTCACCTTCGGGTTTTTTACTTTTATCCTTACCTCGCCAGTAAATGTCATGGTTTCCGGCAACGGGAAACCATGGGCACGCGAGTTGGCTCATGATGGACTTGTATTCCTTCATTTGTGTCATCCAGACTTCTTCGTTGCTGTATCCATTGATGAGATCACCAACGGTCATAACGAAATCGGGTTCGAGGAGGTTGGTGTCACGAACCGCGTCAGCGAGCACGGAAACGCCTTCAGGTGGCCCCCCAGTACGATCGCCATAAACGATAAAAGTGAAGGCGTCTTTTTCGTTGGGAAGAGGGAGTTCAACACTGCTTTTACGGGAAGTGACGAAGCGGGCAGGAGTAGGTGCGACCGTTTCATGCTTTTCTCCGTGACGATGAAGATGGTGGTTATGACCGATGTTGGGATTAACGGGGGGATCAGCAAGGGCCGAAGTGATGCAGAGGAAGAGGGAAAAAAAGGAGATGAATCTCATGAGGACATGATACGGAATGGAGCTAGGTAATCTTCCCTAATTCCGAAGATGGTTTCTTGCTTTTCGCTATAAACCCGTTTTGAGGTTTGTTTAATAAACTGGTCACTGACCCTAGGCAGTGACCAGTTTATTTTAGGGGCAGTCCGAGGCCTATTTCTTGATTGCCGAGTTACCTGTAACTTTTTAGAAAGGTTGCTACGTCGGCGATGCCTTGAGAAATGAGGCCCATTTTTTGGCTGAGAGTATAGGGAAGGATTTCAAGAGTAAGGAAAACACATGGGTGGTGAATAGAAAAATTGCTTTGGTATGCTCTCGTTAAATGGAATTAGTAGAATTGCCGATCTATTCTGGAGGAACAAATGTCTATATTCAGGGTTTTTGGTGCTTGGGTTAACGTTCTTTCGTCCTCGCCGATGGGCAATGGGGGAAGTCATGGAGACTGTTAGTTACTCTTTGCAGAGGCTGCTGAGCGCGGACTTTCTTCATTTGAGTCCACACTACCGTAGATATCGGATCGTTCTATTTTCCTATGAGTTGCAGTTTTGGGGGGATTTTGGCAACAAGTGGGTGTGATTAGCGATTTGAGAGCATGCCTGAGTCCTGGAAAGGTTTCAACGATGGCCGAAGTCCTTGAGGAGCATGGAACGGACCGATGGAATTTTTCGCATCTACCGGAGGCGGTGGTTTTTGCGGAATGTCGGGATGATGTTGTGGCGGTGATGAAGTTTGCTAATGAGCGGGGAATTCCGGTGACGACTCGTGGGGCGGGAGTTGGTTATGTTGGTGGGGTGTGTGCCGGTTGAGGGCGGAATTGCCCTGTCGGTGGCGAGGATGAAGTCAGTGTTGGAGATCATACCGGAGGATGGTGTAGTAGTCACGCAACCGGGGGTGATTTTAAAAGATCTACAAGATGCGGTGAGTGACCTTGGTTGGTATTACCCGCCCGATCCGGCTTCTTTGAATGAGTGCTCGATCGGCGGAAATTTGGCTACGAATGCAGGTGGCCCTCGTTGTCTGAAATATGGGGTGACGAAGAACTATGTTCTTGGATTAGAGGTGGTCTTGGCAAGTGGTGAGATCCTGAATATCGGAGGACGGTGTCATAAAAACAAGACGGGCTTTGATTTGTTGCATCTCTTTGTTGGGAGTGAAGGAATGCTTGGAGTGATAACCGAGGCGACCCTGCGTATTATCCCTCATCCGCAGACTCGTGCGATGCTTACAGCGACGTTTCCGGAGTTTGTCGATGCTGCTGGTGCAGTGCAGGCGATTCTAAATTCAGGACACCTTCCATCTGCCCTCGAGATTACGGACGAGTTCACGCTAAAAGCTGCGCGAGCTTATTTGGGAGAGGGCTCGTTACGTCCGGGTAAGGCTCATTTGATTGTCGAGATCGACGGTCGAGCCAAGGCTGTTGCGAGTGAATTGAAAGAGTTGGAAGAGGTGCTTAATGAAGTGGGTGCCTTATCGAGCGAATTTCATGCTGATGAGGAGGCTTGCGAAAAGGTTTGGCAATTACGCCGCGACTTTTCTTATTCTTTGCGAGCAACAGGTTTGACGAAACTAAATGAAGATATTGTTGTTCCGCGGTCCAAATTAGTGGAGTTGGCAGTTTTTGCGGCGGGACTCGAGAAAAAGACGGGGATTCCGGTGGCCTGCTTTGGTCATGCTGGTGATGGTAATATTCATACAAACTTAATGGTGGAGGATTATGATAATCCGGTGGTTCGGGAGAAAGCGGACGCGGCCTTAGATGTTCTCTTCACTTGGGTGCTTGAAAACGGAGGGGTAATTACGGGAGAACATGGGGTCGGATTGGCAAAAAAACCATGGATTAAGGATGCCCTCGGAGAGGTAGCTTTTGCGGCACACCATACGGTTAAGAATGCGTTTGATCCCAAGGGGATTCTAAATCCCGGAAAATTCCTCGATTGATTTCGAGTTTATTATCTTTTGCGTTGAGGCTAGAGGATAAGTGGTGTTCCCTTTCCATTAAAGGATGGCAAGTTGGAAAGAAAACCGGCTGCAGGTGGTGCTCCAAGCCTCGAGAGAGGGTATCTGGGACTGGGACCTTGTGAAAGGGACCATCTATTATTCTCCGCGAATGTGTCGATTTATGGGGTATCGCAAGAGCGAGATGCCAAACTTTTTTCAGGACCGTGGAGAGCACATGGATCTGGCCTCGGTAGCTGCGGTCGACAAAGCTTTGCGTCGAGTTTTACAGGAGGGCGAGGATTTGTTTGCAGTAGAGCCTAGGGTGAAAACCAAAAGGGGTGACTGGAAGTCTTTCCGGGTTCGGGGGACGCCGGTGCGGGATGGTCTCGGCAAGGTGACGCGAATCGCAGGTAGCTTGATCAATATTTCAAAACGTAAGGAGGCGGAAAGGCAGCTAGCAGAGGAGAGACACCTCATCGAAACCCTGCTGGATAACATTCCCATGAATGTGTATTTGAAAGATGAGGAGTCGCGCTTCGTGATGGCGAACTTACCGACAGCCAGAAAGATGGGCTTGAGTTCAGCAAAGGATTTGATCGGTAAATCAGATGCTGATTTTTTCAGCGATGAACATGCAAGAAATGCTCGGTTGGTTGAGAAGGAAATCATGGCTTCGGGTGGTGGTGTCGAGGATTTGACAGAGCATGAGAAGTGGAACGATCGCGAAGACACATGGGTTAAGAGTACGAAGCATGCATGGATCGGCCATGATGGCCAAGTGAGGGGAACTTTCGGAGTAACTATTGATATTTCTGAATTGATAAGGACCCGTGAAGCCCAAGAAAAGGTGACCTCGCAACTTAATGCACAGAATCATTTAATCGAAGAGGAACGAGAAAGGCTGCGCCTTGTAATTGATAGTGTGCCTTTACACGTTTACTTTAAAAACCGTGATCATGAATTTGTGATCGCGAATCAGGCGATTGCAGAGTGGTTTGGATTCAGCTGTCCGGAGGAGCTTTATGATAAGTCGGACCGGGATATTTTTTCCAAAGAGCACTGGAGGAAGACTGAAGCCGATGAGAAACAGATCATGGAATTGGGTGTGGCAATCGCGGGGGAGATTGAGAAAGAGATTTGGGGAGGAGAAAAGGAGACTTGGGTGATGACATCAAAGTATCCCTGGCGTGACAGTGAGGGAGATATAATGGGAACTTTTGGGGTCTCAAGCGACATTTCCGATTTAATGCAGGCGCAGTCGGATCTCCGGAAGCTTGCTTCAACCTACGAAAGAAAAAATCGGGAGATGGCCGAAGAATTAGAGTTAGCGAGGGAAGTGCAGCAGGCGCTTTTGCCCGACGAATTCCCAACAGTTTTGGGTGGTGGAGCGACCATGAAGTTTTGCCGCCTTTATGAGCCAGCTCGCCTGTTGACGGGTGAGTTTTTTGAGGTTCTGCCACTGGCGCCGGATCGGGTTGGTTTTTTGATGGGTGAGGTTTTTGATAAGGGAGTGCGCTCAGCCTTAATCGTTTCGATGTTACGAGGGTTGATCGAAAAGGAAATTGCCTCGGCTGGAGACGCAGGGGATTTTTTGACTGGGATTAACGTGGGATTATCTCACTTGTTGTTGGGCGCGGGGCATGAGACTAAGGCAACTGCCTTTTATGGTTTAGTGGATTTGACGAAAGGAGAAATTCAGCTTTCGATCGCTGGACACGTGAACCCGATTGCGGTTTTTGATGACGGCGTTCGTCAGCTTGTGCCGCCAGATCATGCTTGTGGACCAGCTTTGGGCATTGCTGAGAATAGTAGCTATGGAACGGTATCGGCGCCTCTCTCAGGCTTCCGGAGATTAATTTGTTTCACTGAGGGATTCCAGAGTACGAGTAATGTTGAGGGTGAAGAGTTTGGTGTAACGCGCATGCTAGAAGAGGTTGAGCGAGGCGGTGATTTAGACCGTGTAATGGAGAGACTTTCAGAGGTAGTAAAGAATTTCGCAGGAAATCAGAAACTTGAAAATGCAATTTGTTTGTTGGGATGGGAGATCACGAGATGAGTTTGGAAGAGGAGAGACTTGATTTGGCTCTCAAGGCTTCGAATGAGGGGATTCTTGATTGGGATTTTCAAACGGGGGAAATATACTATTCTAATCGTTTGCTCGGATTTTTGGGTTATGGTCATTTTGGGGCGCCCAACATTTTAGAAGAACCAGAGAAACATGTGCATCCTGAAGATTTAGCACGGTTTACTCGTAAGCTAAATCGAGTCCTATATCGGGGCGGAAAGTTGTTTGCAGATGAGGCAAGAATTCGCACAAACTCAGGTGAGTGGAAATGGTTTAGAGCAAGGGCTTTACCATTGCGGGATGACGATGGAACCTTGAGGCGCTTGGTAGGAAGCCTAATCGATATTTCAAAGCGACGCTTTGCGGAGAAGGCCCTGGCCGAGGAACGCAAGATGATCGATTTGATTTTAGATCGGGTTCCTATTAATGTTTATTTTAAGGACAAAGATTCCCGCTTTATGCGGGCAAATCGGTCAACTGCTCAACGCGTGGGAGCTGGAACGATTGCGAATTTGATCGGGAAAAGGGATCACGATTTCTTTGAAAAGGAGCATGCTGATTTCTCGCGGGCCCGAGAGCTTGAAATTATGGAGTCGGAGGTTGGTCAGGAGGAGAAGTTGGAGCATGAGATCTGGGGGGACGGGCATGAGTCGTGGAGTTTAGTGACCAAGAAAGTGTGGCGGGGATTGAACGGAGAGTTACTTGGAACTTTTGGTCTAACTCATGATGTGACTGAGCTAATCGAAACTGAGCGGAACCTTGAGCAGATTGCGGAGAAATTGAGAGTGGTTAATCAGGAAATTAGTGAAGAACGCCACCTTCTTCGGCTAGTAATTGATAATATGCCGGTGTTTGTTTACTTTAAAGACTTGGATTCAAACTTTGTTTTGATGAACCAAAGGATGTCTGACCTTGTAGGAGCTAAATCTCCGGATGAGGCGGTGGGCAAAAGTGATAGTCACTTTTTTGGAGAGAAACTGGTCCGGGAATCGATCCGGGATGAACGGGAAATCATGGCTACCGGCAAGCCGGTGGTGAGGAAGCTCGAAGAAATATCTTGGAAGGATGACCATGTTTCTTGGGCCGTGTCTTCAAAATATCCGTGGTATTTGCCGGACGGAACCTTACGGGGAATTTTTGGAGTTTCTTCGGACGTGACTAAGTTGATTGAAACAAAGCAACAGCTTGAAAAGATCACAAGGATTTTGGGACGTCAGAATGATGCTCTTGAAGAGCAGTTGGGGTTGGCGCGCGAGATTCAGCAGGCGGCTTTGCCTAGTGTAATTCCATCTATTACGTGTCAGGAAAGTGGGCGTAAGGCAAATTTCCATCATCGTTATCAACCTGCTTCTCATCTTGCTGGAGACTTTTTTGAGGTGATTCCACTGGGTGAAGGTAAGGCTGGATTTTTTATCTGTGATGTTATGGGGCATGGCGTGCGTTCGGCCCTGATCGTTTCGATGTTGCGTGGTTTACTTGAAAAGCAGAGAGAGACTCTTGGAGATCAGCCAGGGGCATTTTTGGAGGGGTTGAATGATGGCTTGTCCCACCTGCTTGAGCGAACTAGTCAATTAATTTTTGCGACTGCAATCTATGGTTATGTGGACTTAGAACGTGGTGAGCTGAAGATCGCTTCAGCTGGTCATCCGGATCCCATTGTGAGTCGGAATGGAGTGGTTGAAGTTTTAGAATTGGAATCTGAGGCGCAGGGTCCTGGATTGGGTATGGTCCCGGATTTTAAATTTCCGGAGATGTGTCTTCCTGTAGAATCTTTGGATGGAATCTGGAGCTTTACCGATGGTCTTTTTGAGGTTCTGGGTGTTGATGGACACGAGTTTGGCGTAGCCAAAATGTGTGAGGCGCTTCAGGGCGGGGGACGAACGGTGGATGCAATTGACCGGGTAGTGAACGCCGCTGTTAATTTTGCAGCTGAAAAGGTTTTTGAGGATGATCTCTGTGTTTTGGGGATCGATTTTAGGCACCGGGCTTGAGATCGCTAATATCTGTGATATCTGACCTCCATCTTGAGCGAGAATATTGCAATCCTGACTTCCGGTGGAGATGCTGCGGGGATGAATCCCGCGGTGAGATCTGCTGCTGATTATGCCCGCAAGAAGGGGATGGTTCCTTACTTAGTTGAATGGGGGTTAAGAGGCTTAATTGAGGGCTGGATCAAAGAGGCAACGCCTGAGTGTCTCAGCGGTATGCTCTATCGGGGTGGCACTGCGCTTGGTTCCTCGAGATCGAAGCGTTTTTTTGAATATGAATTCAGAAGGCAAGCTTATGATAATTTGCAGAAGGTTGGAATTTCAAAACTCATCATCATTGGTGGAGATGGTTCCTTTAACGCTTTAAACCAATTCTACGTCGATTTTAAGGTGCCGTTTGCGGGTATTCCTGCGACGATTGACAACGACATTTCGGGGACAGATTACTGCCTCGGTGTTGACACAGCGCTCAATATGATTCGCTCAAGTGTGGATAGTATTCGTGATACTGCTTCTTCTTTTTCAAGGGCGTTTGTAATAGAGACGATGGGACGTGATTGTGGGTATCTTGCGATGGTAAGTGCGCTTGCAAACGGCGCGGAAGTTTGTCTGGTTCCAGAGATCAAGTATGACCTCGATGCGGTTGGCGAACGATTACGGCAACAACGTGCGGCCGGGAAACGCTATGTTCTAGGGATTGTTGCGGAAGGGACTGGTATGGCCGAACCGTTGACGCGATGGATGGGTGACTTTTTGGATATGGATGCCCGTCTGACTGTTTTGGGCCACGTCCAGAGAGGTGGATCCCCGACAGTTTATGATCGGATTATGGCCTATAAATTTGCAGTTGCAGCTGTTGATCACCTGCTAGCTGGCGATACTAATCGGGTCGTGACATTTAGGAATGGTCGGTTTGGTAGTTCCTCTATCCATCAGATTTCTGAAACCAAGCATGAGTGTGAGGCAAGTCTGCTTGATTTAGTTCGGGGGTTGAGTTGCTAGCGGATGACCCCGCGTTTTGAATTTGCAATAAACGTCAGAAGCTCACAAACCTTTTCGTTTTTCGAAACTAATGGATCGAGTGTCTTAATTGCCTCGGCAAGATTGGTATCTTTTTTAAGAAAGAGTTTTTTGTAAGCAGTTCGTAGAGCACGGATGTCCTCATCACTAAAACCACATCTTTGGAGGCCAATTTGATTTACCCCACGGACGGTGGATGGGTTTCCGTCGACGATCGTGAACGGTGGGATGTCCTGCACGATCTTGGAGATGCCTCCGGTAATGGAATGGGCACCGACTTTGCAGAATTGATGAACAGCGGTGAGCCCAGAGATGATGGCGTAGTCAGCGACCTGAACGTGGCCGGCGAGGGTCCCATTGTTGGAAAGGATGACTTTATTCCCGACTTGGCAATCGTGCGCGATGTGAGAGTAGGAGAGGCAAAGGTTATCTGAGCCAATTTGGGTCGAGGTGTTTTCTTCGGTCCCTCTGTGGACAGTTGTGTTTTCACGGAAGACGTTGCGGTCTCCTATAATGAGGGCAGTGGGTTCGCCGGAATATTTGAGGTCCTGTGATTTGATGCCGATTGCGGCGAAGGGGAAAAATTCGTTACCTTCGCCGATGTCACTGTTTCCATGAATAACGACGTGCGAGTGGAGCTTACATCGGTCGCCGAGAGTGACATTTGCCTCAATAACACAGTAGGGGCCAATTTCGGTATTGGCTCCGATTTTTGCGTTGGGTGAGACAATAGCGGTGGGATGAATCATGCTGACTTCTAGAGATCTGTAACCTCTTCGTCAGTGAAAAGCGAGCGTCCTTCTACGCTTGCTTCGATGAGCTCCCATTGGCGGTCTACATTAAGCCGAAAGCTGGCTAGGTGTGGGTAGGGCCACTGGTTGGGCGCGATCATAGATAGCATATTCTCACCACGAATACGGTAGAGATGATAGGTTTCGCCAACGATAGGTTCGAAATTTATGTCGGCTTCGTAGACGAGCTTGTTCCAGTTAAAGTGCTCGATTGTGGCGATATATTCTTCACGCATTTGGACAAGCTTTTGCTGCAGCTCGCGTTCGACTTGGCTGATGCCGCGTGATTTGAAGGTTGAAAGATCGTTCGGGACGATTTTAGGACTCAGAGTCGAGACCGGATAGGGCATGAAAGCGCCTTGGTTGAGTGTGAGTTCTGTTGTGAGTTCCTCCATGCTTTAACTCTAACATGGCAGAGGTTGAGAGATCGGCAAATGGGATTTGCTGCAAAGTAATAGGCTCGGAGTCCACTCCCATTCGGTTACGAAAGCTGGAATGTCTTATCCAAGGGAAATGAAGGAATAGCCGGGGCGCGTTGTGATGTAGGTATTGGATCACGGGTCTATTGAGGTCCTCCCCACTCTCCCCAAAAAAAGCGGGCCTCCGAAGAGGTCCGCTTAGAAATTAGGTAGTAAGACTCAATTAGTGCTTACTGGATTCCCGTTGGGAGCTTAACTACAGGAGTGTCATTTCCGAAGAGGGAGTCTCGGCCGGTCTGAAAGAAACTTTCACGTCCGGAGGACTTGGCGGTTCCATCTTCGGCAATGTCACCCGCAGAGGATGATCCGTCGACAAGACCGTAAACATACTTGTCGCCGTAAGGGCCACCGTCGAATCTAGGGTTGTCGCCACCGCTTTTAATTGGAGCAATTACGAGAGGTGTGTAGCTCTTTGTATCGGTAAGGGGGGCCTCGTCTTCAGCCATGATGTAGCAGAAGCTATTCTCACCCCGAGCGAGTAATTTGTCAGAGCTTCCTTTGATGTTATCTCCTTCCTTGGCGCCAATGACACCGGGGGCGAAAAACGCTTTCTCGGTATCAATATTGTCAGTGGCAATCAACTGGGCGAGATAAGCATTTGCATCATTTCCGGGAGGAAGGTAATCGACACCGTCGTCCTCGAGGAGTTCGCGGGTCGATTGGCAAGGGTAAGCTCCTTTGTCACTTTTGAAACTCAACAAGCCACCAACAACCGATTTCGAGTTGGCGAGTGCTTTGGTTCGGTCGCCAGCTTTTTGAGCTTTAAGGATGAGCGGAGTCGCGATTCCGGCGAGAACCGCGATGATTGCAATCACCACGAGCAGCTCCACCAATGTGAAGCCCTTCATTTTCTGTGTGTTTTTCAATTTCATTATCGTGTCTATAGTCTTGGAGACAACGCTCCGGTTTTTAAGCGCGGGAATCCCCGTGAAATTCTTCCTGCGGGGAGAGAATACTTCGCAGCCAAGTCGCGGCAAGATAAATCATCCGGCTCTATCGTTGTTTATTTGAAAGCGGCGGCCAAGCCCTCGAGATCTGCACCGCTGGCTTTATCTGCGGCGATGATAGCTTCTTTTTGCAACTCAACTAATTTCGCGATACCTTTGCGTGAAAGGTCCAGCATCGCGGTCATTTGCTCGCTGGTGAAAACATCCTCCTCGCCACTGCCCTGTAATTCGACGTATTCGCCGCTCTCAGTCATGACGACATTAAAGTCGACGGCAGCATCGCGATCCTCGGGGTAGTTGAGGTCGAGGATAGCCTCGCCTCGATAAATCCCGGCACTCACGGCTGCGACAAGTTTTTTAAGAGGGAAATCTTTAAGCTTTCCCTGAGACACCAAGCGATTGATCGCGATGGCGGCTGCGACACATCCCCCAGTTATCGAGGCGGTGCGCGTTCCTCCATCGGCTTGAAGGACATCACAATCGATCCAAATGGTTCGTTTTCCGAGTTTTTTGAGGTCAATGACAGCGCGGAGCGAGCGGCCAATGAGGCGCTGTATTTCCGAGGAGCGACCATCAAGCTTACCCCGATTGATATCGCGCTGTTTACGATCGTGAGTCGAGTAGGGAAGCATAGAATATTCGGCACTCACCCAGCCACCTTCGATGTTTTGGAACTTCATCCAGCGTGGAACGTTTTCTTCTACCGTTGCTGCGCAGATTACGCGGGTGTTCCCAAAGGAAACGAGCACCGAGCCGGAAGCATGTGGGGCAACATTGGGGATGAAAGAAATCGGTCGGAGATCAGAGATAGCGCGTCCATCGGGTCGGTCCATACGCGGAATTAGTTTCCCCAAGGCTTCAAGGCAAGTCGATTTGATACAAGGGGAAGAAATTTTAGTTACCTTAATCAATTCGGCCGATGACGATCTTTTGGCGATAATTCATCCTTAAAAGTCTAAAAAAACCTTGTCTGTGCGAAGATTTAGCCTATCTCAACCTTCTCATGGCAAGAAAATGCTGGATTGAGCGCAACAAGCGCAAAGCAAAGACTGTAGCAAAATACGCTGACCTTCGTCACCAGTTGAAGAAGGAGAAGGACTACGTCGGTTTGACAATGCTCCCCCGCGATGCAAGCCCGACTCGGCTCGTTAACCGTTGTGAGGTGACCGGCCGTCGCCGTGCTTTTCTTCGCCGTTTTCGACTCTCTCGGATTACTTTCCGCGAAATGGCCTCACACGGCATGATTCCTGGAGTGACAAAGTCCTCTTGGTAGGATAGGATTCAGGGTCAGAATCTTTGAGGGTGCGGTTTTCTGGCCGGCACCCTTTTCTGGCTAACGACCATGCCACTTTACGAATATCAATCTGAAAATCCGGATGATCCGGAGTCGAGTTGTATCGTCTGCGCGAAGGGATTCGAGTTGCAGCGCCCAATTGGTCGACAAGCGCTGGAACTGTGTCCGCTCTGTTCCCGCCCCGTCAGAAAGTTAGTTAGTCGAGTGAACACTAAAGTCGCCACAAAAGAGTATTCTGATTCTGAGGCAAAATCTGCTGGATTCAATGTTCTGAAAAAGAACTGTGATGGTGGCTATGATAAAGTCTAGCGATTTACTACGATGATTGAATCGCTCTACACTTTGGCAAGCGCATCGGGAGAAGCCCCGATCGAGTATCCCACCTGGGCCGAAGCTGCGTGGTATCTTCTTGGAATCATTTTCTTTCTTCTTCTCAACGCCTTTTTCGTGGCGTCGGAATTCGCCATCGTCAAAGTTCGTCCGAGCCAGATCGAGGGTGAGTTGGAGAAAAAACCGCGGCGTGCGGGGATCTCCAAGCGCGTGGTGAGCAATTTGGATGGCTACCTTTCCGCGAATCAGCTCGGAATTACCATCGCTTCTCTTGCGCTCGCTTTTCTAGGTGAACCCTTCATCGAGAAGCTCGTCGGCCCGAGCCTTTTGAAGACAGGGATGGGAGAGGAATGGATCAAGGTCATCACTTTTTTGACCGCGATGCTCTCGTTCACTTTCCTTCACGTTGTGATTGGGGAGCTTCTCCCAAAGTCGATTGCGATTCGTAAATCGCTTGCAACCACCCTGGTTATTGCTCGACCACTACACCTTTTCTACGCTGTTTTTCGTCCTTGCATCTATATCCTTAATGGAACGGCGAATTGGCTACTCAAAAAGGTCTTTAAAATTGATCCAGTTTCAGAAGGCGAAGCCGTTCATAGTTCGGAAGAGCTTGCTCTTCTTGTCGAGGAATCCGAGCGACAGCAGGAGGTGACTGAAACCGAACGTGAGATTCTCATAAACGCTCTCGAATTGAACGATGTTTCAGTGAAGGACGTTATGACTCCGCGCAGCGAGGTTGTAGTTCTAGATCTAGAGCTTAGCTTCCAAGAAAATCTTGAGCTTGCAATCGAGTGCAAGCATACACGATTCCCCTTGGTGACCGGGCATCTTGACGAAACTGAAGGTTTGATCCACATCAAAGATGTGGTGAGCTTACTTAAGAGAAAAGATCCCGACCTAATGGAAATTCGTCGTGAGCTTAAAATGGTGCCGTCCACGATGAGGCTGGATGATTTACTCCAATATTTCCTCAAGGAACGTGCTCAGTTGGCCTTGGTTGTCGATGAGTTTGGCGATGCCTCGGGGCTGGTCTTTATGGATAATATCATGGCGGAGTTAGTTGGTGATATTCACGACGAATTTGATGAAGAAGAGGAGACAGATTTCCTCCGTATCAACGAAGAAGAGTTTGTCGTCGAGGGCGGCCTGAGCCTCAATGAACTTTCAGATCACGAGCCTGCTATTGATTTGGAAAGCGGCGAAGTGAGTACGATCGGTGGATATATCGTGCAGCAACTAGGCCACTTGCCGGACCCTGGTGAGAAGATCGAGGTCGAAGGATTTGAAGCCAGTGTGACCAGCACCGACGGCCGGCGGATTGAGCAATTGCGCTTCGTGAAACTTCCCGAGGAAGTTCAAGAAGATCAAGAAATTGAAGCGACCTAGGACGAGCTGATTTTCGTTGGCTACCTTACAAGTTGGAGGTCTTTTAGAAAGAGAGTCTTTTCATGCTGCTGCTGCTGAGAATCCTTGATTCGGAGTAGATAAGATGGATGAACGGTTGCAATCACCTTAGCGGCAAGGCCAGTGCCGGTGATGATTCCGCGCTGTTGTGTGATCTTGAAATGAGTTCCGATCAAAGAGCGAGCGGCGGTGGATCCAAGGAGAATTATAATGCGGGGCTTGACCTCCTGGAGTTCGCCGACGAGCCATGGTTTACAACGTGAGATTTCATAAAGATTCGGACTTTGGTGAAATCGTTGATTTCCGCGAGGGATAAACTTAAAATGCTTTACCGCATTGGTGACATAGCACTCTTTTCTATCGATTCCGGTTTTAGAGAGAAAATGATCAAGAAGTTTTCCAGCTGGGCCGACGAAGGGGCGTCCGAGAAGGTCTTCCTGGTCGCCGGGTTGCTCGCCCACAATCATGATTTCGGCATCAGCTGGACCTTCTCCTAGGACAGTTCCGGTTGCTTTCTGGTGCAGTGGACAAGCTTGGCAACAAGTGGCTAACTCCCGGATCCGACTGAGTGGTTGGCGGATATGTTCATCTGGATTAAGGACGATATTTTCATCATGCGAAGTGAGGTTGCGAAGATGTTTGAGATAAGGGTTTTTACCTCCGCTGGTGGCAGAGCGTAGGGTTTCTTTATGCATTTCTTGCACACGATGACGGCTTTCGGAGATGAGTGATTCGATGAGGTTCGATTCCGGAAGGTTGTGCCAATACTTCTTTGGCATCTCGGCCTGCATCGCTTTCACCTTAAGGCGTGCGGGATTGAAGATGCTTTTGTAGTAGCCACGCCAAAGCTCATCCAGTTCCTCTTTTGGAACTTCGACCTTATCGACTCCCGGACCGAGTCTGAGGGTTTTACCGTCCCACGATGCGGAACCGGTTGGAGTGAAGATAGACCAGTCCATACCCGTGAAACGCTTTTGGAAAAACTGTGCAGTCAGCGGCATGATGCGGTGGTCAGGCTCAAACCAAGCCATGAAGTTTTCGCGTTCGCTTTGCATGTCGTCGCCAGTTTTTTTGAAGCGGACGAAGGCGTGCATCTTATGGATGTCGCGCGCGATTTCCTTTCGCATGCGAAGGAGGCTCAAGATATCGGGGTCGGTCGTACGCTTTAAGAGATGAGTTTCACCACCAAGCGTGAGGCGCCAAAGTGTTCGGTAAAGTAAGACCCATTTCTGGTGCGAGTTGTGGTAGGAAATGGTTTCAGCGAGCGAAAGAAACTCTCGAGTGACTATCGGTGTTTGACTTTTGCTTGGCGGCGGAAGGGGGTATTCGGTCGGGAAAAGTCCACTTTGACCGGGCTCTTCCCAGATAACTTCGTTTGGTGAAACGCCTGCCAAAAGAAGCGTGCGAGCTTTGGCTCTCCAGTCTTCAAAGTGATTTTCGACAGTAAGAGTGAGCATGGTTTAATCGATGACATTTCCGAGAGGAGAACCTTGATCAGAGGGAGTGAGAGCAAGTTCCATTTGCTCGGGAGGAGGGGAGAACTTGGCACGAAGGTTTTCGTGGTCGAGTTCCCTAGTATTTGGAGTGTGGTCAGCGGTGATGATGAAGGGGAGGGCTTTCTTGAGTGAGACGCGGAGACGGAGGAGGTCTTGAATACGGATTTTTCCATAACGTCGGATGCCGAGGATGCGGTTGGCATTTCGAATGCCAAGTCCGGGGACGCGGTAAAGCATGAGCTTCTCGGCGCGATTGAGATCAACGGGAAAGAGCTGGCGATTACGAATAGCCCAGGAGAGCTTGGGGTCGAGATCAAGGTCAAGGTTGGGGAGGGCATCCGAGACAATTTCGGCGGCTTCGAATCCGTAAAAGCGCATGAGCCAATCCGCTTGGTAAAGACGGTGTTCGCGAATAAGAGGAGGAGGTTTGAGTGGAAGAATGGAAGAGGGCTCCGGGATGGGGCTGAAGGCAGAGTAGTAAACGCGGCGGAGACGATAGTTTGAATAGAGATCAGTAGAGCGTTTGAGAAAGGTTTGGTCGGTGGAGCCATCAGCACCTACGATGACTTGCGTACTTTGGCCGGTAGCGAAGCGGGATTCGGGTGCTTTGCGATTACGCGTTTCGCGGCGCACTTCTTTGGCGTTATCGACGCGGTGGCGAATCTTACCCATCGCAATTCGGGTGCGCTTCAGGGACTTTTCGGGTGCAAAAGTCTTGAGGCTATCTTCGTCGGGGAGTTCAATATTGATGGAAATACGGTCAGCAAATTGGCCGGCTTTTTCGATGAGTTCGACGGATGCTTCAGGAATCGTTTTGAGGTGAATGTAACCACGAAAGTCGTGGTCCTCGCGGAGGGCACGGGCAACTTCGATGACCATTTCCATAGTGTAGTCGGCGTTGCGAATGATGCCGGAGGAGAGAAAGAGGCCTTCGATGTAGTTTCGCTTATAAAAATCGAGGGTCAGCTTGACGACTTCCTCCGAGGTGAAAGCGGCGCGCTGGACGTTTGAGGAGCGCCGATTGATGCAATAATGGCAATCGTAAAGGCAACGATTGGTCAGGAGAACTTTGAGGAGCGAGATGCAGCGGCCATCGGGTGCATAGGAATGACAAATTCCGGCACCGCCGGTGGAGCCGACGCCTTTCCCAGTGGCTGAATTCTTACGCGTGGCGCCGGAGCTGGCACAGGAGGCATCATATTTAGCTGCATCTGCCAGAATCTCGAGTTTCTTCTGTAATTCCATCGTTCAAATGAACACTAGTAGAAAATATCGGAAGGTGAAATTATTTTAATAATTGTTAGAGAATTTTCCAATGGCTTACAAAAGAGTAAACTCAAAAATTGGCTCTAAGGTGGGTTTTGTTTGTCCGATTCTTTCTTGGAATCTAACGTTAAATTCTCAGTTGAAATCGTTTACCGCCTTTGTGCCTGACTCTTAATCTCAGGGAATGGTGCAGTTTTTTCACCTTGCAAAAACGGCTGCGCGTTCTTGTTCCGTGAGTTCACTCCATTTTCCGACCGGGAGGCTACCCAAAGGAAAAGCGCCAATGCCTTCCCGAAGAAGGCGAAGGGTAGGGTGGCCAACGGCGGCGGTCATACGGCGCACTTGGCGGTTTTTTCCTTCGCGAATTTCAAGACGGAGCCAGGTATCGACGATGCTTTTACGATAGCGAACGGGAGGGTCACGATCGGGGATCGGGGGAGCCTGCTTGAGAAGTTTGGCTCGGCAGGGAAGGCAAGTGTGTCCTTTTATGACGATGCTCCCGCTGCGAAGCTTTTCAAGGGAAGCCGGGGTGGGTTCTCCTTCCACGAGGACGAGATAACGACGGCGGTGTTTGAAGCGAGGATTGAGGAGGCGATCTTCTAGGGCTTTCTCATCAGTGA
The DNA here is from genome assembly GCA_949373085.1 of uncultured Verrucomicrobiales bacterium. Classification (GTDB taxonomy): domain Bacteria; phylum Verrucomicrobiota; class Verrucomicrobiia; order Verrucomicrobiales; family Akkermansiaceae; genus SW10. The sequence goes on from CASICJ010000012.1 coordinate 70,816, forward strand.
AAAGGAGGAGGCCTTCGGAGTCCATATCAAGTCGTCCAAGAGGGAGACATCCCGGTGGAAAATCAAACTCTTTTAAGGTCCGCTGGCCTTCGTCTCCAGGGTTGGAGTTGAATTGACTTAGAATACCGTAGGGTTTGTTGAAAGCGATGAGCATTAATGATTAGGGGCCAGAGACAAAAACGCAGAGCGACGGAGGTCAGAACCGTCCGGGAACTCTGCGCTTAACTTTTTAATTCGATGATTAAACAAGCATGAGAGCTGGGTTCTCAAGGAGGCGCTTGATCTCCCCAAGAAATTTGGCACCGACGGCTCCGTCTACAACCCGGTGGTCGCAGCTGACTCCCAAATTCATACGCAGGCCTGGAACGATTTCGCCATCCTTCACAACAGGTTTTTCGATGATGCCACCCACGCTAAGAATAACTGCTTGTGGAGGATTAACGATGGCGTCGAAGGATTCGACACCCCAGGCTCCAAGGTTAGATATAGTGACGGTGCCTCCGTCAAATTCATTGGGAGCGAGTTTCTTGTCGCGAGCTCGAACAGCCATTTCCTTAATTTCTTTTGAGATGGCGAGAAGGGACTTCTGCTCAGCGTTCTTAACAACGGGAGTGACAAGACCGTCATCAACTGCGATGGCAACTGAAATGCCAACGTGAGCGAATTGGACGATGTGATCACCATTGAAAGAAGCATTCGCTTCGGGAACAGTGACTGAGGCGTTTATGAGAGCTTTCACTACGAAGTCGTTCACGGAATATTTGTTTCCATGACTGGCTTCGGACTGGGCATTGATCTGCTTGCGGAGAGCCATTAACGGTTCGGCATCAACTTCGAGGTGGAGGTAAAAGTGGGGGATGCTGACCTTAGAAGTGAGGAGTCTCTCAGCAATAATTTTGCGCATGCTAGAGAGTTTGATGATTTGGTCTGTGCCTTCGGCGACTGGTGAAATAGGAGCGGTGGTGGGAGCGGCTATAGGAACAGGAACAGGAGCAGCAGGAGCAGCAACGACGTCTGCTTTCACGATGCGACCTCCTGGACCGGTTCCCGACACAGCGGAAAGGTCGACGCCTTCGGACTCGGCGATCTTCTTAGCAAGCGGAGAGGCCTTGATGCGTTCGCCGTCGGCTGGAGTTGGGGCAGAGGCTTGTGACTTATTGACTGTGGCGGCGGCTGATTCCAGAGCTTTGGCCGCGGCGGGGGGGGTGTTTGCTGAAGCGGCGGGGGGGGTGTTTGCTGAAGCGGCGGTTGAGCTTTCCGCAGAAGGAGGGTCCTGAACGTCGCTTTCTCCGTCCTCGAGGAGAACGGCGATAGCAGAGCCAACGGGAGCCTTTCCGCCTTCGGGAACAGAAATTTTCGAAAGGACTCCTTCGTCAAAGGCTTCCATTTCCATAGTGGCCTTATCTGTTTCGATTTCTGCGATGATATCGCCGATTTCTACTTCCTCACCCTCCTTTTTAAGCCAGCGAACCACCGTGCCTTCGGTCATGGTGTCGGAGAGTTTGGGCATTTCAATATTGATCGGCATAGTCGTGAAGATTTGGGTAAATAGAATTCATCGCCTCCCGCGGCGCGGTGCAGAAATAGCAGAGGAAGAGGCCTTATTAAAAGACAATTTCGCGTATCTGCAAGAGGGCAAAATAGCCTAGCCGATCGCTAAGAAATTCTTTCGGGCCAGTCTGCTCATCAAGTCCCGAACTTCGCTATATCCTTGATCAGTCAGTCTAAAAGTTTTGTGGGCGTGGAGGTTTTCACCGGCCACGAATTCTATTAGCCCCTTCTTTTCAAGATTCTCGACAGTGCTGGTGGTATTTGAGGGTTTCCGTCCGTAGCTGTCCAGTGTAACGTTGAGTGAGCGTGTGTCGAGCAGATCGACGTTCTCGCGATGTTTGAAAAAGCTTCCGAGTAGAACGCATTCTGGACCGTTGAGCTCAAGGCTGCCGTTGTCGAGGAAGCGCCGAACCTCACGGAGTTCATCTGATGTTTGCTGGTCTTGGCGAACACCTATCCTCTCGGTGGCACCTTCGACAGCTTCCTTAGCCTCGATAATCTTTTGAACAACATCGTGGGCAGCCTTGGCTCCGTCTAGCTCAAGAGACCATACTAACTCTGCAATTTTTTTTAGGTCCGAAGAGTCGTCCATGGGACAAAATTAGAAAAAATATTAGTAAAAGGCAAGTTGTTTCGCTTATCTAAAGTAAAAAACCTCAGTAAATTAGATTAAAACTCTAAAACTCTGGACGAGTGAGAGTTTTTTGATAGTTTTACGCATATCGAAATCGTTCGATGAAAATCTCCTAAATTCATGAAATCCAAGCGACTTCCGCAGAATTCCCACGAAACCAATCAATCCTTGGCTGAATTTACAACGAGAGGAGAATCACTCTTTAGTCAGGAAAGTGAGAATGAGGGTGGCAAGACTGAGAAAATTAGTAGCGTTTTAGCAAGTTGTTTTCAAGAGACTGAGGAGAGTAATCTTAGTCTTAGAGACGAGTTTTCATCGAAAACTATTACCTTGGTGATTACGCGGTGCCGCGAAATTTTACAATCAGCCAGCAAGGACTCTGGATGTTGGGCTGAAGTGAGAGAGTTTTTGGAGGAAGAGCTCTGGAAAGTTAGTAGATTAAAAGAAAATTTAGTGATGGCGGAAAGGAAGTGCCAAATGGTTCGCGTGAAATTAGGGGAACTGGCGAATCCACTAGATGGTCAGGAGAACCAGAAGCGAGTGATGGCTTGTGGAATGCTCCTGGCAGAGTCTGAAATGCATCGAGACCATTTTAGGGATCGGGTTTTTATGATTATTGATCAATTTGTGGGCCGAATTTTAGCAGGAACGCAGGATTCTCCAGGTGGAGACATACTCGAAATTCGCCTTCGAGGAGTCTTTGGAGTGCTTTGAGAGAGGGAGCTGGCGCTATGAAAATGCTTCATTGCATGTGAGAATCTGATTAAGGATTCTTATCTATTTTAACTTACCCTTGGTATCTTTGTTGCTTCCCACCGAGTATGCCTGTGGAAAAGAAGACCGCCTAAAACTAGCACAAAAAACAAAAAAGAAAGCTGCTGCTACGAAGAAACCGAAGAAGAAAAAGTCGTTTAAAATAGGTTCTACCGGAGAGTCAGATAGAAATGGTTCTTTTGCTGGAAGAATAGGTAAGGTCGCCTACTTCCTATGCCTTGGGAAAGAGAAAGGAAGAGTTCTGGGAACAGCTGAAGGAGATTGGTTGGTGGCCGAGAAATTATTAATTGAGTAATTCATTGATTTCCGCCTGTCTGACTTGTTTTTACAATGTTCAATCATTTTATGTCTTATGAAGGATTGCTCGGTGCATTTTTTCTCCGACTGCCATTCGCCCTCCGCGTGGTGTTCCAAGATCATAAAAAAAGTTTTTTCCAAAAAGACCAGCTTCCTCTTTACGAAACCGTATTTGAGACCACGGCAGGTAAAGAGGGGGATGTCCAAGTGCGAAAAGTGGGAAGACTTCAATATAGAGGCCGCTTTTACTGATGCGGAAGGTAATACAGCAATTGTATCTTAAAAATCGGCCCAAGCTCATGCTTTGCCAGTGATGTGAAGTTCCTACCGGACGAGTAAAAGTTGAGTAGCGCTTGGCGAGCTGATTCCACCCGAAGCAGGAAATAATTTTCAGGATCACACATCCGAACCCGATAAAGAATAGCGTGAAGGCGATCAGGACAAGGCTTACTGGAGGTGGCAAAATCTGAGGTTTAGGGTAAGCAGCGGAGACATTTGTATCCGAGAAGACATCGGGTCGGAAAGATGTTCCTCATTTATTTTTTTAGGCACGTTTGACGTCAACCCATTGGCCTGTTTCCGCAGACTCGAGGACGGCATCACAAACGTATTGGGTGCCGAGGGCGTTCCGGAAATCAGGGAAGTTTTTGGTGATGTTCGGATCATCTAAATGCTTCATGAATTCCACGGCACCGTGGACAAAGGAGTGTTCGTAACCAAGGCATAGGCCAGGAACCCACCAGTTTCCTGTGTAAGGATGGTCACCATCGGAGACGTGGATGCTGGACCAGCCTCGCGTTTCGCCGGGAACCTCATGGTCAAAGTAGGAGAGGCGATTAAGGTCGTGAAGATCCCAAGAGATTGATTTGTTATGTCCGTTAATTTCAAAGGTCTTGAGTGCTTTGTGGCCGCGGGCATAGCGGGTCGATTCGAAAATGGCAGTGGAGCCGTTTTCAAAGCGAGCGAGGAATGCACAGGCGTCATCAATCGTGACGGGGTGCTTTTCCCCTGTCTCTTGGTGAACGCGTTCTTTGATAAAGGTCTCAGTCATAGCTGAGACGCTGACGATGTCGCCATTAATCCAGCGGGCACAGTCGATGTTGTGAGCGAGGAGATCTCCAGTCACACCTGAGCCAGCTGTGGCTGCGTCAAGACGCCAGAGGGCTTCGCCGCCTTGAGGGAGCTCCTCGGACATGGTCCAGTCCTGGAGAAAGTTAGCGCGGTAGTGGTAGATGCGACCAAGTTCGCCCCGATCGACGATCTGCTTAGCAAGGGTGACGGCAGGAAGGAAACGGTAGTTATACCAGACGAGGTTAGGAAGGCCGGCGGCTTCAATTGCTTCGACCATTTGGATGCCCTGATTCCCGTCGAGGGCGAGGGGCTTTTCGCAGAGGATCATCTTGCCGTTTTCAATAGCGGCCATGGCGATGTCATAGTGAGAGTTGTTGGGCGTGCAGATATCGATGGCATCTACATCGTCTCGTTTGACCAACTCACGCCAATCAGTCTCGGTGTCGGAGTAGCCCCATTTCTCCGCAAAAGCCTTCACCTTATCTTCAGAGCGGCCGCAGATCACCTGCTTGACAGGAACATGTTCGGTTTCGAAAAAGTGATCAAGTTGGGAGTAGGCATTCGAATGGGTGCGGCCCATGAATCCGTAACCAACAACGCCAATGCGGACAGGTTTCTTGCTCATCTGTGTGACAGATTAGAAAAGGGAGAGGAGGGGGCAAGGGTAATTTGGAGAGCGGCCGCTGCGTTCATTTTCGCTATTGGGCGTCGCTGACCTTAAGCATAGTATCGAGAATGGTGTTCCAAGTCTCTTGCTTTTCGAGTAGTTCGTTTGAGAACATGCATCCGTCCCAGCAGATATGTTCTATTTTGCGGTCTGTGTGGTTTTTGAGCCACTCGGAAGAGCAGGCAACGATGTCGAGTTTACCGTTTGGATCATTAGCAGGGCAGTGGCGGCCGGTCTTATCGTGGGCGCCAGATCCGTTTACGGTACCATCGTTTTGAGCAACGTGGAAGTCGATGGTCCACGGGCGGAGTTTATCAACCATTGGGCGGTAGGCTGCCCAAAATTCTTCGTTGGTATGGTCTTCTTTGACGAGTGCGTGTTCAGGAGCGTTGTAGCCAAGAAGGTAGAGGTAAGTGTGTGCAAGATCTGACTGGAAACCGACTGTTTCGGGCATGTCAATGCTTTCGAGGAGATCGAGTGTGTCTTTCCACGAGTGAATTCCACCCCAGCAGATTTCACCTTCCATGGCGAGGCGCTCCCCGTTGTCCGCGGCTACTTTTGCAGCGCGTTGGATGGTGTCGGCAGCGAGGGCAGTGTTGCCAGCAGGGTCTTTAGCCCAGTCCTTGACTCCGCCGGCGGTGTCGATGCGAATAGATCCGTATTCGCGGACTCCGTGTGTTCTGAAGATGTTTGCAACGCGACAGGCTTTTTCAACAGCAAGGACAAAGTTGTCGCGGTCAGATGGAGAGCCGAAAGCGGGTCCTCCAACAGTCCCTTCCCAGATCGGGGCCACAAGGGTGCCAACCTTGAGGTTTTTGGAGGAAATGAGGTCGGCTATCTTTCTTAAATCATCTTCGGAGGCATCTGGGTCGGTGTGAGGGTGGAATAGGAAGTAGTCGATACCGTCATATTTTCGGTCGTTGATTTCGGCATTAGTTGTGAGTTCGAGCATACGCTCGAGTGAGATGGGAGGGTGGTCGGTGCCTTCTTCTTTTCCCACGAGACCGGGCCACATGGCGTTGTGAACTTTGAGTGAACTCATGAGAGAGATGGTGAAGGTTGAAGAGGAAGGAGTGAAGTTTGAAATTCCAGTGGCGAGATTTTCTAAACGACCGACTTTTTTAATTTTGCCATTCTTTACGGCCGAAGCTTTTCGAAATAATTCTTGTGCGGAAGAATGACGGTGCGGAAAAACGGAGGCTTCAAATCGGTTCCCAAGAAGCCACTAAGCGATGATCTTATCGATTAATTCAACTGGGCGGTTTTGCGGCCCGAGTTTCGCCATGGTTCCGGTGGTGCGAGCCATGGTGTTGTAAACGTCGAGGCCTTGAGCGTTGATATCGAGGATTTGCCCGGTCTTGAGGCGGCCGTTTGTTCCGGTGATAGCGTGGAAGACGCCTGATAGTTCTCGCTTAGTGTCGTTATGACGGCCATCACCAGACTCGGTGGAGATGGTGATCATGGCGTTTTCGAGAATGGTTTTCCCGTTGGCTTCACGGGTCTCGTCAGTTGAAAGGAGAGATAGGAAGTGAGCTACTTCGCGCATCTTCATATGGGCGTGGGCGCGAAGTTGTTCGTTTTTCTTTTGCTCGTTGAATTTGTGCCACCACTCGTGAGAGCAGCCTTTGTCGCCGGAGGCGCGAAGTTGGGCGGAATCGTCGAAAGAGAAGCGCTTTTCACCGTTGTAGATATAGTCGCCTTTGATACGGAGTCGTTCACCGGCAGCGAGGAAAGTCAGCGAGCCAAAGCGGGCGCGATCGGTTTGGATGGCGATGGCATAGAGCCCGGACATCAGGCGCCACTCGCGGACTAAGTCATCGAGTTGCATGTCGATGCCTTGGCCGCCGGGATCAGCCTTTCCTCCATGTGGGAGCTGCGACATCTTGGGGCGGGGCGGCGCATCTTTATCGACTTCAAATTGGAAGGCCCGTTGTTCGTATTCGCGGATGCGGTCGAGATGGTTTTTGAAACGATCTTTGGATGCGGAACCGAGTGGAGAATTTTTGCCAGAGAAGTGGCGGTATTGCTCTAGGACGGAGTCGAGGACGCTCCGCTGAAGGCGCTCGTCGAGATTGCTATTGCTTTTGATTCGACCGAAGACACGGCTAAAAAGGTCGATAGGCCTTTCTTGCATCGCGGCAGCTACGGTCCCGTCGCGATGATAGGAATGAACGTAGCGAGAGATTCGGCTTCGGCGGAAGAAGGTTCCTGCAACCAAAGTGGGGACAACACCATCAGGTTGGCCTTTGGTATAATGAGCCTGCCGCAGAAGTTGGTCGAGGGAAGCTCCGCCGGCGCGGGCCTCTCCGTTTGGAGCGGTGGCGGTGAAGGCAGCGGAGGATCCGTCAAAGTGTGCGTTAATGCCGGATTGATCAGCGCGGACGTGATCGACCCCTCGCATAATAAGAAGTTTATCAGCGAGCGGTTTGAGGGGTTCCATGACACCATTGAATCCTTCTTTTTGGAGTGCAGAAGGAATACCAAGGCCAAAGAAGAGATTGAAGGCCCTCATTGGAATGGCGCTGCTGATGGCATTTGTAGCAGCAGACATCTCTTCGAGGAAGGGAAGGCCAATAGTGGTTCCCGCAAGAGAGCTAAGAAGAGTGCGGCGTTTCATGATATTTGATACCAAGATTTTACTCAGTAATAAGGGGGGAAGTAGCAAGGTGGAGGATGACGTTTTGGTAGGTTTGCCTATCGCGGACTTTTTCGAAGAGCTTGTCGAGGTGAAGACGGTCGGTAGTTGCGATGGGGCGCCCTAATGAGAATTGTGTGAGTTTCCAGATGATATTTTGGCGCACTCTGGGACTCTTGGCGAGAAGATCCATGAGTTCGCGCGAGGTCTTGTATTCGACGGGTGTTGCGGTGCCAGGAATTAGGATTTTGCCATCCTGACGGAGTTCGTTCTTAAAGTGGTCGCGGGTGGTATAGCGGGCGAGTCCATCATATTGCTCTAGGCCGAAAGCGAGAGGTTCGAATTTAGCGTGGCAGCCGCCGCAGGATTGATCGAGCATACGGCGCTCCGCGACTTTTCTTTGGGAAAGTCCGGGTGCTGAAGGAACGGGGGTGGTGTCGACTCCGGGAGGTGGGTCCTTGACCGACCCACGAAGAAGGTCGTGAAGAACGAAGAGTCCTCGGGTGACCATGGATGCTTCGTCGCCACCTATGGTGAGCAGGCTTCCCTGTGTCAGGAGTCCACCTCGTGGAGTGTTACTAAGGTCATATTTGGTGAACACAGCGGCCTTGGGTTTGAGTCCATAGTGTTTGGCTAAGCTCGGGGTTAGGAAAGTGATACGTGCGTTGAGGAGGTCGCCAAGCGGGCGTTGTTCCTCCCAGAGGAGATGCTTGGAAAAAGCGAGTGTTTCACGTCGCATGTCTTCTGCGAGTTTGGGGTTCCAGGATGGAAATTCTTTCTGATTTGGCTGCAGGTTTTGCAGGTGATTGAGATTGAGCCATTCTGAAATAAAGGTCATTGATTGAACGAGGGCGCGGGGATCTTTCAGCATCCGCGTTACTTGTTTGTGAATTTGATCTGGATTGTGGAGTAAATTATTTTTTGCAGAATTGAAGAGCTCTTGGTCGGGCGGGGATCCCCAGACGAGGTAGCTTAGGCGGGAGGCAAGTTCATAGGCATCAGGTAAACCTTCACTTTCGATACGGTAAAGAAAGCGGGGGGATTGAAACATGCCGCGGAGAACGTAAGCAAAGGCGGTGTCGAAATCACCGCCACTTGCACCGACGCTGGTGACGATGCCTTGATATAGATCGATTTCTTGATCAGGAAGTGGTCCCCTGAGGACCCAGGTGCCAAGGGTTTGGAGGTGGGGGCGGATCGCCTTTTGATTGGTTTTTCGATTACTGGAAAAACGTTCGGCAAATTTTTGGACATCAAGTTTTTCAACAATCAAGTTTGCGAGTTGGGCGTGAGCTTCGACGTGCTTGAGATCGACGCCGAGGTTATAGGCAGTGTTACTGAAGCCATCTGTGCGAAGATCGTTCGGGAGGAGTTTACGGGCTTCTTTTTCAATATCGACTCCGGTGGTGGCTTTGACGGTTGCGATGTATTCCGAAGTAGTGAGGCGGCGGGGGAATTTTTTTGGATTCGTGAGGAGGAGGTGGGCAGCAGGGTCAATGTGTTCACCGCTCCAGACCGCGCCAGTCTCGATCCATTCACGGAGGTGTGCTTTTTCTTGAGATGAGAGCCGCGTGCGTTTTTTTGGCATCTCGTCGGATTCGACCGATTCCCAGACGAGAGATTTTTTGAGATGGCCGGCGGCAATGATGTCAGGGTCGAGGAAGGCGGTTTTCTTGTGAGAAAGATCGAGGTCTCCTTTGGTGGTAGTGGAGTCGTGGCACTCGAGGCAGTGCTTGGCGAGGATGGGCTCGATGTGGTTGGTGAAAAGAATGCCACCACGCTCTGCCGGTGATTTTGGTTTGGCAAGGGCAAGCCCGTTCTGAAACTGGTCGGCTATTTCGGTTGGGGAGAGGGCTTGGGAGTAAACGGCGACCTGATGAAAAGTGCCGATCCATGGTCGGCTATTTGAAAGCTCGTTGCCTAGGGCAATGCGATAATTATTGTCCCAGTTTTTTAGTGAGCCAGGAAATGAACGTTGTCCATTTTTACGGCCGTTGATATAAATCCTTCCGATGCCATTTTTTGATCGGGTGAAAACAACGTGTGTTCGTTTTGTGAGGGCCTTTCCTGAAGAGAGTGAAGGGATCCCGTTAACGCCGGTTTTCTCAGTGCGAAAGCGGGCGTCGAATTTTGTTTTATCCTGACCAAGAGTGACGTTACGGCTCGACGAGTTACGGGAGATGGTCACGATACGGGCGGGGCCAGATTGAGAGAGATTAGTCGGTGTAATCCACGCGCTGATGGTGATTTCGCCGGACTTTTTGATGGCCTTGATCAGCTTCGTTGGCGGTGATTTGGAAGAGAGAAGAACTGGGCGAAGAAGGGTGAGAGATCCGGATTCACGCTTTAGGGCTCTCTGGTCTGGGATGTCGAGATTGGCGGGAGGATTGACACCGGACGAATCGATAATTTGAGAGCCAGAATCTTCATCGAATTCGTAGAGGACAACTGGTTTGGGCGTGGCTACTGCGGCTACGATGAGGAAGAGTGAAAAAGATAGAAGCCTGACCATCAATATAGAGACGAAGCTGGGAGGGGCAGACTTACATTTTGGTCGTTTTTAGGGAGTTTGAGGGACGTGTTTCTGAGGGACGTGTTTCGAAAAAGGGGGCTTCGGTTGCGGCTTGAGGTGCTGCTACGAGGACTCAACATGTTTATGGCGAAAGTGCGGACCTTCATCGGCTCCGTGTCCTACTCCAGAGATCATGCGGAAGACTAGTCTTGTCTCCGAATTCTGTTAGGAAAAAGGTGAGGACTAATTGGCGAGGAAAGCCACGAAAGAACCGGTCTATTTATTGAGCAAAAAGACGACGACCAGAAAAGTTCCGATCGTCGTTTTTATGAGAGTTTTGAGGGTTTAGGCCTCGTCTTTTTTGGCTGCGGCAAGGGCTGCAGCTTTGCCGCGGGCGACTTCCTTGCCTTCCCGATCCACAAGAATATAGGTGGGGACTCCCCTAACGTTGTAAGGCGCTACCAATTTTTTTTGATTGGTGTTTTTTTGCAGCATAATAGGCCATGGTTGCTTGAAGGATTTTGCCCACTTCAGAGCATCGTTTTCTACTCGGTCCAAAGAGATGTGGATCATTTCAAGGTTAGGATTAGGGCCAATTTCCTTATTGTATTGCTCCGCAAACTGAGGAGCTCCTTTTTGACAAGGTGGTCACCAGCTGGCCGAGAAGTAGAGAAGGAAATATTTAGGAGTGGCCTCTAGGTCGTAATCGACAAAGGCTTCTCCATCAAGTTTTTGAAGCTTTTTGAGAGCCTTCCCAAAGTCTCCATCCATGAACTGGGCGGCTTTCTCCTTGCTTTCTTCAGCTGCTGCAATCTTAGCTCCTTCTTCTTTGGCCCATTTTTGATCCTTCTCGGAGAGGAGGGCGAGTTTGAAAGTCATCTGCTTGATGCCGCGCCTAACAGTCATCGAATTATCATCACAGGAGACCAGGTCCCCTTCGAAAGTTTTGGAGCCATCAGCACTAGTCCAAGTGCGGGCGGGGCCGAGGCCTGCCAACATCAGTGATGCGATAGTTGTTAAGATAGTTTTTTTCATACGTTGTTTGAATTAAAGACGAAGCTGTGTGGTGATTTTGTCTTACAGGCCTGGATTTTTTAAGGCGTTTCCTTTGAGATGTGTGAGTATAGGCTAATGGTGATCTGTGTGTCCATGAAGTCACGTCGGCGGCGGTGAGAGGGGCTAGGAGTATGACTGGACAAGACGAAGGAGCGATTCGCCGAGGTCGAGGAAATTGTTCCACCATTGGAAGAGGAAGCTGCTGAGTTGTACTTCCCTTGAAGTGGCACAAAGGATAAGGGTGAGGAGGACAAGGTTAGCAAAGATGATGATCATCAGGGAAAAAAAGGTGCCATTTTCTTTGAGGTCAGGTTGGTCCTTGGGGATCATCCACACGGTCCAAATGATGTGAAAGGTCCAAGTGAAGCCAAGTAGTCCGGTCAGAATTAGACCTCCAGCTGGAATTTCCCACCAGAGGCTAAGAAAGCTGTGAAGGGAAATCAGGACAGCTGACCAGAAGGGAATGAAGTAAGGGGAAAGGGCAATGAGAATATTGGATTTGTTTGTCATCACATACCCCCCTTCAGTACTGAAGTGAATAGCGCTGATACGCCCGCCACAGACATAAACAAACATGGCGTGGGTCATTTCATGTCCTAGAACATAGAGGTAGAGGAGGCGGTCATTGGCGATTCCGGCGATGAACCAGCTGACCATCGAGCCAATCCCGACGATAAAGCAAAGAAGCTCTGTGGAATACCAGATAGTTTGGAAAATGCGCTCCTCGCCGCTTTCTTTCATGAGGGTGATGGCGGTGATGAAGCAGAGCGGGATAAGACAGATGCCTAATCCCCAGTGAAGGATCCGGCGAACTAAGGATAGGTGGAGTAAATCATCGTCGTAAAGATCACTCGCCTTCGCAGTATCGGCGATAGCGGCTTGACGGGTCATGCCACGGCGTCTGCGATTGTCTCGAAGGTTAACCTGAACTTGGGCGCGCTTGTGAAGGTTAAGAAGGCCGGCACCCCAACCAGCGCGACGCTTCCTGCGGGAGCGGGAGCTTTGGTCGAGTTTGCTGGAAAGTCTGCGATTGCTCATCGAGATGATTAAACTAGCTTAACTATTCAAAAAAATAAAGAGAATGTCTTGGAATCACTAGGTCTTTTGGCGTGTCCTCCGCTAGAGTAAAATGGTGAGTGGAGAAAAAAAGTCACAAAGTTGGTGAAAAATGATCCTTGGTTGGCACAATATTCCGACCTGATTCGCGATAGGAGTGCCAGATTTAAGGCGTGTTTGGCCGAATTCGAACCATTGGTTGAATTTGCGACGAGTCACCCGAGTTTGGTGCTTCATCGCGAGGATTGGTTTAGTCTGATATTTCTGGTCACCGCCCGGTCGTCGGAGGATCTTTTGAGGCTATCGGGTAGTCTGATCTTTTTGCGCGACGATAAGTAAACTATCCCTGAAGAAAGGGAGATTTCGGATGGGGTTTACTGCGAATTTTGCAAGGTTGCGAAGCTTGTTGGGATGAGACTTCCAGTCGCAGAGTGGGAAATAACCGGTTTCGTTGGAGCGGCCAAGGTGAGAGTAAAATGAGATGGTTTGGCTCCGTATGACACCCAAGGAGGTGTTGTTAAGACATTCCAAAACCTCTGCTACGGTATATTCCTTCCAGTGCCCATGACCTTCGTCATCAACCTCGGGTTTTTCCCAACGGTTTGGAATGAAGAAGTTTTTGTTAAGGGCTCGCCGATTTGGGGTCGTTAAGATGAGTCGCCCACCTGGTTTTAGAGAGTGCTCGATCCCTTTGAAGAGCTCGTCAAAAGAGGCCGGATTTAGGTGCTCAAAGACTTCGGTGAAAAGAATAGTGTCGAAGTGATTCTCCGGAAAAGGGAGGCTGGGGTGTTCGTTTAAATTGTGATCGAGTAAATCTATCCCAGCTTCGCTAATGAGGGGGAGACGGTCGGGCTTGAGGTCAATCGCGGTGACGTCCCAGCCGCTACGCCGAAAAAAGAGAGAAAGATAGCCAGGCCAGCATCCGATATCGAGGAGGCGAGGCGTGCCAGAGCTTACAGACTGGACTGATTCCGCACTGATTCGGAAACGGTGCTCGTGATTTCGGAGGTAGGCTTCGTCTCTCTTGAGATCTTTTTTGACCCTAACAAAGATCTCTTCGTCCATGAGTTCTTAGATTAGGCGATGGTCAAAACTTGAGCGACAATCCGTTTGGCATTGGGAAGCTGGTCCGACTCGACATGCGGCGAGTAAATGGCGGGCGCATCGATGGTGCAGACCCGTTTGACAGGAGCATCGAGATAATCGAAAGCATATTCTTGAATGAGGGTCGCAATCTGCGCAGAAACTCCACAAAAAGGTTTTGATTCGTCAACGAGGACGGCGCGGTTAGTCTTTTTCACAGACTCGATAATGGTGTCCTGGTCGAGCGGGCGGATGGAGCGGAGGTCTACCACCTCGGCATCAATGTTATGTTTGCTGGCAAGGATGTCAGCCGCTTCGAGGCATCGAAGAACACTGGCTCCATGTGCGATAAGCGAGATATCGGAGCCTTCACGTTTGATGTCAGCTTTCCCAAGAGGGATTAGAAAATCTCCATCGCCTGGATCGGGGACATCACCGATGTTGCCGTAAAGGGTTGTGTTTTCCATGACGTAAACAGGATCGTTATCACGGATCGCGGTTTTCATCATTCCTTTGGCGTCGGCGGGAGTGGCGGGCGAGCAAACCTTGAGGCCGGGGAAAGCGGCGAAAAGGCCCTCGGGCGTGTGTGAGTGGGTTGCACCTACATTAGTTCCGCCGTTAGCGGGTCCGCGCATCACGATGGGGACATTAATGAGTCCGCCAGACATATAGCGGCAGCAGGCGGCGTTGTTTACGAGTTGGTCAAAAGCTACCGAGTGGAAAGACCAGAACATCAACTCCATGACTGGGCGGATGCCGAGCATAGAGGCGCCGATACCCATGCCAATGAAGCCGGCTTCGGAAATTGGAGTGTCAACGACCCGCTTGTCGCCCCATTTGTCCCAGAGGCCACGAGTGACTTTGTAGGCCCCGTTGTATTGGGCGACTTCTTCCCCCATGAGGACAACGTTCTCGTCGCGGGCAAGTTCCTCGTCAAAGGCCTCGTTTAGAGCGTCACGGTATTCGATTTCGCGCATGGTATCTTAGGTAAAAAATTAATCGTTAAAAAAGTGGCGTCCAATTTGGGAAGCTTCGGTATTGTTATCGGTTTCCCAGTAAACATCGTTTGTGATGTCTTCGATGGTGGGAGCAGGGGATTCTTCCGCAAATTTGGTGGAAGCGGTGGCCTCTTGCTTTGCTTCGGAGTCGATCGTCTTAGCTGATTCCTCGTTAAGGACCCCTTCCTCTAAAAGTTTGGCCCGCCAAAGATTTATGGGATCATGATTCTTTTTATAATCTGCGATTTCTTCTGGTGAACGGTATTTCTTGTGATTCGCATCGGCGACTGAGTGGCCGTAGTAACGATAGGTCATGATTTCGAGGATCGTGGGCTTGTGCTCTTTGCGGGCCCGCTCCATCGCGATGTGAGTTTTGGCTCGGACTTCGTAAAAATCTTCACCGTTCACTACGTCCCAGTCCATGTCATAAGCTTCGCTGCGTTGGGCAAGACAGTCTTTGTAAGCACTTGAGCGTTTCTGCGAAGTTCCCATCGAGTAGCCATTGTTCTCTATGATGTAGACGACGGGAATCCCGAAAAGGGCCGCGATATTGAGTGATTCGTGGAAGGCGCCCTGATTGATAGCGCCATCTCCAAGGAAGCAAAGTGCGCAGCCTTCGAGACCTTTATATTTAAGGCCATAGCCGAGTCCTAAACCGAGAGGGGTTTGACCTGCAACAATGCCGTGACCACCCCAGAAGTTTTTATCGGGAGCGAAAAAGTGCATCGATCCACCTTTGCCCTTCGAGCAACCAGTGGCTTTGCCATAGAGCTCAGCCATGCACTCGTTCATGTTCATACCGACTGCAAGAGCGTGGGCATGGCATCGATAAGCCGTGATCATGTGATCGTGATCACCCATGAGGGAGGCGGCTCCGACGGCGACGGACTCCTGCCCAATATAAAGGTGGAGGAAGCCGCCCATAGTGCCATCTTTTTGGTAATTCTTGAGAGCAGCCTGCTCAAAGCGCCGAATCCGAACCATCTGGCGAAAGGTTTCAAGTTTCTCTTCGACCGAAAGCGTTTTGTTAATCGGCGAGCCCGCAAAATTGAGCGGGGAATGATTTGGGCTGTTGGCAGTTTCCATGGCGAAAGATTCTTCGAGGGCCGACATAGCTGCCTCAGCGAGTGGCCGCAAGACTAATGCGGCTCCCGCATTCTGGCCCAAATCGAATTAAAACAAAATCCTGATGCGCTTTTTTATTCATGAAAGCTCTAATCATGGCGGCGTTGAGCTTTGACTGATCTCTGTTTTTTGATGAATTTTGAAAAACCACCAAATCGCCTCAACTTACTCAAGAAGGGGCAGGGCTCATCCGCTAAGCTCGGTTTTTTGTTCCGGATTAATTAGAAAACAAGGAAGCTGGGAAAATGATTTGCATGATCAAGGTCAGGAAAAAATTGACCACTAGAATCGCGAGTGATGAATAGACCATCGCTTGGGTCGTTCCACGGCCCACGCCAACCGCTCCGTTCTTTACTTTCAGTCCCTGATCACAGGAAATAATAACGATCAAGATTCCGAAGAAGAGGCCCTTAGTTAGAGCGATGGTAGGGTCGGTGAGATCGACATAATTTTTCATATTATCAATCCAGTAGGAGGATTCAACGTGGAAGACACCTACTCCGACAATGTAGGAGGCGACCATGCCGAGTGCTGCCGATTCTGCAATTAAAAGGGGCACTGAAATAAGCATCGCGAGAAATCGTGGGGTAACTAAATAGTCTACCGGATTGACAGCCATCGAACGGAGAGCGTCGATTTGTTCTGTCACCTTCATGGTCCCGATTTCTGCGGCCATCGCAGAGCCAACCCTACCCGCCATCATGAGGCCGGTTATCGTTGGGCCTAACTCGCGAAGCATCGCAACCGAGACCAGTCCGCCGGCTGCGGTCTCAAGGCCAAAGAGTTTGAACTGGAACAGAGTCTGGGCGGCCAGCACTGCGCCGGTGAAAGCTCCGGTCACGCCAACCACTATTTGAGAGCGTGCTCCAATTTCGGCAACTTGCTCCCACATTTTCCCCCAGCGTCTCTGACCTTTCCTCAGTGAAAAAAAGATTTCCCGCGTCAGTAAGCCGAGTTGCCCGAGGTAGTTAATGAAGGTCAGGAGGACTCGGCCGATTGCCTGAAAAATGGTCACGTCGGAAATCCTAGCCTCCTAGAGGTCGCAAGGCCATGCGGAATTATCGCAAAACTAATTGGGGGAGGGAGCTGCCTTCTTGGACGGAGACAAGAATTCTTAAAGATTCAAGAGTTTCATGAGAGTGACTCAACTTGGCTTGAGAATGGCATTTCTCAAATCATCAACCGAGTCCAAGAGAGGGAAGTCATCAGGTGTGCCATAGCCCCAAGAAAAAATAAGTGGCGTCATTTTGCCGTTCCGGGCGGTGGCAAGATCGACGGTAGAGTCTCCGATGTATGCAATCTCCTCCGCTTTCAGATTCCAATCGCTAATGATTTGATGGGCAGTGGTAGGGTCTGGTTTTTTTGGGTATTGTTCCTCATGGCCTCGAACCTGACTAAAAAGATTTTTCGGGAAAAGTGTCTCAACGATCTCGACAGTGTATCCATGGGGTTTGTTGGAAAGCACGGCCATGGGCATGTTGTTTTGGCGGAGTTCTTCAAGAAGGGATATTAGGCCGGGATAGGGGAAAGTTCCGTTTTTCCAATCCTTGGAATAGCGCATTTGAAAAGCAGCCAAGAGTTGATTCTTCTGGTTGGAGTGGTCGGGTCCAAGGGCTCGTGTGATGAGATTGAGTAAGCCGTCACCAATGAAGGTTTCGACGACATCCTGCGAATGGTTAGGCAGCTCGATATCGTCCAAAGCATGGTTGAGGGCAGTGGCGATTCCAGGAAGGGAATCGACGAGCGTGCCATCAAGATCAAAGATTAGTCCGCGGATCATGGAGTCGCGATAATTGGTGTGAGCGGATTTTCCGAGCCTTGTTTTGACAGATGCGAAAAGTTTTGGGAGTAGTTCTCACGTTATGAAATTCAATTTTTCAATTAAGAGTCTTGCGATCGCTTCTATTGTGGGTGTCGGGTTGCTCACTCCTGTTTACGCTGACGATGACGAAACTCCTCTCGGCGAAGAAATGGACGTCTTGAGCGGCTCGCTCAAGAGGCTCCGCAAAGCTGAAACGGCCCCCGAAAAAGTCGAGTTGGTTCACGCTGCCCAGAAGGCTACAATCAAGTCTCTCCAATACTCCCCAATGGTTTTCAAGGATATCAAGGATGAGAAAGAAAAGGCCAAAGCAACTGCTGATTATAAAAGGCTTATCGGTCTGACCTACGCGAAGCTTTGCGAGCTAGAGATGGCTTACCTTGCTGGGGACGAAGATAAGGCTGATGAGATCAAGGGCGAACTTAAAGATCTCAAGAAAGATGGCCACGAAAAATACACCGACTAAAAACTTGGTCTAGTTTTGTAAATTTAATCCGCCCGGCTGCCTCTTGTAGGCGGGCGTTTTCTTCTGATTAAGGCAAGTTTCCCCGAATTAAGGTCACTATTTGTGTGGTCGATTTTTGGAGGGTTTTTATCCTCTGACGGGGGAATCCCGTCAGGCAGTTAAGCATAGTTAAATAATGTGCCAACGCTTCTTCGTGGAGTAGGATTTGCCTAGAATCCGACGGTCGAAGCTCTTTCACGTCTTGCTGTATGCTTTTAAGGACTTTTTTTAGAAAATTTTCGAGAAACCCCTTGCCAGATGCTCTTTTATTCCTAGAGTCGCGCCCCCAAATCGGGCCTGGAGATAAAAAATTCCCATAAGAATCAATGATTCAGGTCCTTTATCAGGTTTTCAACTATCGGGTGCACACCGGAAAAATGGCTCTTGCGAGGAATCTCGCTGAGTTCTCCCGGCGACCCTCCGGTTGAGAATCAGCGATCACACTTTCTTTCCTCAGAAAACCTCATTTAAACAAACCCGCTTAACCGCCATCCCAAAACGATCGCATTATGCCCACAATTAACCAACTCGTCCGCAAAGGTCGGAAAAAAGCAGTCACCAAGTCGAAGTCACCGGCTTTGAACAACTGCCCACAGCGTCGTGGGGTTTGTCTGCAAGTCTACACCCGCACACCTAAGAAGCCGAACTCCGCTCTCCGTAAGGTGGCCAAGGTTCGTCTCACCAATGGATATGAAGTTATCGCCTACATCGGTGGTGAAGGCCATAACCTCCAGGAACACTCAATCGTGTTGATTCGCGGTGGTCGTGTGAAGGATTTGCCAGGTGTCCGTTACCACATCGTTCGTGGGTCACTCGATACCCTCGGAGTTACCGGCCGGATGCAAGGTCGTTCCAAGTATGGCGCCAAGCGTCCTAAGAAGGGTTAATTTCATCATTTCACTAATTTTAAACTAACG
The DNA here is from genome assembly GCA_949373085.1 of uncultured Verrucomicrobiales bacterium. GTDB lineage: Bacteria > Verrucomicrobiota > Verrucomicrobiia > Verrucomicrobiales > Akkermansiaceae > SW10. The sequence continues at coordinate 89,516 of CASICJ010000012.1, forward strand.
AACCCATGGCTCGCAGAAAAAGAGTTTACACCAAGCCTGAGAAGCGTGATCCGAAATTTGACAGTCCCGTTGTTGGCCGTCTCATTAGTAAGGTCATGAAGGATGGAAAACGTTCCCTTTCGGAGCGTATCGTTTACGCCGCGATTGATCGCGCTAACGAAGGCACCGACACCATCGATCCTCTCGAAATTCTCACTCGTGCGATTGAGAACGCGAAGCCTCGCGTCGAGGTGAAGAGCCGCCGCGTCGGTGGAGCTACCTATCAGGTGCCTCTCGAAGTGGATGCCGCTCGTTCCGAGTCACTTGGAATGCGTTGGATCATCAATTTTGCCCGTGCCAAGAAAGGCACTCCAATGCATGTCGCC
>CASICJ010000013.1 GCA_949373085.1 uncultured Verrucomicrobiales bacterium
GTTGCCTCGCTTTTTGACCAAATTAGCCAGCTTCCCTCTTCTCATTTTCCCAATTGGCTGAGGGCTAATGAAATTGAGCTCATCAGTGAAGGAAGTGAAAAAAGTGAAGCTTTAACCCATGGAACAATTAACGAAATTGAATTTTTGGGAAAAACTCAGATGGTTTATGTGAAAATTCCAAACAATCTAGCTCCCATTATTGTGGAAGTAACCTCAGATAGAGAGTTTAGAATCGGTTCTACAGTCAGCGTAAAACGCAAAGAACTCACCGCAATTCAAAGCAAGAGATTGTCAACCGAGCATAAGCAAGGGAAATGTTTTTGAGCTAAGTTTTTTGTGCTGAAGAGTCCCCCCCAAGTTATTTTTACTTTAATGATTTTCTCTGGAGTGCAAGCTCCTCCCTGTTCTATGGTCTAGTGCGTGTGTGTGTGTTGTTCCCATAGATGCAGGGGGGGGCGTTCTTAAGATCCACATCGTAATTCTTGGACTCCTCCTTCGATTTCTCTGGTGGGAAAGCTTATTTCAAACAATCGAGATTGGGAGGCCACTAAATAAAGCCATTTCCATCCGAAATTGGGTCGTCGATCTTTGAATCCTGAAAGGTCGTTTTTCAGGTTATTAGGGTCGGTGCCGCTCAACCCCGTAGACACCTACTTTGACGATGGCCAAGAAGCCAAAAACTCATCTCGAAAGATTTCCCCACCCTCTTACGTAACTCTCATAATACCCTAGAAACGTACTATGCTCACAATATCCGGATCCAAAGGCGAAACTTTCTGTGACGGTATGACACGCCGTGGCTTCTTACGGATCGGGGGTCTTGGTCTCGGCGGAGCCTCCCTTCCTCAACTGCTCCAAGCCGAAGCAACCACGCCTAAAAAACTCGAACACAAGGCGGTCATCATGGTTTTTCTCGCTGGGGGCCCGCCACACCAAGACATGTGGGATATTAAAACCGAAGCTCCCTCGGGTATGCGCGGCGAATTTAATCCCATCTCCACCAACGTCCCAGGCATCCAAATTGGAGAACTCTTTCCAAAAATGGCTGGTATGATGGACAAATTTTCCGTCATCCGCTCCATGGTTGGAGCCGGCGGAGGACACGACGCAGTCCAATGCCTCACCGGAAGAAAGCTTCAAGGCCCTCAACCCTCTGGCGGTTGGCCCTCAATCGGCGCTGTCCTCTCCAAGCTTCAAGGCCAAGTCACTCCAGGAGTCCCCTCATTTCTCGGCCTCTCGCCAAAATGCGGACACGACCAATGGGGCGACCCAGGTAAGCCAGGCTTCCTTGGACCTTCACACGCGGCCTTCGCTCCGTTCCGCGGAGGCGGAAAGGATGATATGATCCTTAAAGACATCTCCATCGAACGACTTGCGGACCGCAAAGCTCTCTTAAAATCTTTCGATAACTTCCGCCGTGATGTCGACGCCTCGGGCGCCATGACCGGAATGGACACGTTCACCGAACAAGCCTTTGGGGTCCTCACTTCCTCAAGACTCGCCGAAGCCTTCGATCTTTCCAAGGAAGACCCCAAGATGGTCGAACGCTATGGAAAAGGGACTGAGAAACTCACTGCTGATGGGCCTTGGAAACGACTCGATCAGTTCCTGATGGCTCGTCGACTTGTCGAAGCTGGGGCCCGCTGCGTCACCTTAGGCTTCTCTCGATGGGACTGGCATGGCAACAACTTCGGCCGCGCTCGAACCGACTTCCCTCTCCTTGATCAGGGGATTACCGCCCTAGTTCAGGACCTCCATGACCGTGGTCTCTCCGACGATGTCTCAGTTGTCGTCTGGGGCGAGTTCGGACGCACTCCAAAAATCAACGACAAAGGCGGGCGTGATCACTGGCCAAAAGTCTCAACGGCTCTCCTTGCCGGCGGAGGTATGACCCACGGGCAAGTCATTGGATCCACGACTCGTGATGGCGGTGAAGCCGATGATCGACCTGTTGAATTCCAAGAAGTCTTTTCCACTCTTTACCATAATCTTGGCATCGATGCTCGACGCACCACGGTCGAGGATCTTACGGGACGCCCCCGTTTCCTTGTGGACTCCCAGCACGCCCCTATGAAGGAACTTGTCGGATAACTTTCACTTTATCACCAGCGCCCATGCCCAAGCTCCCCATCATCGCGGCATTCGTCCTTTTTCTTTCTTGTGCGTCGGCCCAGTCTTCAAATCTCGCTTTCGAAAAATCCTTACCCATTACCCTAAAACACCTTCACGATACACACCAACTTGTCCTCACTCAGGAATCGCAATCTCCGGGTCAAACACCAACCGACCTGACCCACATCGCCACCTACACCAGCGATCCACCCAATATCATAACTGTCTCCCCCTCCGGTCTCGTCACCGTTCTCACCGCTGGCGAAACGACTCTCACTGCCACCCACGGTGAACTCAGCATTTCGAAGCCCATCAAAGTAGCTTCTGCTGAAACCACCGCCATTTCGTTCACCAACGACTTTGTTCCCGTTCTCTCGAAATACGGCTGCAACGGAGGAGGGTGCCACGGAAAAGCCGCCGGCCAAAATGGCTTCAAACTTTCCCTCTTTGGTTACGAACCCTCGAACGACTATAACTATCTTGTACGCGATTCCCGGGAGCGCCGTATCTTTCGGGCCGCTCCAGAACATTCTCTCCTAGTCCTCAAAGCGACCGGCGAAATCCCCCATCAGGGAGGCTCACGTCTTGAAAAAAATTCGCCTGACTACCAAGCCATCATTCGCTGGATCAAACAAGGTCTCCCCAACGACCCCAAGGAATTTCCCAAAGCCACCTCCATCTCAGTCTATCCAAAGGAACGCCTGACACAGCCCAACTCCCAACAACAACTCCGCGTTACCGCTCACTTCTCTGACAACTCGACTCGCGATATTAGCCACCTCGCGCAGTACGAATCCAACGATGAAGAACGAGCCAGCGTCACGATGGATGGTCGCGTCACGATGGGTCACATCCCTGGTTCAACCTCCATCATGATCCGCTTCCAAGAACACGTTGATGTCTTCCGCGCGATCCTCCCTCTCGGAGCCCCCGTCGAAAACCTTCCGCAACCCGCGAACTTCGTCGACCAACACATCTTTACTCAACTTCAGACTCTCGGGCTTCCTCCATCCGAAAAGAGCGACGACGCCACTTTCCTCCGGCGTGTCACGATTGATATCGCAGGACGCCTTCCTAGCATCGACGAAACCAACGCTTTTTTGAGCGATAATGAACCCAACAAGCGGGCGCAAAAAATCGAACAACTTCTCGCGTCTCCAGACCACGCTGATTATTTCGCCGGAAAATGGGCCGCCATCCTCCGCAATAAACGCGCCAAACCTGAACACGCCCGAGGCTCTGTTGCCTTTCATCAGTGGCTCCGAAACGCCATCTATAAAAACCGGCCCTATCAACAAATTGCGCGCGAGTTTCTCACCGCCTCCGGAGAAACCGGCACCAATCCACCCGTCGTCTGGTATCGCACCGTCCGCGACAGCAAAGACCAACTTGAAAACGTCGCTCAGGTTTTTCTAGGGGTCCGTATGCAGTGCGCTCAGTGCCACCATCATCCTTATGAGAAGTGGAGCGAAGATGACTATTACGGTTTGCAGGCTTTCTTCTCACGCATCACCAGAAAACCTGGTCTGCAGCCTGGAGAAGAAATCGTTCTTCACAATCGGGGGCAAGCCACCTCTAAAAATCCCCGCACCGGCAAAACACTAAAACCAAAACCCCTCGGAGGAGAAGAACTCACCATTCCATCCTATGAAGATCCTCGCGAACACCTCGCCGATTGGATGATTAACCCAGCAAATCCTTTCTTCGCCAAGATGCTCGTTAACCGCTACTGGAAACACTTTTTTGGCCGTGGACTTGTCGATCCCGAAGACGATCTACGCGTCACCAACCCCGCAACCCACCCCGAATTATTAGAGAGCCTTGCTTCTGATTTTATCGCCAACGGATACGACCTTAAAAGGCTCATTCGTACCATCACCAACTCCCACACCTACCAACTCTCAGCCATTCCAAATCAGCATAATTCCGAAGATAGCCAAAACTACTCGCGCTTTTACCCGCGACGACTTCCTGCCGAAATCCTACTCGATGGGATCAACACCGTCACCGGAGCAAATGAATCGTTCGCCGGCCAACCTGCTGGAACTCGCGCGATTCAGCTTCCGGATGATACCTTCTCCAAATCCTCATACTTTCTCTCCGTCTTTGGACGCCCCGATATGAACAGCGCCTGCGAATGCGAGCGCAGCGCCGATGTCAATCTTGCGCAAGCGCTCCACCTCGTAAATTCGAACAACATTCGACTCAAGCTCTCTTCCGACCAATCACGTCCCGCAAATCTCGCAAAACAAAAGGACGCACAACCTCAAAATCTTCTCGCCCAACTCTATCTCCACGCCCTTTCCCGCCCACCCCAACCAGAAGAACTCGCCACTGCGCTCGCTTATTTGCAGAGAAAACAAAACGAGCCCGGACCCACCTCGCCCAAGGAAAGTGACAAGGCCGTACCGGTCGATCCAATTCTGCCCACCCGCCAAGCCTACGAAGATCTCATTTGGGCCCTCCTCAACACGAAGGAATTCCTCTTCAACCACTGAAGCCTATCCGGTGTTCCCTTTATCTTTCGCATTCTCTCCTTCAAATATTTTAGCGTTCACAGTTCTGTGCTCGCACGTCCTGCTCGCACAACTCCCAAACCCTGATTTAAAAACAATCTTTCCCCAGGGCCTACAAGCTGGCACCTCAACCGAAATCACGATCGGTGGAAGCGAACTCGAAGAAACGACGACTCTTCACTTCTCACACCCCGGGCTCACTGCCGAATCCATTCAGCATTCCGCTACCGACTACTCCCCTGCCAGACCCAATCCTCTGCGTTACCGTATCACAGCGACCCCCGAAACCCCTGCCGGTATTTACGAAGTCTCTGCTCAAACCCGCCTTGGCCTCACAGCGCCACGCGCCTTCGTCGTCAGTCACCTTCCTGAAAAAAATCATGGCACCAATCACTCGCCTGAGACCGCTGAAATTCTTCCCCTCGACTCGATCATTAATGGCCATACCGATAACACCGCCATCGACCATTACAAAATCAATCTTGCCCATGGACAAATCGTTCACCTCCACTGCCAGGCTCAAGTCATCGACTCCCGTTTGGATTCCACCCTTGTTCTACTTTCTCCCGATGGTCGCGAACTTGCCCGTGACAATGATCACACCACTCACAACCGCGACGCATCCATTACTTTCAAAGCTCCCACCGCCGGCACTTACCTGATCAAAATTCACGATGTAACCTTTAGTGGCGGTGTTGAGCACCCTTATCGACTGATCGCTGCCACCACAGCGGTTCCCGATATTGACACCTCTTTCTTGCGCACCAAAGACCACCCCACAGATACTGCAGTAACCCTCTCAAAATCTCCGAGTTATCATTCCTTTTCTGCCAAAAAAGATCACCCGCTTTGGATCGAACTTCTCTCCGCACGCCTGCATCACCCTTCCGATTCCCTCCTAATAGTCGAACAAGTGACGACCGACCAAAACGGTAATTCACAATACAAGGAAATCGCTTCCAACGACGACTTCATCCTTCCAAATGGCGGCCGCTATTGCCCTCTTCGAACAAGTGACTCCGCAATCAAATTTAATCCACCTGCCGACGGGCAATATCGCCTCACCCTTCTCAATCAATTTAGCAAGCCTGCTTCCGCTAAACTCCGCATCCGCCCCCCTGCCTCCGGTTACAAGCTCATTGCCACCCCGTGGCATTTGCACCAAAAAGACAAATCTCTTCCCCGGCAAACCACCATCATCCGCCAAGGTGGAACTGCACGAATTCGAATCTTCGTCATCCGAGATTCGGGATTCGACGAAACCATCAATCTCTCAATCGACGGTCTCCCCCCCGGGCTCGACTTCCACCCCAAATCAATCCCCCCTAACAAAACGAGCGCCACCCTCATCCTCACCTCACAACCTAGCACTGCACCTGCCCACAGCTTTCTAACAATCAAAGGAACAACCAACGAAAAAATAATTACCGCCCTACCCGCCACCTCATCCTGGCATGTCGGAAACTGGGACGCCGAGCGCCACCTCACCCGGATCGCCCAACTTCTTCCCCTCAGTATTACACACGCTGAAAAAGCACCTCTTGTCCTCAGTCCCGCCAGCAATTCGTTCGCTCATAAAATTGGCGAGACTCTCGAGATCCCATTCAAACTTACCAAAAATGCCGAAATTAAAGGCGAGATTACAGTCACCCTTGTCAACTCCCCTCACTCCAAACCACCTCAGATCAAAATCAAACCTGATGCGACAGAGGGGAAAATTACGATTCCGCTCAACGCATCCAACGAGCTTAAAATCGCCCCGAACCAAGCCCACCAATTCACTCTTCAAGCCAACTTCACCCTAAAGCACCAAAACAATCTCCCCGCCCTCGAGAACGCCAAAGCAGATCTGAAACGCCTCGAAGATTTAGAAAAATCGCTGAAAGCCGAATCCAAACCCATCCTCCCTGCATTCAACACAGTCAAAAAGAAAGCCGCTGATTTCCTACGCCAACAAAGCGAAAGGTCCAAGCCTCGCGATCTCACCCACTCAGCTTATTCTTCGCTCCTCACTCTCACCATCGCACCATGAGACTGATCCTCCTCGCCCTCTGTCCAATCTTGGCACACGCCGCTCTTCCCGTCGCCTCTCTTCAACGAAATACCCAGGTTGACTTCGCGCGTGAGATTGTTCCTGTGCTCAAACAAAACTGTTTCGCCTGCCATAACGCTAAAAAGGCCAAAGCAGACCTCAACCTTGAATCCCCTCAGGACATGATAACGGGTGGTGACTCAGGCCCCTCTCTCGTTCCGGGTAACCCAGACAAAAGCCTAGTCTTCACTTACTCGGCTCACCTCGAGGAAGACCCCATGCCTCCCTCAAAAAACAAATCCAACGCAAGAAATCTTAACCCCCAAGAACTGGCACTCCTTAGACTTTGGATTGTCCAAGGTGCGCAGGGTTCATCCGCAACCCTTTCCAGCCCTACTGAGTGGTCCTCTCTCAACGAGATCCAAGCTAGCTACGCAACCGCCATCACTCCACAAGCCCGCTTTGCCGCAGTTTCCCGCGGAAATCGACTTTATGTCTACGATCTCCATCGCGGAGCTTTGGAGGCGGAACTCATCGATCCAGCCCTCCCCAATTCCGCTCATCGCGATTTCGTTCACACCCTTGCTTTCAATCAATATCAAGTCCTAGCCTCTGGAGGGTACCGGACCCTCAAACTCTGGCAACGCCATCTGCCGGCAGGAGCCAAAGTTGAGACCCCTTTTCCTGAGCTCCCCCCCCTAGATCCCGCATCGCCCCCAATTGCGCTCCAAGAACTCAAAGAGCCCATCAGCGCCATCACGCTCCACCAGTCTTCCCAGAGAATCGCGACCGGGCACCCCAATGGCTCCACACGAATCTGGAATGCTAAAGACGGCAAACTAATCCTCGAAATCAAAAGCGACCAAGCCGTTCTGCGTAAAACCAAACAACTCCAATTTAAACAGGAACTCGCACAAAAAGTTCACGACCAAGCGAAAAGCCAACTTGGGATTGCCGAAAAAAAATGGACCGATCTTTCTCTCAAGACCAAAGAGGCGGCCCTGGCTCTCGCCAAAGCGAACACAGCTCTCGATCAAAAAGAGCACGCCCTTCAAACCCAACAGCAGCTTGTTGACTCGGCACAAACCACCAAGAAACCAAAGGACGAAATAAAAAAACTCACCGACGAACTCAACAAACGCCGCAATGAACGTGATAGCTCCCGCGCCTTACTCCGAAGTGCCCAGCACACCCACAAACTCACGATCAAAGATGGCACGACCGCGGCCCAAAATTTCCTTACCATCCAAGCCCGCGCTTCCGAAACCGAGACCAAATTTATCAGTGCGCAGGAAGCCTTGAAAGCGCACCAAACTGAAGCCGCCAAAACAAATCTCTCAGCCGTAAAAGCTCTCGCCTTTTCTCCTGATGGCAAGTCCCTTGCCACCGCCAGCGATACCTTCCCCCTTCATCTTTGGAACTCTCATACCGGACAGGACCTTGATGCCCTCGCACCCCCGCAAACACCAACTGCTCTTACGTTTACAGACGAAACCACCGTTCTCACTCATCTTCCAAACAACTCCGTTTTCGCCTTCTCCACCACTCCCACCTGGATCATCAAACGCCAATGGGGCAACCCCCAAAAAGCCACCCCGTTTCCCGGTCGTGTCTTGGCTGTCGCCTTCCATTCAAACGGACATCAACTCGCAGCCGCTTCCGGCATTCCATCCCGACATTCTCTCATCCACCTCCTTGATCTCGAAAACGAAGCTAGCATCACTACTCTTTCAAAGGCCCATCTCGATACCATCACCGCTCTCAGTTACTCACCCGATGGAAACCGACTCGCCTCAGCCTCCACCGACCGAACAATCAAAATCCATCAACTTAACCCCCCGACTCTCGAAAAAACTCTCGAAGGCCACAACAATCATATCCTCTCGCTTGCTTGGAGTCCGGACGCGTCCATTCTAGCCTCGGCGGGAGTCGACCGTCTCTACAAACTCTGGAATCCAAAAACAGGTAAAGAAACCAAATCTCAAGGTGGTTTCTCAGCCGAAATTGCCGGCATCTCATTCCTCGGTCACAGCAACCAACTCCTCACCGCATCTGCAAAGGACCTCAAAGCCAACAACCAGAGCCTCCCCGGTATTACGGACACCATTCTGTCCGCCTCAACGACCCCCGACGGCGCCTTTATCGTTGCTGCCAGTAACACCGGGACTCTCCAAATCTGGACCGCACAAGACCGAAAAACTCTCCACACTTTTCCCAAATAAACCGTGAATTAGTGATCATTCCGCAGAAACCCGAAGGCGAACCGGATGGTGGTCAGAAGCAGCATTGCCTTTCCCGTCTCCATTAGAATCAACTTGGAGAATTGCCTTTTTATAGAAGGGCGAAGTGAAAATATGATCAATTCGTAAGCCAGCTTCGAGTGCTTCTTTCCAGCGGCTGGAAGATTTTGTTTTCTTTGTGGCATGGTCGAGAAGGAGCCCAGACTCTAGAAACTGAATGATCGCAGGATTTTCCGTAGTGGCATTAAAATCCCCCATGACAAGGTAGGGGTCTTCTGGGTGCTTTCTGGTTTTGACTTTCTTAAGCATCAATTCACCAGATTTCAGGCGAGCGGGTTGGCTACGATGATCCCAATGAGTGTTATAAACGTAAAGAACGGACCCTTTGTCCGGACCTGAGATCTTAATGAACCGAGCCCAAGAACAAATCCGATTGTGATAGTTTCCCCAAGTCCGGCTCGCAATAACCTCAGGGGTATCTGAAAGCCAATAAGTCCCATGCTCCTCAGCATCGAGTCTCCAGATTTTATGATCATAGAAAATTGGGGAAAATTCGCCGGCCATTTTCCCGTCGTCCCGACCCACTCCGATATACGCATAGTTTGGCAACCCTTTGGCCATATCGAGAAGCTGGTTATGTTTCACCTCTTGCAGGCCAATGATACTCGCTTTGTGGTTCAATAGATATGTGGCAAGAAGAGCCTTCCGCCCCTCCCAGTTTCGCGGCCCTTTATCTCCCTGATTATCATTTCGGATATTATAGGAAATAACGGTAAGAGGGGGGGCTTTTTCTGAAAAGACAGGGGAAACAGTGAGTAAGAAGGCGGCGAAGAAACGGATCATAGCAATTGGTTTTGAATCGGAATGGAACAGTAGTTTAGACGATAAGGTATTTTCTACACTGACACCAACGAACCCGAAAACTGGCGAGAAAAATTTCCTCCACAATCTGATTTTTCCTAGCTGCTTGACTTCAAAACCTTAAAAATCAGGATCCTGTTAAGCTAAAAGAAAAAGAATATTTCAAATGTATTTCGACAAACTGCCTGCCCCGCTCATCACGATTTTGGCTACCTTTCAGGCAGTTGGATTTTTGCAGGCCGAGGAATTACCTGCTCGGCCCAATGTTCTCTTCATCGCTATTGATGATATGAACGATTGGACGGGATTTCTCGGCGGCCATCCGCAAGCGCAAACACCCCATATGGATCGTCTCGCCAAGAAAGGGGTGAACTTTACTAATGCTCATTGCTCGGCCCCCGGATGTTCTCCCAGCCGTAACGCCCTTTTATATGGAGTGGAGCCCTTCAAATCTGGACTCTACGCCTTTTATGATCAGGACAAATTTTCTAAATCTCAGTTAGAGGACTACACTTCGCTTCCAGAGTTTTTCAAAAACAATGGATACGCCACATTTGGCTCGGGAAAAATTCATCACAGGCGAAATCCCACCCCCGTGGAATGGACCGAATTCTATGACCACAAAGCCAAGAAAAGAAACCCCATGATCTTTGACGACTCTGGATACCGGCAAGGGAAATCTTCGAAGATGAACTTTAAGCCCACCTTAAATCCTCTCGAAGATCACAACGATTATAAGAATGCCAGTTTCGGCATGGAAATATTATCTAGAGAGCATGCAAAGCCATTCTTCCTTGCGGTAGGAATCGTGAAACCACACTTAGCCTTCGTCGCACCCAAACAATTCTTTGACCTCTATCCCGATCCGGTGAAACCACCTAGAATTAGAGTCAAAGATCACGAGGACATTCCGGCGGTTGGTCGAGCTATGGCAAAGGTCAAAGATGACAAACGGTTCAAGAGTGATAGCGCCTGGAATGAAGTCCGCCGCGCCTATCTTGCGTGTATCTCGTGGGCCGATCATAATGTCGGACGTCTCATCGACGCCCTTGAAGCCAGCCCTTATGCCGACAACACCGTGGTAGTTCTCTGGTCAGACCACGGATACGCGTTAGGCGAAAAGAATCATTTCCGCAAGTTTGCCTTATGGGAAGAAACCACCCGTGTTCCCTTTATCATATGGGACACCCGTGATCAGAATACAGAAGAAGCGCGCGCCGTTGATGATGGGGTCTCGCTGATTAATATCTACAAAACATTGGCTGATCTCAGCGGATTGAAGACTCCTGATTATGTCGATGGATTTAGTTTGGCTCCCCAAATGCTTGATCCGTCTAAACCATTCACAAAGCCCGCCATCTGCTCATGGGGACGCGGTAATTACACAGTGCGTGACAAAGACTGGCGCTATACGCGCTACTACAACGGAGGCGAAGAACTTTACCATCATCTCAAAGATTCCGATGAGTGGACAAACTTGTCTGCAAATCCCAAATACGCAGCCCATAAAAAACGTCTCGCTTCCTACCTCCCTGTAGGAGAAGTCCCGATGGTAAAGAAAGGCATTGAAACCTGGAGCGTCCCTGTCAGTGCAGATAAACCTCTTAAAAACAAAAAGAAAACGGAGCCCGAGAGCACCAAGAACAACTAAAGACAACCCGGAGGCTCGGTAACCGACACATAACGATAAACGGGCTTTGAGATGCTCTTAGATTAATCTTTCACTCCTCTGCTTCTTACGTCCACAAGCTGACATGTCTGTTAGGCAGAACTTCCTTGCCCCGAAAACCAGGATGTGAGCCACGATAGTGGATCACATTTCTGAAGTGCGTGTGGCGCAAGAAATTAATCACCGCAATGGTCACTTTGCCCCATCCTAAGCTCATTTGCTTCATAAAAATGAGGCCCAAAACTAGTTGCCCCCAATTTAAAACTATCCTCCATCGTAGAGAGCACTTCGGGGGGGTTATTCGACCCCCGGACGGATCCGGAAAAACCGGCGGACGGCACCAGGATCCGTCAATAAACTTTCCTTTATTACGATAATAGATTGTGTGTCTTCCGCTGCAATAGAGTCGTCGATTTCCACCCAATTCGCAGCGGTAAGATCAAGGGTAGATTCCAGAGCATAGTTTCGCCCTGGGACAGAATTAAATGTGAGACGAATTTCTCCCGAGCTAAGGTCGTAATCAATCGCGGTGATGGCCAGTCCACTCGCGCCCCCTGAGATCGCAGTATACTTTTCCAAAACCTGCGACTCATTAAGAATTCGCCCTCCATAATAGTTAAATACCGCTATATCACCGTTAAAAGGCTCGAAGGCAAAAGGGTTACCGGCCGGGATATTCCCACCTTTCCCAAGCTCGGCAAGATCACCTCCATCCCAGTCATCAATAATCCCAGTGCTGGAAATAGGCCCAGCGATAAGTTGGCCATTCACATAAAGTGTAGACGTTCCTACCACTCCGGCTCCCACATCGGCAGTCGCTACAATATGAAAAAAGTCACTCGCGCTACCAAGTGCTGAAAGATCAGTGGAAATGATGATGCGGCCCTGGTCTGTATTGGCAGTCTGGAACCGAAAGTCGAGAGTGCTATCGGTGAGGACGAACGCAGTTCCATCACCATTACCACCCGTATTAAAGAGGGTATGGGTTCCACTAAAATCACCTGGGCGAACAACCATCTCCCACGATACATCTGCTTTGGTGGCGAGATCACCAAGACCGTCCTGCCATGAATCGGCAGGGTTGGAGGACAAGTTGTAGCCTGGACTATTCACCCACGAGGTAACCCCGGTAAAATTACTCGTTCCGCTTTGAACTTCTCCACCAGTATTATTGACGAAGGTAATCCCATTATTCCCCGTAGCATTGATCGCCGGATCCCACTGGCCCAGATTTCCATCCGGGAGACCGGCGGCCTCCCATCCAAGGTCAGGTACACTTCCATCGAGAACCGTCACCGTCAGCTCCTTGGTTGTGGTGCCAAATGGATTGGTTGCGGTAAGAATGAAAGTCGTAGTTTCGGTCGGAGACAAATCGATGACCTCTTGCCCAGTCACATCAGTCCCGTTAATGCTAAGACTTACTTCGCCAAAGGCATCCCAGCGGATAATAGTCGACTGTCCAGCGAGAATTGTTTCGGAACCAGCATTGGTAAACGAATTCAAAAGGGGCGCGCTATCTACCAACACGGTAACCTCGCGCTGGAGAGTATCGCCTCCGCGGTTTCCCGTGATTGTGTAAGTTGTCGTCACAGTTGGGTTAACCGTAATCATGCTCAGTCCTGAAACGTCACCAACCCCGCTATCGATTGCCAAAGCATCGTTTCCCGGATCACTCGACCAACTCAGCTCAACCGGTGAACCACCAGCTACCACTTCTTCGGAGGCTGCGAAATCGGCAACGATTGGAGTGCCGATTGCGAGTGCCGCAATCGCATTTGCATCTAGGGCCTCATCATAAATACGGACATCATCAATCCCACCTTCCCAGTTGTGTGTCGTTTGGAAATCATCACCAATGCGGACGTCGGCAATCGAAGCGGTATTAATAGCAACACTTTGACTTGAGCTCGGTGGAGTATCCACATTGCCAAATTCGGCATCCAAAACTCCGTCAACGTAGAGCTTGGCATCAAGCACGTCAGGAGTTCCATCGTTAGCCCACGTCACTGCGACATGGTGCCATTCGGCATCCGTAACAACGGTATTGCCGACAAAAAAGCCGCCATTGGCTTCGATCCGAATAGCACCCGGAGTTCCATTCTGAGTTTGAACCCGAAAAGTCCATTTTTGCGTACCAAGATTTGTGCCCCACGAGACGATTCCTTTGTTAAGCAGCGTGCTATTGGTCCCGCTCCGAATCCAAGCAGAAATGGTCCGGTCTCCTGTTCCAGAAATTCCTTTATATCCGACAATATCGACTTGGTCGTCGACCCCATCAAATTGCAACGCGGCAGAAGATCCGGAAGGGATTGCCGGCAAATCGGTAGTATTCCAAATCGCGCCTCCAGCGATTGTTCCGTTACGATTATTCGCAGAACTATCACCAGCTGTGGTTCCGGAAGCTTCATCGAAAGTCCAATGGCCAACCAAATCAGCCCGACACAAAAACGCAGAACAGAAAAACCCTAATAAATAGAACCCATGTATTTTCATCGAAAGGAAATGATACCAATTACAGTGATCTATGAGAAGAAAAAGGAGTCCAATTTCACTAATTCGATTCGAGACGGCCTAACCGCTATGGCCGAGCAGTCAATACTAGCCGTGCAAACTTCATCGGCTGGTTCGGTAACACTGGTTCAGGAGCCCGCCAACTGCGCAGCGAAATACCGCTAGAGTACTCTTCAGATCCCAAATACAAAGCAGTTCCCCTTTCCCAATTTTCCAAATCTCGAGAGAATTCGATCACAAACTGAGCATCATCAGCCGCTAATCTTGCGGCCACCGTCACTACTAGATAATCATCAACGCTCCCATTATTATCGAGGTTTTGAAACGACCCTGAAATACCGTTCATTGGATCAGCAAGGGCATATTCGAAAAGCTCGGCGGCGGTTGAACCATCAAAAGGGAGCGTGTCAGATCTCCCAGGGCTTCCCCCGAGATTAGCACTCGCCCTCCAGTTCACCGCATCGCTCAAATCTGGATTCGAAGACGGTGATATTAAAGTCAGTGAATAGCCATTCCCATCAGCAGGAAGTGGCCAGGGAGCTCGATCATTATATCTAAAGTCTAAAATCGACGTCCCATCAGCTGCATCTAGCGAGAGACTTTCCCCCCCATTATCTAACCTGCCAGTGTAAGAACCAACAACCGGAAGATCATCGCCAAAGGCAGCCTTGAAGCCATCCAGATCCGCCACAAGAAGGAGCCGTTCGCCAGCTTCAAGGATAGTATTATTGGAGAAGCTAAAAGAAATGCCCCCAGTAAAAACCACATCCGCAAGGCTGATGGCCTCGTCCGCAATATTCATTAACTCGATGTATTCCGTGACCTCGGAATCTCCTGCTGGATGATAGAAAATTTCGGAGATGACGAGATTATCAGCCGATGCTGGTAGAGCCGTCACAAAGGTCGCTTCATTCAAGGCACTCCAATCGTTTCCATCGAAGCTTCTGGTTCGAACCGTCGTAGGACCATTGATCGTCACCGCATCGCCCAGTGTATTGAGAGCAGTCAAATCCAACTGCAAGTCCATACCCATGTCAGAGCTCGTGGAACTCCCGTTATGAAGTTCGACCGCAATCACATTGATTCCATCCACCAAAGCGGACGGCAGGAAAGAAAAGACATCGATATTACCTTCCCTAATATTACTGTCGCTCGATGCGAACGTCTCAAAATTAACAGGATCAGCTGGCATATTATCGCGAGCAATTTCAACCCCATTTAGATAAACAATCGCTCCCCCGTCAGACATGACCCGCGCCGTAGCCTCAGTGATCAAATTCGCGTTTGTAATCTCAAACTCTTTCCTAAAATACACCGTTGTGTTTCTGTCAGGATTAATCCAGGGCCCACCAAAGGGGTGATTATTGACCGACCCAAAGCCCAGTGGCGCATTACCAATTGCCCATAATGAATCATCATAAGCAGGCGCTCTCCAACTCGTCCCCTGATCGCTCCCATCATCAAGGTAACTCCACCCCGGAGCCCCTGCCTCGATCAAGGTCTGATCACTTTTTGCGCCATTGATCTTAATTGAATTGGGATGAATTCCGCCAGCAGCAAGACGGGGATCACTTCCATCGGTTGTATAATAGATATCGCCCGTATCGTTCGTGATGAGCAGCCCGGAACCCGCCGAGACCTTACCGCCGTGTTGGCTGAAGACAGGCGGATCAATCTCTGGATAAAGACCCGCAACGCGAAACTGGCTGATGCTAATCGGGGTGCGCCTAGGGAACCAAGTGTTGTATTCCCTTTGGAGTCCTCGATCAAAATCCACTAAAGTGCGGGGGTTAGAATCGGCGTGATCTCCCCATCGGGCGCTCTCGGCTTTCATTGCTAATCGAATTCCCTGCGCCCGGGCATCCCACTGGGCGGCTCCATTTTCAGGAGTCAGCGCTCCATTATTAAACATATGCTTGTAGGCCCGGTCTGCAAACCGCAAAGCGTACTCCGGATTGTCGGACAACCAAGCATTGATCGAAGTTGGACGATGCTCCGTCCCCGAACGAGAATGCGTGATAGAGTTAATGTTCAGGTTACCGGTGGAGAGTCCATTAAGCCCTGCTCGCTCTGCATCGTGGCAAAAGAACATATATTTACCTGGCGGATTTACACGGCGCATCGCACGGACATTATTCTGATCCCAGTCAGTATTTCCGGCATGAAAGTTCAACACCAAATAGTCGATAAAACTATCCATATCGAGATACTCTTCCACGGCTGCAAGGTTACCTGCTTCAGCCGCATCAAGGACCGCCTGCCAACTGTTGAGCATCTGCGAATTTACCTCTGCCGGAGTTCCCTTGATCACCTCGATCCGATTTCCTCCAACGATTCGGAAGCCCTCCCAATCATCCTCTTCCCCGCCAAAACGCTCAGCGGTCCATTCCTCCTCGATCCGCTCAAAAAGGTGATGCATCCCGAAGTAGAGCCCGTTGAAGTAGACATGAACTTCGTTTTGAAGAGCTTCGGGATAACCCATCGCAAAGCGGGCATCGCGGAACCACTGGTCGCGAATATACATCCCGTATTGACGCACTGCTGTCGTCGGGTGCACCCAAGAATTACCATTACCACCTCGTAAAATAATTTGGTTAAAAGTCTCGGTCGGAGCATCGGAACCAAAGAGTGGGAAGCGTAATTTTCCAGCTCCATATTCATTACGAAAAGCGAGGCGAAAGTTATGTTTCCCACGATTGGGATTGCGGGAAGCATTACCATTCATCCGCATTCCAGCATCCACCTGGATAGGTGAACCGTCCGCAAAATCGATCATTTCCACCGAGACGCGCCGCTCAGATGCTGAGCCCGCATCCTGCGGGTTGACTTGAATGCCAGTTTGTTGGTCAAACAAATTCGCAACATCAGTCACAATTGAAATTGTCGGGAGATCTCGCAAAGATTCCTTGAGCTCTTCTCTTGAGTATACAGATCCAACGATATCGGGATCCATCTGAAAATCACCAGGGATCGTGCTTCCATTTCGTGACCTCCAAGGCAGGGGATAGCCTGGTGGCTGTGCCGGTTGATTCAGAACATCATCAAGAAACAAGTAAGTTTGAGTATCGACATTCGATGCTCGAAATCCGGCTTTGAATGCCGCCGCTCGAAGCACTGTGCTCGTAGTAACCTCAACCAATGCCGAAGGAAGCGAAGTTTCATTAGCAGAGATTATCTGTGTTCCATTAAGCAAGGTCGGATTACTGCCATCAGTTGTGTAAATAATTGTAGCTCCGGGAGTTGCGCTTCCGATAGTCACGTCGAAAGGAGCTTCAAAAAATCCACGATCGACATCGAAGGTCGTGTCGCGAACGTAGTCTGAAGATTCAATCCCAGCATTTGGAGCTCCAGGAGTAGGGGCAACCAGATAACCTCCAATCACTCCACCGGAAAGATCACGAGTCTCCGCTGTTAATTTAGGGATCAATAAAACATCGGAACTACCCGTGGCGTCGTTGAGCATCTGGAATGCCAAGATATTCTCTCCACTCCGAAGCTTTCCCGCGAAGTCGAGAGGGAAGCTTTCCATCGCGTCTCCGTCGCGGATTTCTCGGCGCTGAGTCGAGATCGAGTCGAAGGCCAAGGGATCAGGCAGATTCGCAGAAGCGACAAGTTCGCCATTAAGATACGCCGCAAAACCATCCTCATAAAACAACTCCAAAGTCATCTCCACCACCTCGGCAGGGTTATCGACGTCGAAAGGAATTCGGAGATAAGCACTTCCCGCGATCCCGCGCATTTCCGAAATTGTATCCCCTCCCGCGCCAATGAAATTTGGAAAACTATAACCATACCCGATCCCAGTTTGGGCAGAGTTCCACCCAGAATCATCAAACCCAGTTAAGCGCCACGAATCTTCAAGGTCAGCTGGAGGGACCGTCCAAGTTCCCGTCGCAGGCCAAGGAACCAAGGTCTTCGATTCAGTGACCGAGTTTGTGCCCGTTCCATAAGCCACCCCAAAAAACTGTTTTGGAAATTCCGGAGCAAATTGGCTTAGAGGTGTAATGCCATCAGTATCAATTAACGCGAGATACTCACCACCGGCAGAGAGCGAAAAATTGGCATGAAGGTCGCCCTGCGGATCTTTTCGATCCTTACCCGACGCAAAAATCACAAGATATCCTCCCGCCGGAATCGTCACATCAGGTAACATCCATTGGGTGAGATCGGAAGCATTGTCCGTTAAATACAAGCCATCTGTTGAAACCGCACTTGCTCCAGCGTTGCTCAACTCAATCCAATCCGACGCCTCATCATCGCTATCTAAATACGAACCATCATTATCAGCAACAAACTCTGTGATACTGAGCTGCCCGATGGCAATCGCAGGAAAGAGAAAGAAGAATAACCATGCGGTCACGGCCCGCCGGCTCAAAGTTAATATCATAGGCGTCGTGAGGCTTAGCGCGACCCTCTATCCCTGAGCAAGAGTAAATTCATCTAACCGTTCGCTTTACCTGGTTTGCTCTTACCGAAGACTGATTTTAGATCGGTCACTTTAGTTAAGACGACCCGCCCGTTGCGCTCGCTTGTAGTTCCCGTCAAAATGATCGGAGTCCCAACATAGTAAGCCAGATTAAACCCATGAAAATCACCAAAACTGACCTCAATCCGAACTGGTGACTTACCAGAAACATCAATGTAGAAAACCTTCGCTTCATCGAGATTATCAGACATCCGTAGACGCGCTTGGATCGTAATTGTGCCTTTCCCAGTTTTTACCCAGCTCTAGAAAGGCTGTTCCTGATATTCATCAACCTCGCCGCCATCAAGACCCGGCAGTGGGGTCAAGGAATTCGCAAAAGAATCCGAATTGACTCCGAACTTTTGCAGTAAAGAAAGATGACGTCGCCCAAGCTCCTAATTCTTGGAGTAGCGGAGGTAACGTCCAGTCTTGAGCTTCCCTCCTCCCTTTCCAGCAAGCACGATGGGAATTCGCTGGGCCGTGTGATTGTCACTGTGACCCATCCCAGATCCAAAGAGAACAACACTGTGATCGAGAACCGTTTTCTCCAATCCGTCACGCTGGCTGTAATCTCCGAGGAGATTTTCTGGATTGATGTGGCTGATACAAAGGCACCCTACTCAACGGCACCAGAGATTTCCGTCTCGGTAGCTACAATGGCAACAACAACCAAGATTTCACCGGCATCATGGATCAGTTCCGCATCAGTGACACCGCGCTGACTCCTGCCGAATTCCTGACCACGGTTCCAGAGCCCAGTACTATCGGCTTACTTGGACTCGCCGGACTCGGACTCATCCGCCGACGTCGCTAAACGATCCAAATTCTCAAATTCCTACAAAGCTCCTCAGGATTTCCTGAAGGGCTTTTCTTTTTCCCACCGTAAATATCACGATTAAAATCTTCTTCTCTCTCCTTCTTACCTGCTGCCCCTTGCTTGTATCGACCACGCCCCTCCTCACCGATGGCGCCAACACCAAGCTCCTCTCCTTCCGAGTTTCTACCACCGAGAAAAAGAAGACTCTTAAGTTCGTCGACTTCGCTCTCACAGGGTCCGCCAACATCGACGAAATCTCTTTCGACCGGGCTAAGAGCTAAAAGCCAATTGCTAATAGCCGACGTCGCAAATCGTGTAGCGATCTTGATCGCCCTGATAGCTCACCTGTCCTTTCTCGCTGCTTTATTATTTATCGATCGGGTCGACTGCCAGGCTGAACTGGAGGATCGAGTCGCCATTTCCGGGTGACTCATGGTTGAAGATCGCGAGGTAGAGTTTCTTCTCCTTAGTCGTGAGATAGTAGGGCGTCATGCCCTTGGGGACAAGAGGACTGAGGTCAGTCCAATCCCCGGAAACAAGGTCTTCCAGCTTCTTGAAGCGAATGAATTTATGCTCATCCGGATCGGTCCCTCGGGCATAGGATTTCGTAAAATAACTCGTCGCGTAAAAGTAGCCGTCGAAGAAATCGAGATCGTTGAGCACCAGCCCTGTCTTCTTCCACGAGCCTGCGGACCCGGAGCGCTTCGTGGGATCAAAACTGTCGTAGATCTTGAACTCTTTTTTCTCCCAATCCACGACTTCCACAACGCGCCCCTTTGCCGAATTAATGACATAGAGCTTTCCATTCACAAAGGTCAGGGCTCGGGAATATCCCTGAACGGGAACCTTGAGCACAGACTCATCTTTCCCGATTGCTTTGAAGCGAAAGACATACCCTGAATTGGGATTGATGGCATAAATCCAACCCGTCTCAGGATCGAGGACGATATCGTGGGGGCGATCCAAAGCAACGCCGGCAATCTTTTTAGTCTGGGCGCTAATCTTATTACTGGTGGGGCTCTTGAAGGCGATGATGCGATGGTGATCGGTATCGTTCAGGTAATAAAGCTGGTCTGCCGGATGATAGACAAGCGAGTGATGCTTCTTAAGCGCGAGCGGCGAAACCTTGAAGGGCTCCTTGGAACTTTCACGGAACATGATCTGACTTCCGGTGCAGTCGCTCACGATCTCCAGATCTTTTGCCCCGAAGGCGAGATGAGTAGCCCCTTTAATTTTTGTCGTAGGACTGCTTGAAACATAGACCGCGACTTTCAACCCAAAATCTTCCTGATCGTTCGACTTCTCATCGCTGAAAACTGAAGGTGACGACAGGGCCAATACCGTGCCGATTAGGAATCGGATTTTTCTGAGTTTCATCGTGCTTCCGGGATGGAATTTTGGGTGTCCAGAAACTGGTTCAGGGACCCTCCGACAAAAGCAAATTCCTGGCAGCCAGCAAGATCAAAAGCCAGAGGCAATCCTTTGGCGCCTCGGCCACCTGTCCTGACTTGATCGACTCCCAAGCCGCGGTGACCAAGTTGGCGCCATCCGGCACGACGTTGATCCTTTTTGGGGTGAGCCCCGGCGGGGGCGGCGTTACAAAAAGTGTAGGTCAATCCCAGGTTCGTTCGCCCTTATTCCCTGACTACCCGGTAGAACTTGTGCGGATGATTCTGGGTATTAAAAACCACCTGGCTGGTGGTGAGGCTGCCCTGCGAGGCGATGCCTTCCCTGCCCAGCACCGTCGTCCAAGGACTCTGCATGTCCGGGAATGATTCGAGCCGGTAGGTGCGATCAGCGATCGACGTCCAGGCAATCTGTAACCTAGTGCTTTCCCCGTCCTTGCTGAGCTGTTGCCACTCGACGATCTCCGGTTGGTTTGGCCCCGCGGGTGGATCCCCCGCCCTCACGGCCCTGCCCACCAGTGACTGTTCCTCGACTTTCCATCAACCCCCTTTCTCCCCCATGTATTCCGCCCAAACCCGTTCTTCACGGCCTTTCCGCCAGAAGCAAATTCCTAGCAGCCAGAACGAAGATTAAGCACTTTGTCCGCTTAGACGTGACTGTCGAGTTACCAGTTCCTCAAATACACCCATGCCTTCTTCCATGAATTTTTGTAATTGTTCCACATCCGGAGCGACACGTGTATAACGATGATAATACAGAATTGTCCCCTCCCGAGCCTCGCAACAAATATTATCCTGAACAGCAAAGAAATCTAATAGGATCGTATCCATGTAGATTCGAACTTCTTCTTCGGACTCCCCTTTGAGAACGTATTTTTCGGAGAAGCTTGGGTGCTCTACGAAATCGATATCTTGCCCGCCAAAAACGGATCCCACTTTGGACCAAAATCCTTCCGGTCGCAAATTGAAAACAGGATGAACCAGGCCCGTTGACTCCACCGACATTGCCGTTTGCCGAAGGACTCTGCGGCTCTTTCCATGGCCGGTTACATAGCGATAATCAAATATTGCTATGTCGGCGGAAGGACAATCAACGGAGATCACGTTTTCTATTTTTTTACCGCGGCCGATGTTCATTAACGGAAAAGCGACCAAACGTTCTAGGCGTTCAGGGTCCATCGCGGCTTGAAACGGATAACCCAACTCCTGGGAAATCGTCGCCAATTTTTCCGTGCGAGCTTTTTCCCGCCTTCTGGAAATGAAGAAAATGGCGCCGAAAATTGCAATAATCACGGCCGGAAAAATAAGCTCTAGCATTTGAACAATAATCGTTCCTTTATTAACTAGCATACTGAAAAAATAAATGAAAGGAGCCTTTCGCTATTTTTTCCTGCCGAGTAAGTTAGCTAGCCGATTTTTGTTGTCTGCTAGAAACTTGCTTTTGGCAGGAGGGCTTTGAAGGCTTATTTGGATGAACTTGAAAGTTTTCTTATAGTTCTGGGCTATATATTCTGTTGGGCCATTTTTTAAGCATCTCCATCCATTCGTGAAACCGCTACTCCAAATCTTCTTTTGCGTAATGCTGGCTCTCAGCGGAAACGCTCTCGCCAAAAAGAAAAAAGATGTTGAGCCCTCCAATCATTGGTCGTTCCAGCCAGTGGCCGCTGAACATCGACATGGCAGAGTGGACGCCTTTCTGAATGAAGCCATGGCGAACAAGAATTTAAGACCACTCGGTCGCGCTGAGCGAAGGACGCTCATTCGCCGAGCCTATCTCGTGATGTTAGGACTTCCACCATCCCCGGAGGAAGTGGCGCAATTTCTCAATGACGATTCCCCCCAAGCATGGGACAGACTTGTCGACCGTATCTTGGCCAGTCCGCACTACGGCGAGCGGATGGCGCGGCACTGGCTTGACCTCACCCGCTTTGCCGAAAGTAATGGCTTTGAAACCAATCGGGAGCGTCCAAGCGCGTGGCATTTTCGAGACTATGTGATCGAGTCCTTCAATGATGACAAACCCTACGACCAGTTCGTCAAAGAACATCTTGCGGGAGATGCCATGGGGGCTGACATCGGAACCGGGTTTCTAGTGGCAGGACCCTACGATATTGTCAAAAGTCCGGATCCTAATCTGACCTTAATGCAACGGCAGGATGAGTTGGCCGATATGATCAACACCACCGGAACAGCCTTCTTGGGGATGACGATCGGTTGCGCACGGTGCCACGATCACAAGTTTGATCCCATTACCCAGCGTGACTATTACTCGATGCAGGCGATCTTTGCGGGCGTAAAATTTGGTGAGAGAGAGATGAAGAAAGAGGTCACGCCTAACGACACTAAGAAGGTGGCCGCTTTACGTGAATCGTTGACTGTCGCAGAACGCGAACTTGAAAAACTACGGTCAATGGCAGCAACAAACGAAAAAGGCCTTTCCGTGTTACGCCCAGCCGTTAACGCTCGACTGAATACAGAGACTTTTGAGGCAACGTCCGCAAAATTTGTTCGCTTCACCATCAACAAAACCAACGGGGCCGAGCCCTGTCTCGATGAACTGGCCGTCTTTAATACAAGGGGCGGGAATGTTGCGCTCGCGAAAGCCGGGGCGATCGCAACTTCGTCGGGCAACCTCCCGGGCTATCCCATTCACCAACTGGCTCATCTCAATGATGGGAAAACCGGTAATCAGTGGAGCTGGATTTCCAATCAAGTTGGCAGAGGTTGGGTAGAGATCGAGTTTGCAAAGGCGTCTTTGGTCGAACGCATCGAATGGTCGAGGGACCAAACCGGCCGTATCAACGATCGCCTCGCTATCGACTACAAGATCGAGTTATCGATCGATGGGAAAAGTTGGTCTCTCGTAGCCAGCTCGAATGATCGCGAACCATTCGGAGGCAAAGCCGACCCGAATGCTTTTTTGGCGAAACTTCCTGCACCTGAAGCGAAGCGAGCCAGCGACTTAATCGCCGAGATTGATCTTAACCGGTCGCGGATCGCCGCGATGCAAAACGGCGTAAAAGCGTGGGTCGCAAATTTTTCCAAACCTGGCGTAACCCATCGCCTTCATAGAGGTGAACCGATGGCAAAAAGGGAAGAAGTCCCGCCAGATGCCCTAGAGGTGATTGGGTCTCTTGACCTAGCCATGGACGCGCCCGAGCAAACCCGCCGGCTAGCCTTAGCAGAATGGATCGCCAGCGAAAAAAATCCCCTAACAGCGAGAGTAGCTGTCAATCGTCTTTGGCAGTTTGTCTTTGGAACCGGCATTGTCGACACACCCAGTGATCTTGGGACGAATGGCACCCTACCAACCCATCCGGAACTCTTGGACTGGCTGGCTGATGACTTCGTGAAACACGGCTGGTCGATGAAGCACACCTTACGCCTTCTGCTCAACTCGAATGCTTTCCAACGATCCAGTCAACCCAATTCAGCGGCAGCCCGTATCGATGCCAGCAGCCGGTTTTTTTGGCGATTCCCACCGCGGCGCCTTGAAGCTGAAGCGATCCGCGATGGGATGCTCTCAGTGGCCGGAACTCTAGATCGGAGGATGGGAGGCCAAGGATTCCACCTCTTCGATGTCGACCGCGAGAACGTCGTTCATTATCACGCAAAAGATGAAACCGGCCCGGCCGAGTGGCGCCGCATGATCTATCTCTTTAAAATCAGACAAGAGCAAGATGCGGTCTTTGGTTCCTTCGACTGTCCCGATGGTAACCAAGTGATTCCGACCCGCAGTCGCTCAACCACTCCACTACAAGCTCTCAACCTTTTCAACAGCCGCTTTACAATGCAACAGGCCCAGAAACTGGCCGAGCGGCTCGGAGCTCATGCAGACCGCGTGCCGCAAACCTACGAGCTCCTTTACAACCGCCCTGCCACTTCAGATGAAAGAAGGGACGCGGAAAAATTCATCGGAGATCACAATTTTTTGGCGTTCTGTCGTGCCATGTTAAACACCAGCGAATTTCTCTTCATTTTTTAAATGATCGACACTCGTCATCTTCTCAACCGTCGTAATTTCCTTTCCCACTCCGTGAATGGATTGGGCGGAGTTGCTTTGGCATCAATCCTGAATCAGGAGGGACTTCTTGGAGCAGAAAAGCTACGAGAGAGCGCCGCTGGTAAAATGCCCATTCGGCCTTCGATCGATTCGACAAATCCCCACGCCCCCCGGCTTCCTCATACTGTGCCGCGGGCCAAGCAAGTATTGATGATTTTTTGTTCCGGAGCGATCAGTCAGGTCGACACCTGGGACTACAAACCTGAGCTTATCAAACGCCACGGTCAACCGATGCCAGGTGGCGACAAACTCATCACCTTTCAGGGAGAACAAGGGAACTTGATGAAAAGTCCGTGGGAATTTAAGCCACGGGGGCAGAGCGGCAAGATGATCACGGATCTTCTTCCGAGGCTCGGTGATCTCGCTGATGAGATGTGTTTTCTCCACGGTATGACTGGGAAAACCAATACCCATGGACCTGGCGAAAATTTCATGTGCACCGGCTTCACTCTCGATGGTTTCCCCAGTGCCGGAGCTTGGACAACCTATGCCCTCGGCAGTGAAGCTGAGGATCTCCCCGCCTACGTCGCCATTCCCGATGTCCGTGGCACTCCCCAGTCGAGCGTAAATTGCTGGGGCCCTGGTTTCCTCCCAGCAGCCTTTCAGGGAACCAGCTTTAATGCCGCGAAAGCCGTGCGAAATCTCGCTACTCCCAATGGGCTCACGGGCACCACTGACGCCGCCACCCGAGCCTTTCTTCAGCGCCAAAATTATCGCCACCTTCAGAATCATCTCGGCGACTCACAGCTCGAAGCGCGTATCGCGAGTTACGAATTAGCAGCCCGGATGCAGCTGAGTATTCCGGAAGTGACGGAGTTAAGCAACGAACCAGATTACATTCTAAAAGAGTATGGCGCAGACGAATCAGGAAACAAAATATTGGACCTCCGCGCCGCCTACGGACGCAACTGTATTCTTGCGCGTCGCCTCATCGAAAAAGGAGTAAGATTTGTCCAGCTTTTCAATGGGGCCTATCAAACCGGCGGAGAGGGTGTCAGCAACTGGGACGGCCATAAGAAGATCAAAGAACAATATGATATTCATGGGCCTGTTCTCGATCAACCCACCGCGGCCCTTCTAAAAGACCTTAAGGTCCGAGGCTTACTCGACGACACTCTCGTCGTGTTCTGTTCCGAGTTTGGCCGTATGCCTACCTTCCAAAAGGGCGCGAGTGGTCGTGATCATAATCCCGATGGCTTCACCGCCTGGTTGGCCGGAGCAGGCGTGAAAGCTCCTTTCAGCTATGGTGCGACTGATGAATTCAGCCACAAGGCCGTGGAAGGAGTCACCACGGTTTATGATTTTTACGCCACGATCCTCCACATCCTCGGCCTCGATCACGAGCGACTGAGCTTTTATCACAACGGAATCGAACGCCGCCTCACGGACGTTCATGGCGCGGTGATCAAAGAAATCCTAGCTTCGTCTTAAAAGCGGAGGGCAACCTACCACCCTTTTTTTACTCGTAAGCTTTCTGCCGCTGCCCGCAAAATCTCGTCCTTTGACTTCCGTGCTTGCTCAACATCCCTCCGGGCACCTTTCTCTTCCAGAAAGACCAAACGCCGCAGGCAAGCAGCCTGATAAAATGATTGGCCTACGTTCTCTCTAATCAACGATCTGCAGGCTGTCGCTTCTAAGTTTTTGCTTTCGAACAAAGCTAAGGTCACGCGCCAATTGTTCATCCACAAGGGTGTGCAAGCTCTCTAAAACTGGAGCATTCTGATCGTTTTCGATGGTTGCGATCACCTCCTCAAGTGACTTGCACGATTTTCACTGCCTTCCTTGAAATTGTTACGCAAAGCTCTCAATTGCGATAGATAAGGTTTTGCGCTTCCACCATAAGATTTCAGAGTTTCCCAACGATGAGGGAGACGCATTCCTGAACCCCAATCCGTCAGATCGAAAGAATTGATTGTCAGAGAAATTCCCTCCTCAATTCGGTATCTTGATAAGAGGCTGAGCGCATGCTGGCGAGCATCGTCACTAAACATGCGATAGTGCGGCGCAGGCTTTGTGATCGCATCGTAAACCTCCTGCGCCATCGCGGCGAGATCCTCCCGCGTAAAATGAGTAAAGGCATACGCCGCTCCTCCGCGGGTTCGGCCGCTTGGATCTTTAAGAAGTTTTGCAAGAGCCGGATGCAAGAGCTTCCGATCAACACCCTCCAAAGGATTTCCTTCCTCAGCTAAACCAGGCAAGAGTCCGTCAAAATAGAGCGGAGCAACACGGCCGGGATTGTATCCCAATCCAAAAGCCATCGCCTGATGAATGGGCCGCATCTCACCGCCTTCTTTACGATCCAAGACCGCACGTAAAATCTCCGGCATCACTTTAGCCGCCGGCTTGCTGATCCGGGCCAAGGCATAGCTTGCTGGAATCGCCACGATCGGGTCGTCGGTGAGCGCTTTTGCGAGAAGTTCCACCGCCGCACCCGCTTTTCGCCCTGGTATCCCAGCGCTGAACACGCTCCGGCCCGTGCTTCGGCTTTCTCACTCTTCAGTAGTTTGATCAAACGAGGAGTATGATTCCCCTCCTTAGTTCCGAGATGCTTGGCAATCCATTCACGTCCCATTGGAGACCAGCAATCCAACTGGAAAAAAGTTCTTCCGCACTCAGTGAGGCGGGATCAGCGAGACGCCATTTCCCGGCCGCGATGGTTTCTGATATCTCCTGTTTGTTGAGTAATGGTTTTTCCCCCATCTCTTTTCCGGTGAGGAAGAGCGCCCGCCGTGGCATCGTCGCGATGAGCACCTGCGCCGCCGTGGGATCGAGAAGCCCCTTCCCATAGATCCCTCCAAGCGCTTGATACACAAAACGACCATCCGGCTTTCGCGTCAGGGCATGATACCAATCGATCTCTTTGAGAAAAGCTGTCGCAAGTTTTGGACCTCCGCAATTCGCCCCAAGAACATCCCAAAAGTAACTGTAGGAATTTCCACTGTGGCCATACTCCATCGTATTGGAGAGCGAAGCAGTGAGACGCGAGAAGAAGTGCGTCGCTTTTTCATTCCCGAGGAGACGAAAAGCCACCGCCGCAATTCCATTCTTTCCCATTCCCTGACATTCCGTTACTGCCATTCGCATGGATCTCAAGGCTCGGCCGGTGGAACCCATACCCGATCGAGCCGTGCCCGACGAAGCATTCGAAGAACTCCGAAGCCCGCGCGATGGCGTGCATCAATCTCGGGATGCTCGACGCCACACTTTCTTGGCAAGAATGAGCGAAAGGAAACACGGCAAGCCCGGCCTGATTGAGCGCACCGTAACCACGCAGGCGGCCGTGAATTTCGCCACCGTTTGTCACCTTCCACGCAAAGCCGTGTCCCCAGGTTCCCTGCGCTGCTTTGCCCCATGGAAACCTTAACGGCATACTCGCGGATCGCCGGGAGAACATACTCGTCCCCCGTCGCGAGGTAAGTACTCGGTGAGCAGCAGATTGTGATACCCATAGCCCCAGCAAACGAGACCCGCCGTCGTCCAAACTGATCTCAAGATCCGGCTTCGCGAATCCTGCCTGCGTGGAGGTAGTCGCGAACCAAGGGGATGGTATTTCTTCTCGCCCGTCGCCAGAAGAGCCAGCGCCTTATCTCCAAATCTCCCCCAGTCCTTTTTCGTCCAGTAAATGCAAGCCACCGCCTGATCCAAGATTCGGGCGGACTTTTGGCACACTCGTAAGGAGTCGTCGCAGCGACCAAGTTCCGAGCACGGGCAGCTTAACCACAACCGCCTCTTCTTTCCCCTGCCTTCGGAGTTTCGTCGCCTTCCACTTGGCGCCAGCGAATCAACTTCGAGCAGGCCGCCACCCTCTCTCCGATCTCTGCATCCACATGATCGCCCGCCCCAGGGCTTTGCGGGCATCTCCCGAGAATGGCGTTACCGTTCACACCCAGGATCACATCGCCTTCCTGCCAGCACTCCCTCCGCCGGACATCCGGCCTCCACTTTGGTGATCAAGATCTGCCGCGCTTCAGCCGTCATAGAATTCCGGCTCACGTGCATCCAGCCCATTGCTCCGGTTGGTCCCGAGTGAAATTCCCCGATCCGCTCAAAGTCGATCTCCTTTCGCAAGTCTCTTACTGGCCCTGCCAAAGGCCGGGGAATCGCTGAGAACGCCGGCACGACTATCATGAGCAAACAAAGGAGAAGTTTCATCAGGGTATTTTTACGGCTCTTACCAACCATTCCTGCCAAAAAAGACCGCTACGACCCCGATAACTACCGACGAAATTTTCTAACTTCTTGAGATCTTACCTGATTCACAAAACACTCTTCATTAGTTCATAGGGAATTCATCTTCAGTAAATTATCGTTCCCTCAAGTCAATGAGACCACTCTTCAACACCCTAAAGTAGTAAAACCATCATGAGACACGTCTTGCTTGAATCGATCACAGAAACGGAAGCTGACGGCTACTACTTTGGACGATTCAAATCAATGGATCCCATTACTTTGATGGGCACCCTAGATGATCCAATCTGCCTCATTCATCGTATGGAGTTGGAACGGGCTCGCAACGAGGGCCAATTTAAAGAGGTCTACGAACTCGTCGAATACCAAGACAAGGCTGAACAGAGATTTGGGAGTAGGGGCAAACCCGCCGCAATCGCTGTCCTGATCGAGGAGTTAGCTTATCCCACTCTGACTCTGCCCCATCACTATCCGGTGGCTTACTACGAAGAATTGACCAAATTCGGAGTGAAAGTAGAGATTGAACATGGCGATCTCTTTCCCGAAAGGTGGCTCAAATCGACGAAAGAAATCGAAGGCTGCCGCAAGGGGGCTCGAATCTCAGAAGCAGGATTCGCGAGGGTTCGCGAAATTTTATCCACCAGCGAAATTGGATCTAACAAAACACTTGCCTATAATGGAGAAGTCTTGACCTGCGAGACCCTGCGCCG
Organism: uncultured Verrucomicrobiales bacterium; assembly: GCA_949373085.1. GTDB lineage: Bacteria > Verrucomicrobiota > Verrucomicrobiia > Verrucomicrobiales > Akkermansiaceae > SW10. Next base: position 29,591 of record CASICJ010000013.1, read on the forward strand.
GGAAATCCGCGTGGCCACTTCAGCCATCGGAGGCGGCACCAACAGCCCCATCGCCGCCTCGGGTCTGCAAGCGGCGGACTGCCACTGTATCGGCTTTGGACCAGTAAAGGCACACGAAATGATCGTGGTGGACATCTTTCCACGCGACGATGACAGCTTCTACTTTGGCGATCTTTCACGGACCTTCATCAAAGGTCAACCAAGCGAGAAGCAGCAGCACATTTACGATACTGTTTATGCCTCCCATCTCGCTGCTTTGGCAGAACTTGGTCCGGGTAAAAAGCTGGGCGCTGTCGACCAAGCCTCGCGGAAGATTCTCGATGAAGCTGGCTACCCCACCCGCCAGCGCGAAGACGGAAAGTGGGAGGGGTGCTACTGTGGCATCGGACACGGCGTGGGTCTCGAAGTTCACGAGCCACCTTCACTACGCGACCACGACAGAGCGATGGAGCCTGGCCACGTCCTCACGATCGAACCCGGCCTCTACCTTCCCGAGCACGGCGGCTGCCGGATTGAAGATACCGTGGTCATCACCGAAGAAGGCTGGGAGTTTATCAACACTCCCACATACGACTGGGTGATCGCATAGTGTTACAGGAGATCTTCCCGAGAAAGTCGTAGATCATGAGGAGCCGAATGCGACCAGCATCCTGAAACGCCAGATCAAGCCAACGAAAAAAGTAAGGCGCCTTCTAAGCTATCCACTCATCGATGATTTTGGATTTACGGGTCACGCTGGTCAAACGATGTTCCAGTCCGCCATGGCGGTGGGTGAGGCGCTCATGATCGAGGCCAAACATTGCCAACAGGGTTGCGTGGAAATCGTTGGCGTGCACCGGATCAACAGTGGGATCCCAGCCAATCTCATCGGTCTCGCCATAAGTCAGCCCTCCTTTGACGCCTCCTCCTGCCATAAACATTGTGAAGGCATTCGGATGGTGATCACGTCCAGTGTTGGCTTTTCTGCCAGGGCGATTTTCACCCAGTGGCGTGCGGCCAAATTCGGATCCCCAGACAACAAGAGTTTCATCAAGTAGGCCGCGTTGCTTGAGATCCTTGATAAGCGCCGCGACTGGCTGATCACTCATGCCGGCATTGAACTCGAGTTCATGATCGAGGTTTGAATGGTGGTCCCACGAGGCATGCACGATATTGACGAAGCGAACTCCGCGCTCGACCATTCGACGCGCGAGGAGGCAATTACGCCCGAAAATTTCATAGGTTTCGCCGCTGCCGCTCCCACGCCCACCACCTTTCGGGTCCTCACGGTTGAGGCCGTATGCCTCCTTGGTGGCCTCACTCTCGCCGCTGAGATCGGCGAGTTCCGGTGCTGCTGATTGCATCCGGAAGGCAAGTTCGTAACTTGCAATGCGACTAGCAATCTCGGGATCATGCATCTTCGCGTGACGCATTGCATTAAGCTCATTCAAGGCATCGAGTCCCCGTCGCTGCAGTTTGTCCGGGAGGCCTGCCGGATTGGTGAGATTCAAGACCGGATCACCAGAATTTCGGAAGCGCACTCCTTCGTAAACCGAAGGAAGAAACCCGCTCTGCCACAGCGTTGCTCCTCCACTCGAACCTCGACCAGCAGTGAGAACCACGTAGCCAGGCAGGTTTTGGGTTTCGCTGCCCAGACCATAGGTGAGCCACGAACCAATCGCTGGGCGACCAAAATTGGCCTCGCCAGTCTGCATCAGAAGTTGTCCTGGGTGATGATTGAACTGATCCGTGTGCAAGCTACGCACCATGCACAAGTCGTCCGCACAAGTGGCGAGGTTTGGCACCAGGTCGGAGAACCACATTCCACTTTGTCCATGCTGCGCAAATTTTCGATTCGATCCCATCAAGACTGCTGACTCTTTTTTGATGAAGGCAAATCGTTTTCCTTCCAAGAGTGAGCCGTCCATCTTCTTGCCATCCAGCTCGTTGAGTTTTGGCTTTGGATCAAAAAGATCGAGCTGCGAAGGCGCCCCAGCCATGAAAAAGAAAATGCAGTTCTTTGCCTTGGGCGCAAACTGCGAGAGCTTCGTTGCCATCGGGCTGGTCAAATCCGAACCAAGCATGGAAGCAAGGGCAGTTCCTCCGATGCCCCCGGCAGCTGAAGTGAGAAAATGCCGGCGGGTCAGTTGCTGATGTTCTTCGATTGGATGCATGCCTAATTGCGGACGATAAACTCGTCGAGGTTGGTGATAATCCGGGCGGTGGCGACCCATGCGGCGGCCTCGCCCGGATCGGGATGTTTGGAGGGAGCCAGTTTGAGAGCTGATTCCTTGTCGTCCTGATAGTATTCGCGATTATCTTTGAGCAGACCGGTTAGAGTGACGAGCTCGGCCTCTTCCGGAAATCTGGCAAGACAGGTACGGAACGCATAGATCAGTCGCTCCGTGTCAGTTTGTAGTGCAGGATTTTCCAGCAGGTTTTTAGTGAAAGTTTGCGCGGCTTCGTGGAAGACTTCGTTTTGCAGCGTCGCGAGAGCCATCAGCGGTGTGTTGGAACTCGAACGGGAGATAACCGTCAGATTGGAATCCGGGCAGTCGAAGGTGAGCAAGTTGGGATCAGGCGCGGTGCGTTTGAAAAAGGTGTACATCCCCCGGCGGTAGCGATCACTCCCGCTGCTGGTTTTCCACTTGAAGCTAGAGGCATAGCTCTGCGCGGCAACGTCCGCGGGAATTGGTGGGAATACGCTCTCACCGCCAACTTTCTTCGACAAGAGCCCGCTCACCGACAGATGGAGGTCACGCACGATCTCCGCTTCGACGCGGGGCCGGTTCTGGCGGTGCAGCAGCCGATTGTTAGCATCGAAACTGATCAGTTCCGGGCGGTGGGCGCTCGCTTGGCGATAGCTCCGGGACATGATGATCGTTTTGATAAGCTGCTTGCGGCTCCAACCGAGGCGGATGAATTCGTTCGCGAGCCAATCGAGCAATCGCGAATGAATTGGCCTTGGTGCGCGGGCGCCGAAGTCGTCGAGTGTGGGAGCAAGACCTTCTCCAAAGAGGTGCGACCAGATAACATTGCTAACGACGCGCGCGGTGAGCGGATTCTCTTCGGCAACCAGCCATCTGGCAAGATCGAGACGCGTGGCATTCTCTTTTTCGAATCGATGGGCCAGCGCAGGCGGCGTACTCTTCACTGCACCTAGATCTTTCTGTGGTTGGAGAAAATCGCCACGGTGGAAGATATAGGTTGGACGTGGGGATTTGTCACGTTGCCTGATTACGCGAGCATTGACCCGATTGCGCTTTTTTGCTTCGGCCAGCTCTTTGGCGAGTGCGGCGGTCGTTTGATTGATCCGGGCGAAGTAGTGTTGCTCCAACTCATCAAATTGATCCGGTCTCAATTTGCGCAGCTCACTTGGCACCGGACGTTGCTCCCCGCTGATCGCGCTTAATCGAAACCGTCCAATGACATGATTGCCGCCGTAATTTTGCACCAATTTTACCGTGATTTCGCCGGGCTTAGCGATTCGAGTTTCGAACTCGAAGGTCGCCTGATGTGTCTTCCCGTTCTCCGGGCTGATCGCCCAACCCGTTTTGTCTGTATCTTTAAGCGCCCCATTTGAATCAAATTTTTGTTGATGGTAATCTGCAGTTGCCGAAATTAGCCGGTGCTCCTCGACGAGAATTTGCTCGAGGACAAAGTTGCCATTCTTGGCGCGGCCGGGGCCGTTTTCGGGGAGGCCTTCGTCTGGTAAAACCTCTAGTTTGATAGCACTGACATCTGCTTGGGAAACGCTCAGGCGCAGTGTGTAAACGTCCTTGTCCGGGATCGCTCCCGTAACCAGCAACGAGCCATCTTTTTGCAATTCCAATTTCGCACCAGAGGCAGATTCGGCTTTGAGAACTTTCGGGACTTCAGTCGTGGAAGGATACGCGGCATTATATGCGAGAGAGGCGCTCATGTTCTTCACCCATAGCTCTGCTTCGGCTCGTGCCAAAACCTTCGCTTTTTCTAGGGTGGCTTCTTTGGGAGCGAGATCAGAGACGCGAAATTTCGGCACGCCGACCGTCGATTCGTCGGCGTTGTTGAAGAAGGAGTAGAATTGATAGAATTCCTTTTGCGTAATCGGGTCGTAAGGATGGTCGTGACACTGCGCGCATTGCATCGTCAATCCGAGCCAGGTTGTGGCAGTCGTCGTCGCGCGATCGATCACGCGCTTGGTTCGATCCTCTTCCGGATCGACGCCACCCTCACGGTTGAAAAGAGTCTGGCGATGAAAAGCAGTAGCGAGGTGCTGTTCGGGCGTCGCATCCGGGATCAGGTCGCCGGCGATCTGCTCGATCGTGAATTGATCGAAGGGCTGGTCGCGATTGAGAGAATCAATCACCCACTGGCGCCACACCCAGGCGTCGCCACGGGCATTGTCTTTTTCATAACCATCAGAGTCGGCGTAGCGTGCCTGATCCAGCCAGTGGCGTGCCCAGCGTTCACCGAAATGGGGAAATGCCAAGTAATGGTCTACGATCTTCTCATAGGCATTTGGTGATTTGTCAGCAACGAAGGCATCGACCTCGGTGAGGCCCGGCGGCAGCCCAGTAAGGTCGAGCGCAACGCGCCGAATCAAAGTGTAACGATCGGCCTCCGGCGAAGGCTCAATTCCCGCGGTCTCGAGATTCGCAAGAACATAATAGTCGATCCCGTTCACCGGCCAGGTGGTATTTTTATTACGCGGCCGTATCCCAGGATTACGCGGCGCGAATGCCCAGTGCTCCTGCCATTCCGCACCAGATGCGATCCACTCCTTCAAGATCTCAATTTGCTCTGGTTCCAAGGCGTCGCCCTCTGGCGGCATCCGCTCGTCAGGATCGGCATGTCCAATGCGTGCGATCACTTCGCTGTTCTCCGGCTTGCCCGGGACGATGGGAATCGCGCCGGACTTGGCGGGCGCGAATAAGGTCCGATAATTCGTGAAAGTGAATCCGCTCGTCTTCTTCACTCCGCCATGACAACTGGCACACTTGGCACTGAAAATTGGCAAAACATCACGACCAAAATCAACCTCAGCACGAACCGGAAGAACCACTACCAGAATGGCGGCCAAGCGAAGAAGAGATGGTGTTCTTGAAAAATTCATGGTCGACTGGTAGGTCAGCTTTTCATTTTTTGCGTGGGCCTGCAAGATCCCGTAGCAAAGGGACAGACAGACCTACGGACAGCACTAGAGTAGGCGGTGACTGGAATGTTTCCGGTGAGGGGTTAGGCCACCTCCCACGTAATTTCTTGGATAATTCGGCCAAAATTGATTGTATTATTAGGAAGCGACGGTGTTTTCCTTTATAATATGAGACAGATACTATTGATTTAGAGATATATAAGCTGGTTCCCGCCTCTCGCTAACCTATTGACCAAATGAGCAAACACGACATTCAGCCGCAGGATCAACTCCCCCGTCGGAGCCGTCCCGCCGATGTCCACTTTCCGGAACACGGACTAACCGTGATCGAAAGTCACCACGCCGAAACCTTTCACATGGAGCGGCAACAATGGCCCTTTCACAAGTTTTGTTGGGTCGCAATGGGCCGGGGTCAACTCGAACTCAAGCAGGGAATAATCTCCATTCAGCGAGACCAATTCCTCGTCCTTCCTGCAGGCCTCGAGCACCGCTTCATCGATCACCACACCGAACCCCTTACTCTTGTCATCGCCTGTATGAATGACCGCTTTCTGGTTCCCGGAGGCCGGCGCGAAGCAGTGTGGAAGGAAGCATGCGCCAGCCTTTCCCCCGGCCTTCCTCGTCACGCCCGGGGAGCGTTTCAGCACAGCGAGATGATCGACCTACTCAAGCTCATGCTCCGTGAGCAGACCCTCTCTCAGCCCGGCTGGGAACTCGCCAGCATTTCGGCGGCAGGGGACCTGCTCGTGCACACCATCAGGTCCTGTATTCCTGCGGACCACTCCGGACGAAATAGCAATCATGCCATCGACGCGATCATCGAGCATCTCGATGCCAACTTCTACAAGCAGATCCTTCTCCCCGAACTTGCCGCGCGGTGCAACTTGTCTTCCCGCCGCTTCACCGACCTCTTCAAATTACGCACCGGGCGCACTCTGACCAACTACGTGAACGAACGCCGTATCAAGTATGCCATGGAGCGTCTTCGTGAGACCCAACACATTCTCTACTCCTGCTACGAGTCGGGCTTCCGCGATGTGGCCTACTTCTATCGGGTCTTCAAACGCCAAAGCGGAATGACTCCCGGAAAATTTCTCAACCGCGGCAGTTCCGCCGACCACCAACCCATCGCCTCATGACTGATCCACCTACCGACAAGCTCCGACCGCTCCGCATCCGCTTGACGGTCGTGTTCCTCGCCGCCCTCCTGATTGGTCCCGGCCTCGGCTCCCACCTCGCCGGCGGCGACCCCGAAAACGTCCGCTTCCTCTTCGGTGTGCCTGCTCTTTACCTCTGGCTCGTCTTCACCTGCCTCGTCATGACGAGTTGTATTCTCATCGCCGCCCGCACCCTCTGGAGAGACGAAGACTGATGGACTACATTCCACACATTACCCTCATCCTCTATCTCGTCGGGCTCCTTGCCCTCGGGATCCTTGGCCTTCTGAAGGGCCGCCGGGCCAAGCACGCCGAAGCGGACTACTACCTCGCAAGCCGTGGGCAGGGAGTGCTCACCACCTCGCTCACCATCATGGCGACCTATTTTTCGGGCTTCGCCATCCTCACCTTTCCAGGATGGGTCTATGGCAACGGCGTCCCGCCGATGTTCTATGCCCTCAATCTCCCGGTGGCCGCCGCTGCGATCTACATCCTCGGTAATCCCATCCGCCGCATCGGTCGCAAGCGCGGATACATCACCCCGGCCGACATGATCGCGGACTACTACGGCGACTCACAATTCATTCGCGGAATGGTGGCCTTTCTCGGAGCCCTCTACGTTGTCCCTTACGTTGTGATGCAGGTAAAGGCCGGAGGCATCCTCGCCCAAGGTCTTTTCCCGGATATCGCCAATGTGACGCTTCTAGGTCAGGAGTTGACCATGGAAAATGCCGGGGTCGGCGCCCTTTCGCTGATAACGATGACCTACGTGATCGTGGGCGGGATGCGCTCGGTGGCCTGGACCGACGTCTTGCAGGGATTGCTCCTCCTCTCAGCAATGCTCCTTTCAGGAGTTGTCGTCATGCACGCCCTTGGCGGTCCGAGTGGCTACTTCAAGGAAGTGAGTCAACTCGACGGCCAGCTCCTCACCATGCCGGATGCCCCGGCCAAATTTAACGCCTGGCATGCCGTCACCTTCTGCGCTTTCGCATCGCTGGCTAGCATCGTGCAGCCGGCGCAGTGGATGCGATTTTATGCGGCCCGCGACTCCGCCACCTTGCGGCGCACCGCCATTGCCTTCTCTACCATCCTCCCGATCTGCTTCATCTTCGGCGTCTTCCTGGTCGGCCTTGGTGGGCGGACCCTTTACCCGATGCTTGCCGACGGCTCTCTGCCCGTAGGCCTCACCAATCCGGATCAGATCGTGGTGAGAGTCATTCAGGATCTCTTCCCCGAACTCCTCGGAACGGTGGGCGTCATCCTTGTCTCCCTAATTCTCGTGGCAGTCATGGCAGCCTCAATGTCCACGGCCGACTCGAACCTCCACGCCCTCTCCGCCGTGGCCACTCGCGATGTTTATCATCAACTCCGCCCCAAAGCCGGGGAGAAGGAACGCACCTGGTTTGGAAGGGCCGTTATCGTGATCGCCACTCTGGCGGCAGCGGGAATCACCTACGCGGGATCCGGGACAAACCTCCTTAATACTATCGCTGCCTTTTTCTTCCTCGCCATGGCCTTCTCGGCTCAACTCCTCCCCATCACCATCGACCTCCTCTTCCTCCGTCGGGGCACCAAGGCGGGTGCGGTCGCGGGACTGGTCGCCGGTATGATTGTCGTCTTCCTCTTCCCGCCTCTCGGAGCCCTCCTCTTTGGCGAAGACAGCGCGCTGATCTCTAGCACCGGCAAACTCAAGGTCCTCCTCGACGTCGGCTTCTGCGGTATGGTCGTTAATACGATCGTCTTCGTCGTCGTCAACCGCTTCACGACGGCACCAGACGCCGCGCATCGCGAGGCCTTTGCCCAAGACTTGAGAAACCAACCACAACTGAAAGCAGACCTACCAATTTCCAAACAATGAACACTCCGTCTATTCCCAGCTCCCCTCGTATCCTGACCACCACCGTCGGCTCCTATCCGGTCCCTGATTGGCTCAGCGCCCTGCCTTCCGAGCAGGCTGTCATCGACGCCACCCGCGTGATCTTCGACACCCAGCGTCAGTCCGGCATCGATCTCCCCACCGATGGAGAACTTTATCGCTTCGACGTCAATCATCCGGACACCAACGGGATGATCGAATATTTCGTTGGCCCAATGGGTGGCTGTGATTCCACCATCGGACGCGCCGACACCGAGGCCTTCCGCGCCAAGCAGGAGATGGGCTTCCGCTCCAAACCTGCCGCCGTGGTCCGCGAAGCTCTGTCCGGCGGGGGACTCAATCTCATCGAAGACTGCCGCCGCGCCGGGTCCGTGGCCGGTGGTGCCTTCAAGTTCACCGTGACCAGCCCCTACATGCTGGCACGCACTTTACTCGACACCCACTACGGCGACTTCGACGCCCTCACCCTCGCCATCGCCGATGTCCTCGCCAAACAAGTCAAGGACCTCCCCTGCTCCTGCCTGCAAGTCGATGAGGCTAACATCCCAGGTAACCCAGAACACGGCCCGCTCGCTACTGAAGCCATAAACCGCGTCCTCGACGCCTTCGACGGGCCAACCGCCGTCCACTTCTGCTTCGGTAACTACGGCGGTCAAACTATTCAGGCCGGTCAGTGGAAGCCACTGCTTGAGTTTCTCAACGCGCTGCACGCCGATCACCTCGTGCTTGAACTTGCCCACCGACCTAAAGACGACCTTGAAGCCCTCAAGGAGATTCGCCCAGAAATCGGAATCGGTTTGGGTGTGGTCGACATCAAAGTCAACCACATCGAGACACCCGATCAGATCGCCAAGTCGATCGACGAGGCCGAAGTAGCCCTTGGCGAAGGCCGCGTCAAGTTCATCCACCCCGACTGCGGATTCTGGATGCTCAAGCGCTCCATCGCCGACCGCAAAATTGCCAACCTCGCCAAGGGGCGCGATCTTTACTTGGGATAGAATCAAAGTCACAAGATCAATCGACGAACAGAATCATGAACATCAGATCGCTCATCGCAATCGGAGCCGTCCTATTCACATTCACCGCAGCAAGCACCGCTTCGTTGCCGGCGAAGGCGCGGGTCAATCTCGCCGTCGATCCGCGACACAAGGAAAGACTTCTCTTAGACCGTCAACAGTTGCTTAACGAACTGATATGCACTAGGGCGAACCTGGTTGAGAACCTGCCGGCGGTAAGGACAACCATGCAGGAGATGAAATGAAGAGGGTATTTCACGGAAACAGAAGCCGAGGGCGCCGCTCCAGCGGGATTCTGACAGCCGCATTTCTGGGCGGACTCGTCGTGACTCACGCTCAGGAACAGGGAGGAACGGCCGGAACCCTTTCCGCTCCCGCCACCGCTCCCTTGTCTTCTTCAAATCAGTTGATCCAAGAGGGGGGCGAGATTGTTCCAGGGAAGGACGGTCGCCCGCTCACGCTGCTGGGTGAGGCTGTGGCTACATCCGTACGCAAGGCTCTCGCGACGGAATCACCCCAAGATGAAGAGGAGCATACAGCTCCTCCCAATGTCCTGATGATTTGTATCGATGATCTCAATGACTGGACCGGATTCCTTGGAGGTTATCCCGGGGCGCTCACTCCCCACATGGATGCGCTTGCGAAACGGGGTCGAAATTTTGCCAATGCCCATTGTGCTATTCCAGTTTGTTCCTGTTCGCGGATTAGCGTGATGTCGGGAGTGGCAGCGACAACGCATGGGAGTTACGAGATCGGACCCTCTTACCAACAATTACCTGCTTTGAAAAAGATCCCTACGGTCCAGCAATATTTCAAGGATCATGGGTATCTCACTTTGGCTGGTGGAAAGGTTTTGCATCAGGACTTCAATGGGCGTTTGGCTGGTGCGATTGATCGGTCCCTTGGGCGGAAAAGGAGCCCCAGAACTAAGAAACCAATGAGTCGCCCCGCTGACTGGAGCGCGGCTTGGGATTGGGGTGCCTATCCGGAAAAGGATGCCGAAATGGCCGATGTTCAACTGGCAGAGAGAGCGGCTAAAGCGCTCCAGGAAGATTTTGAGAAACCCTTCTTTATGTCGGTCGGATTTTTTCGCCCCCACGTTCCACTCTTCGTTCCTCCCAAGTGGTTTGGGCTTTACGATGCAAAAAGCTTGAGGCTCCCGCAGACTCCGATGTCAGATCTCGACGACTTACCGAAGAACTTTCTCGGGATCAATGACTATGCACTAGCTCCGACTCATGCCGAAGTGATTGATTATGGAAAGCAGCGAAGCTTGACCCACGCTTACTTGGCTTCCGTTAGTTTTGTCGATCATTGTGTGGGCACCGTTCTTGAAGCTTTAAAATCCAGCCCGCATGCCGAGAATACTCTAATCGTTTTGTGGAGTGATCATGGATTCCACTTAGGTGAAAAACAGCATTGGGCAAAGCGCACGCTGTGGGAGGAGTCAACAAAGGTCCCGTTGCTTTTTGTGGGGCCGGGAATTAAGCCGGGAGAGGCTTGCCGGGAACCCGCTAGCTTGCTCGATATCTATCCCACTTTGATCAAGCTTTGCGATTTGCCTCCGAATTCCCATCTCGAAGGGGTTTCTCTTTTGCCCCAACTCAATGATGCGATGGCAGCTCGGAAAACTCCCGCGATCACTTCTTCCTACTTTGGTAATCATTCAATCCGTTCCCGGGATTGGCGTTTGATTTCCTATGAAGATGGCGCGAAGGAACTCTATGACCATCGGACTGATTCGGATGAGTTCCACAATCTCGCAGATGAACCAGGCCACAGGGATACTCTTGAGGATCTCTCCGAATGGTTACCGAAGAAGGCGGCCCCCGAGTTCAAGGCCAAGTCCGAGAGAGCTCGTGTTCGTAAGAAATAAGCTCTTCTCTTAATCCTTGGGACATAGATCGGCCTCCTACTTGGTCTCCAGCAGCTTCATCATCGCTTCACCCATCGCCAATCCAACATCCATGTAGGTTTGAGCGTTGCCATTGTAATGGCTATTCGACGCTCCGCCCTGACTAAGAGGATGAGTATAGACGGTAGAAACGTTTCCTTTAAAGTCAGGATATTTTTTAGCGGTTCCATCGACCGCGAGTTGAGCATCGAGAATGAGTTTCTCATTCACGTCAGTGCTATCCTTCGCGGTTTGCCCGAGAGTGGCGACAACGAATTTGGCTTTGGGCACTTTGAATTCAGCGCGCAGGGTTTTGATGAGATGCACAAGGTTCTCCTCATACTTTTTGGCGTGCGCCAGATTGTAGCGATCCTTGTCACCCTGCCACCAGGCGAAGCCAACGATCTCATATCCTCTCCCCTTCCAGTGTGGAAACTGCGTATCGAAATTATCAAGAACCTCGTGGGCTGCGGAAAAACAATCATCGTACTGCTTCCCCGCATACCACCCGATCGGCTTGGGCTCCGTGCCCTTATCCCAATTCAAGGGCGACTCCTTATAGCCAGCATAAAACTTCCCTTCAAATTCATACCGCTTGCTTCCCGGCGAAAGAAAGTCCCATCCAAGAGAACGATTCCCCTGCGAAGTTTTCAAAACAAGTACTGGCTCATCAATAGCTTCACCGACCGAATGCCCAAATCCCAATTCTGGCCCGATTCTTCCTCCTTGGACTCCCATCCATCGGCTCCCCGTCGCGGTAATAACCCCTCGATAGTAAACATCGTCACGAGCCGTCCACTGACCCTTGTCATTCATCAAGTAGGCATACTTTCCTCCGAACTTCACGAGCGTCTTCAAAGAACCAGGGACATCCAGTCGGGCCGTCCAACCCAAGCCATTAGCATCGCGAGTGAAGTAGGTGATCTTAAACGGGACCTTCTGCCCTCCTTCCAGTTTGATCTCAGCTTGGACAACCTCGCCGCCCGCTTCCTGCCGATGCACTTCCTTGCCGCCTACTTCCATCAAGCAATTCGAAGAACCCCCGTAACCAGGCCGGAATTCGTAGATTCCAGATTCCTTGGCCTGCACGAAACCCCGTGTCACCTGAACCCCACCACCGGGATAAGGAGTCGGCTCCGTTCCTCCAAACTTCTCCAGCTTAAGCGTCTTAATCGGTTTCAAGGAATCGTAATCCGCCTTCGAATCGTAGTTCCCCTCGTAAACCGAAACCACCGGACCAATCATCTCGGCACCCCACCGAGTTCCACCTCCATCTACTTTTCCCGCACCCACCATGTTCGATTGCCCAGATAGGATGAACACTTTGACGGGATTTTTTTCAGCATGGACCGAGGTAACCGTAGCAAAAAGAAGCAGGGACGTTTTGAAAAGGAGATTTACGTTCATGGTCGAATCGCAAAAATTCTCCACCAGCTCTGCAGCAATGAAAGAACTAATCTCAAATCATCCTACCCCAAAAAGAACAAGTTATTATTCTCCTAAGATCCTATCTAAAAATAGATTGTCGCCATTAAAACTTCCTTCACAAGGTATGGGTCCCAACCGCCGTAATCTTTGCTAAAATTCTTGTCATAATTGACGCGAGATCCCCGTAATCTTTGCCATGATTAAAAAAGATTTCATCATCAGACTCCTCTTATCAGTCACCCTTCTGACTTCAGCCTCTGCCCAAAATAATCGCGTCTCCCTCTTCAACGAAAAGAACTTGGACGGCTGGACAGTCCTCAAATGCGAAGCTGAAGTGCAGGGCGGTAATATATTTATAAAAAGCGGGAACGGTTTGGTGCAGTCCGCAAAAAAATACCAAAACTTCGTACTCGAATACGAATGGAAAGCTCTTGGCAAAGACAAATGGGACAGCGGCGTTTACTTTCGCTACACTTCAGTTCCCAACGGCCGCCCTTGGCCTAAACGCTATCAGGCGAATCTCTTAAAAGGCAAAGAAGGCGATGTTGGCGGCATCAAAGGAGCGTCCAGCAAAGGCCTGCTCAAGGATCGCGAGTGGAACAAATTCAAGCTCACCGTAGACGGTGCGAAGATCTCTCTCATGATTAACGAGAAGGAAGCATGGAAAGGAGAGGGCCTTGAAGATCTGGAGGCAGGATTTATCGCTCTGCAAGCGGAGGTTCCTGGTGGCGGACAACACTTATTCCGTAATATCTTCATTACCGAGCTCGAATCAGATTAACTCCCAATCAATCTTTTTATGCCCACTCATAATTTCGGCATCTAGGATCTCATCATGCGCCTCACTCTCATATTTCTTCTTCTTACCCTCTGGGCTGTGGCTCAAGACAAGCCGAACATCGTCATCATCATGGCTGATGACCTCGGATTTTCTGACCTTGGCTGCTATGGCTCAGAAATCAACACCCCCAATCTAGATGCTCTAGCAAAAGAAGGCCTCCGCTTTACCCAATTTTACAACACCGCAAAATGCCACTCCTCCCGTGTCTCGCTCCTCACCGGCCTCTACTGTGACCAGGCCGGCGGGGCATCACTCTCACGCGGTGCAAGCATCGCCGAAGTCCTCAAACCCGCCAATTACCATACGATGATGGTCGGTAAATGGCACCTTTCCAAACAGCCTACCGACTTTGGCTTCGACCGCTACTGGGGCCACCTCTCCGGAGCAACCAACTTCTTCACCGGCGACAACACCTTCCGGCTCGATGGCAAGCCATGGAACGTTCCCGCTACTCACAAAGGAAAACCATTTTACACCACAAATGTTATCACCGACTACGCTCTCGATTTTATTGATCAGCATCGGAATCTCAAAGAGAGGGAAAATCCAGCGCCATTTTTCCTCTACTGCGCTTACAACGCTCCGCACTACCCACTGCAGGCTCCGAAAACAGAAGTCACAAAATATAAGGGCAAGTATACTAAAGGATGGGACATCCTTCGCCAACGACGCCACGAAAAACAAATTGAATCCGGCCTACTTCCTGCCAAATGGCCACTTTCGCCGCGAGCCGCCCATATTCCAGCATGGAACAGTCTATCGCCCGAAGCCAAACAATGGGAAGAAGACCGCATGGAAGTTTATGCGGCAATGGTTGACGTCCTCGACCAAAACATCGGCCGTCTCGTCGCCCATCTTAAAAAGAAAGGCATCTATGACAACACTCTCATCATGTTTTGCTCCGATAACGGAGCCTGCCCCTTCGATCGCACCCGTGGCAAAGAACTCAAACCTTGGGATCCAAAATCCTACTGGTGCTATGATGTCGGCTGGGCCTCACTCGGCAATACTCCCTTTCGTCTTTACAAGCAGAACCAACACGAAGGCGGAATTTCGTCGCCCATGATTGTGCACGGTCCCAAATCTCTCCTAAAGACGAGACCTAATTCTTTTACCCGTCAACCCTCTCACCTCATTGACTTCATGGCAACCTGCATAGAGATCAGTGAAGTTTCTTATCCAAAGAAAATTGGCGCTCGCACGATCGACCCTCTTCAGGGGAAATCTCTCCTCCCCATCTTTGCCGGACAAGAACGCGAAGCTCACAATCCTCTCTACTTCCACTTCTCCAAAGACCGCGCTCTCCGCTCTGGTGACTGGAAAATCGCCTCTGCAAAAATGGGCCGTTGGGAGCTTTACAATCTTAGCGAAGACCGAACAGAACTCACCGACCTTTCCGCAAAGCACCCGAAGCGGGTTAAAAAAATGGTGGCCCAGTGGCGTGAGATCGCCAAAACCAAAGACCGCCTGCCCAAGAACCAACTCAAATCAGTCAAAGATACTCTCACTCTCCAGAAATTTGGGGTCCGCTCGGATCCCGGTGCAACAAAGTAAAAGTAACCAACAACTCTAACTTGCGGACCTTCAGCCCAATCAGATCAGCGAATCTAGAATTAAATTCACCGACTCAACAATGCGCTGATCACGCGGACGTAAATCCGGGGCAAAAGGTTCCCCCGTAATATGCTGGAGACCTTCAATATAACGAACCGCGATCTCATTTGCCTGTTCTTCGGAAAACTGTTGCTCGTTCTGATCTTTAACCATTCCTCGCGCAAATTCCTTGGAAAACGATACCGGTTTACCATCTCGAGCCACCACCTCACCCTGGTCATCTAATCTCCAAAAGCGGGACGAATCCATTGTGTAAAGCTCATCGGCCGCCACGATCTCCCCTGCCGAATTGATTCCGTGCTCGGTTTTTGTATCCACTAAAATCATTCCCCGCTTCGACAAATATTGCGAAACAACTCCAAAGGCCATCAACGAAGAATTACGAATCGCAGCATATTGTGGTGCCGTGCAAACACCTTCGTTGACGAGATAATCCGCATCTACAGTCCGATCTATTTTATCCTTCGTACTTGGCGTATCCATTAAATACGGAAGTCGACCATTTGGCTCAAGTTTTCCAACTTCTAAATCATGCCCGGCGTAATGCATGATCTTAGTTCCTGTCTCTTTGGCGATAAGCCAGTGTTGGTAAAGTGAAGTTGATGTCGAACTCTCCGCCATATATAAACGGACCACATTTTCCAACATCACAAGAGTTAAGTTTTCTGCCGGAATAACCGTTGAACTAGGGGCTAAGCCTTGCACTTCAAACTGCGAACTTCCCATGAAGTCTTTCACCAACCGCAGCATGTGATCGTGATTCACTGCGAGCACCTGATCTTTAAACGGAATGGCTCCGCGATTTACATCATGAGTAGAAATTCGATTATTTCTAAACATCAAACGGATGGACCTACCATCGCGACGAATCAGAGATCCTCCAAAAACGGAATCAGAAACCTTCCCATTTAAAACGGTGCAACCCTCAAGTCGAGAGATCTCACCATCGTCAATCAACTGCTTGATTGACCGCCCTTCATTCACCGCTGGCCCATGCTCAGCAACCAATTCCTGGATTTCCTGAATTCCTAACATTCGCTTGAAAAATTATCTCCGACATTTTGTCGGCGAGTGAAATACTAGCCGCTTAGCCAACAACTACAAGCACAGCGCAATACTTCACGCGATTCTGGCAAGGAAGATTCCGACTCACCCGACCTTACCACATCAAACCACCGGGAATAGGAGCTCATTAATCGATGATGTAACCCAGCGTTGCAAAAAACATTTCTTCAAAGCTTTGTTCACCCCACCTAATCGTTTTGGTTGGATCTGGGTTATGGGGATTATAAGGAGAATTATCCCAAGCATTCCGGACATGCACCTGTGTTCCGGCAGTCAGTTTGCGTGGCTCTTTTAAGACGTAGGTCCGCTGCCAATTGAAGTTGTAATTTGGAACCGAAAGTAACATCTCGCGCTTTCCATCCGGAAATTCTGCTTCGAATTCCATAAACTTCCCCCGAAAATGCATGTGAGGATTGATTGCATAGAGCGTGACATTCCTTCGAATAGGTAAGGTTTTCTGCTGTTTATATTCTTGAGCGCCAGCCGGAATTTGGAAGCGCCTCTGAGCAATCACCGCAGTCCTAAAAATCTTAGCAGTTGGTTCATCAGAAATATGAAGGCCAAGCTCTGTCTCATCTACTTCAGGCTTTCCAGAAGCCGTATAGTGCAGCTGGAACCGTAATTGATGGCCCTTCTTCAAAAACACAGAACTTCCTTCTGGGTAACGTTGACCCTCGGTCCCCGGCGCATACCCGGTCACCCACTGTGAGCTCCTTCGTGTTCCAGCTGGATGGGAAGTGACGATGACATGATGCAGAACTCTCGTATTCCCGGGACGGATTTCGGTCGCCTTTAGCCAAACATCCCGATCGAAAGGGTTGTCCATCGTAACATAGCGATAGTCAAAAACGCCCTCGGCCCTGACCTTCTGCGCCGGCAATGTGATGATCTTATCGGGCTTTCCAAGGAACCATTCAGGCACCTGTCTTTCCAAACCCTCCAAAGGATCCGGGCCATCACCTTTCGGACTCCCATCAGCCACCCAGCTAACAACCTTGTTCGCTTCTTCAGCGGTGAGGCTGCAATCGTTTGAAAATTCCCCAACCTCAGGATCTGCCTGCCATGGAGGCATTTGCCGGGTCATGATGACTTCTGATATCATGTCAGACCAACCCACAACCTTTCGGTAGCTACTCATGGCGAAAGGACCAAGGCCCCCTTTGGTGTGACAGGAAGTACACTTTTGCGCTAGAATTGGAGCAATATCCCTCGCGTAGGTCAGACCTTTCGGATACTTGGGGAAAGTGATTTTGCAGCCGGGAGCCTCGGTCTCCGCTGGTTTAATTTCATTTCCCCCAAGAAGATTATCAAGAGCATCGCGAAGGTAGTGCTTTGTCGCCACCGGCTTCGCAGCTTGGTAACTCAGGCGGTCATCGAGTGCCCCCCGATAGACAATTTTTCGACCTGCCGAACTGATCAAATAAACCTCTGCGGTTCTCTCCACACCGAGCGAGCGAGCCACAATCTGTGCCTCATCCTTAAGCACTGGCATCCTAATTTTAAACTCCTCAACTTCCTTCGAGATATCAGCCCGACTATCCTGAAGATTCGCATTAAGCATACAAAAGAGGACACCTTTATCCTGGTAGGTCGCACTCATACGATTCAATTCCGGAATACGCTTCTGAACTAAGGGGCATCCATTACCCTGCACAAAAACTACCAATCCCTTCACGCCCTTTATCTTAAGATAGTAGTCCAATTCGTGAGACTTCCCTTCATGATCAATGAGTGCAAAATTTTCGGCCCGAGAAGTGCTATTCCCAGCATTCGCATGAAATGACAAAAGGATTGAGAAGAAAAAGATTAAATAACTATAATTCACGTAAGGGGAAGGGGTTTAGCGAGAATACCATACTTTGAAAATCAAACAAATTACTCCCGCAGGATCCATTTTAAGTGCTTCGTCTTCCTACTTAAAGAGATCAATCAAGCCGTGAAACAGTTGAACCCGATCAATTCTCCGTTGTATTGAGAGCAAATTTTTTAAAGACTCTCCCATTTCATCTTAAATTCATCTTAAATCCATAGATTACTCCATGTTATGAAGAAATCCTTCGTCCTCTTTCTTTCCTCGCTCATGTTACTGAGCAATTTCCTTTACGGACAGCGCTCACAGACGCCGGGACAGCGGTCCGGCGGAGTGGACACACCCCGCGGTGAACGCCCACCTAGAGGCGGTAAGCCATCACGGGGCAATCGCCCACCAGGGCGAGGTCAACGGCCCGGAGGACAACGAGGCGGTGGCCCGCGGCCCGAAAACCTTGCTGAGTCGCCAGCCGAACTTGGCTCAGCCGGTATCGCGTGGTATCCCATCCTCAAAGACGGATTGGCTGAAGCCAGGCGCACCAATAAACCAATTCTCTTCATGGCCGTGGCCTCGCAATGCGGCGGTATTTCAGGTGTTTTCTGACCTGGCTACACCAACACGCAGAACCGTGAGTTCAGCAATCCAAAAGTCATCAAAGCCACCCGCGATTTTGTCTGCATCCGAATCGACTCTTATGAGAGTGAAGAAGCCCAAAAAATTGTTCGCGGCTACCTCAATGGTCGCTTCGAAAATACCGCCTTTTGCCTTCTCTCTCCCGATGGAAAACAAAAGCTCACGAGAAGCAGCCGTGGACCAAACCAAGTCCTCGGAGGCGACTTAGTGTCAGCCTTTGCAGGGATCGCTGATGACTATAGAACAAAAGGAAAAAGCGAAGCAGCAGCAGTTCCAGATTTTCCAAACTTTCGCCTCGGACTTAATGTCGCCTCCGCCGACCAACGAGTCATCATTCTTATCAGCGGTAATGAGAAAGAAATTAAAGAAGCCCGGAAATCCATTCCTGCAGTTAGTAACGACCCCGAAATTATTGGTAGATTCCACTACGACTTTGAAACTGACCCAAAGACTTGGACCGGAATTCTTACCGGAAGCAAATCAAAATCGGGAATTAACATTATTGTCCCTGACACTTATGGTCAGAAAGGAAAAATCATAAAATCGCTTCCACTCGATATCAAAGTAGATGATCTTAAGGCAGCGCTGCTCAAGGCCAATGAGACTTTCGTGAAAACCACTGAAAAGAAAGACTATCAGAGCCACGTTCAAGAAGGACGTCGCAAAGGTATTAAGTGGACAATGCCCATGGAGTTCGGGGAAGACCGTGATGGCGACGGTAAGATTGATCAACGCGCTGGGCGGAGACGTTAAAGCAATAGGTTCTAGTTACTTCAGCAGCCGGAACGATCTGTTTTGGCTGCTTTTCTTTATAGCAATTACTTCCCGATCTCTCTTGGGAAGCGGAGGATTTTCGCCACTACGAGGAAAATCGAAAAAGCTGCTAAAAATACCCACGGTTGTAATTCTAGAGTCCACTTTAGAGAATCATCATCCGTCTTCCCAAACTTCTTTTTCTGCAAGAAAACCGTACCGGCAAAAACCAAACTCGCAGTGCCGTAACCAACATTAAAAAGTAGTCCTTTCACGCTTAGTACTGTTGCACGTTGACTCGAATCAGCGAGGCCATTCAAATATCGGCTCATTAAAAATCTCAGATGTGACATTCCCGCCATCACTCCAACTCCTGGGACCACTCCCCAGTGAACCCAGGTTTGACCGAGTGTGTAGAGACAGAAAAAACACCACCCTGCTATCATCACAAAATTAGTTAGCGGAGTATAGGTGCCGACTAAATAACGCGAAAGACGTGGCACATAAACCCCAAGCATCGCCGCTCCGGCTGCAATAAATCCAAAAGTGTATGTCGGAATCTCAATCAACCTATAATATTCACTATTGATCGTAGCAAAATTTCGAACGACTCCGTCAATCAGAAGTCCACCCACCACAATCAAAATCGCCACCTTGGTCGTAAAGACCCACTTCGTAGCCCTCCAAGTCTGCTTAAAAATTGCCATAAAGCCTGCAGCTTTATCTCCCCCATTAAATTCCTGGAACCTCAGCGAAATTAGAAAGGCCCCGATCGCCTGAAAAAAGCAAAAGACGATAGGTAGACGATGAGCAAGCTCCACATTAAGCCCAATTACTCCTGCATCATAAACCAAGGCACCCACCACCATCGCCACCACCATTGCGCTCGATCGAAGCTTGAAGGTGATCTCTAAAACTTCATCCCAATCTTCATCCCTCTCCAAACTATCAAACGCCAGTGCCTCATCCGCACCACTCGCCGCAGCCTCCGCTAACCCACTCAAAACACGATTCACTACACAAAATCCAAATAGCCAAATCCCCGCGTCCTTAGGTGCCACCAGCAGCACCAACATCTCAAGGACCATTAAACCTGCTGCGGTAATCAAGAGCTTGCGTCGCCCGATCAAATCCGCCAAGGCTCCGGATGGTACTTCTGCGAGAAAAATTGTTACGGCCCAAATCGCGTTTAAAGTCACAAATTGTGACAGCGTCAGCCCAAGATCGAGGAACAAGATTGCAAGAATCGGGTAGTAAAACCGGGCATTAAACAGTGTAGTAAACCACGCATACAAACGAATATTAGGTTGGGCGAACGGACCCGTGGCACGAAGTAAGGACAACACACACCACGGTTAGTGGTCAAATCTCGGATTTGCAACTTCCCACTTTTCTCTTCATCATTTCGCCCAAACCATGACGTCCACCCCCGAACCCAAATCGTGCTGTAGCAGTCAACCTCCCGAAACCGAGAACAGAGAACTTGGCTTATCTGCCTATGCTCCCCTGTTTGTCATTCTTTTTGCCGCCGCTTTGGGAGCCGCCGCGCGACATCATACAGAAGTCAATTGGTCTTGGCATATCTGGATGCATGATTTTATGGGCTTATTTCTCCTCGTCTTCGCGATGGTAAAACTTTTTGACCTATCGCCCTTTGCCACCGGGTTTGCAAAGTACGACCTTCTCGCTGCACGGTCTCGCACCTATGCACTCATCTATCCCTTTTTAGAACTCGGCCTCGGTCTCGCCTACTTATCACGATGGCAAACTCAAGCCACCTACTTTGCTACCATCGTTATTCTCTCGTTCGGCGCACTCGGAGTCTTAAACACCATGCGGCAAGGCAAACAAACCAATTGCGCCTGTATGGGAAAAATTCTCGAGGTCCCTGTCTCGACGGTGACTCTTACCGAAAACTTCAACATGTCCATAATGGCTCTAGCCATGCTCCTGATTTAGACACACCACCACCCCATCGAAGATGGCTTATTTTTACGATCTGAACGATACACTTACCCGGAGGAAGAGATCAACACACAAGCGACCATTCAAAAATGGTTTCTAAAAAACGTCTTCAAAAAGAAGGTAGCCAGTCTCAACAAACCCATGCTTCAAATAAACCTTCTGAGCTGACTGATTTTCAGTCTCAACATAGAGTCGGCACCCACAAACGCTTTCATCCTCTTTGGCCCTTCGGCGCGCCTCTTCATATAGCTCTCTGAAAACTCCCTGACGTCGATATTCCGGCAGAACATAGACACTCTGGATCCACCAGAAATCACCATTCCGCCAATCGCTCCACTCCTTGGTTATCATCAATGACCCAGCAACTTGGCCCTCTATCTCCGCCACCAAATAAAATCCCCTAGTCGCATCCTCAAAGACCCCCCTAACTCCAGCTTGCAAAATCCCCGCATCTAGTTTTCTCCCCTCAGTCTCCAAGGCAATCTCCATATTAAAACTAACGAGGTAGGGTAAATCGGCCTCTTCCGCCGGACGAATCTTGATCAAATTCACAACGTGAACTTCCTCTGACAATCAGGGTTCAAACAAGCTCTTTTTGAGCAAATCAAAAAATCTTGAAGGGTCTCACATTTTGTCGGTCAAGATAGAGTTGTTTGTTCGGTTCCAGATTTCTCTTCAACCGCATCATCGCAATCAGTAGCCTACCAGCGCGACTAGTGACCGCCTCCTAAAATGAAACTTAATATCGATTCCATGAACCTCTTTGAGAGAAAGCTTACACTTTGGGTAAGCCTTTGTATCGCGGCTGGACTTATTCTTGGAAAAGGATTTCCAGGACTCTCGAAATCGCTCAACGGGATGGCCATTATGGTAAATGGCGCGCCGGTGGTTTTCACTTCCCATCGCGATTTGTCTCTTTTTTCATGATGTATCCTATCATGGTGAAGATTGATTTTTGGAAATGCCCTAGTAGCACGGGGGGACTCTCAAACCAGTTTTTGCTTACCTTAATCATAAAATTGGGCCTGTCAAGCCCTTCACGATGTTTGGAATTGCCGCATTTTTTCTCGGCGTATTATTTAAAGGCTTTTTTGCCTGGGACCGAGATTCTTAAAGATGGGACCGAGGTGGAACTTTATCGCTCTTACATTTCCGGAGCGATCCTTCTTGGTATCGCGCCCTGCACAGCGATGGTTTTAGTCTGGGGATTTTTGGCTAAGGGAAACCAAGGGCTGACCCTTATCATGGTGGGCGCTAAATTCATTATTGATGTTGGCTTTCTATGGGTTTACTGGGCAAATGGCTTCTTGGCGTGAATCAAATGCCGGTCCCCTGGAAAAGCGCTTTTTGCTATCCATTTTCCATCTATGTCGCGCTACCTCTAGTTGCAGGATATTTTTCACGGAAGTGGATTCTGAAAACCAAGGGGCAGAGTTGGTTTGATGAAAAATTTCTTCTTTATCTCAATCCGGTCTCAATTCTAGCGCTCCTAGCGACCCTAATCATTCTGTTCAGTTTAAAAAGTGAAACGATTCTCACGTATCCACTAACGATCCTCTGGATTGCGATTCCCCTAGCTCTTCAGACTCTCCTGATTTTTTTTATCACCTACTTTGCGGCGAAAGTGTTGGGATTTCGATACGAAAATGCCGCGCCATCGGCCATGATTGGGGCATCTAATCACTTTGAGGTCGCTATCGCCACAGCTGTGATGCTTTTCGGCCTTGGCTCAGGCGCAGCCCTCGCCACCGTGGTCGGAGTTTTAATCGAAGTTCCACTGATGCTCATGCTTGTGAGTTACTGCAGAAGGACAAGCCATTGGTTTGCGAGTTAAAGCGAAGAAAGAAGAAGATATCATAGAGTCCCGATATTTTTCATGGTTGGAACCCTCGAGCTTCGATAGGATTTTATGGTGATAGGAATTTCGAAATTAGCCGGCCATATAGTCATCCTTTCTCTTTTGGCCTGTGTCTTACAACTCTCCGCACGTAAGCCCAATGTCATAATAATTTTCACCGATGACCAGGGTACCGTGGATATGAATTGCTACGGAGCCAAAGATCTAGTTACACCAAATATGGACGGACTCGCAAAACGCGGAGTGCGTTTTACCCAGTTCTATTCGGCCGCTCCTGTTTGTTCGCCCTCGCGGGTCGGTTTAATGACAGGTCGCACTCCGCAGCACGGAGGTCTCAATGGTAATGTCCCGCTCGATTCAGTTGGAATGCCTTCGCAACAAATTACGATCGCCGAAAAGATGAAAAAGGCAGGCTATGCCACCGCGCACATTGGCAAGTGGCACCTCGGACACCACAAGGAAACCATCCCGAATGCCCAAGGTTTCGATCACTCCTTTGGTCACCTCGTCGGCTGCATCGACAACTATTCGCACTTCTTCTACTGGAGCGGACCTAACAAGCATGACCTTTGGCGTAATGGTAAAGAGGTCTTTCATAATGGTGAATTTTTTCCAGATCTCATGGTGAAGGAAGCAGGCGAATTTATTGATAAAAACAAAGACCAACCTTTCTTCATCTATTTTGCCCTCAACACTCCACATTATCCTTATCAAGGGTCCCCGAAATGGCTGGAGCATTATCGGGATCTTCCTTACCCGAGAAATCTTTACGCAGCATTTCTTTCCACTACGGACGACCGAATCGGAGCACTTTTAGATCAAATAGAGAACGCTGGACTCACGAATGATACCATCATCATTTTTCAGTCTGATCACGGTGCATCAGAAGAAGTTCGAGCTCATAAAGGAGGCGGGAGTGCGGGACCTCACCGAGGTGCAAAATTTAGCCTCTACGAGGGTGGTATTCGAGTGCCCGCAATCATTTCTTGGCCAGGCAATCTGCCGCAAAACGAAGTGCGGAAGCAAATCGCCACAGGTTGCGATTGGTTCCCAACCATTATGGAGCTTTGTAAGATTCCGGCTGCTGAACATAAGATCGATGGCAAAAGCCTGCTCCCAGTGATCAATTCAAAAAGCGCTAGTTCACCTCATAAAATTTTTCACTGGAAATCAGGAAAGTCGGTGGCAGTTCGTGAAGGAAAATGGAAGCTCGTGATGAGTGGAAAAAAAGCAGAGCTTTTTGATCTTCCAAATGATCTTGGCGAATCGCGTAATCTTATAAAAGAACATCCTAGGACGGTGGAAAAACTTCGCGAACAAAGTGCTATTTATTGGCAGAGTATTAGTGAATCTAAGTGAATACAAGACGCCAGAGGCAGAACTCTCTTAAAGCATCTTATTTGATCTCTTCGCGCTTGCCGTTGGCATCCACCATGGTGAGCATCCCACCAGTCATCTCCGCAATCGTTTTAAGATCAGCCTTGGCCTTTGGATGCATCAAAGCCACGCAATTGATAATGACACCCATTTTCTTTGCGCGCTTCCCAACTTCTTGAGCCCACTTTGCCGAACCACTCGCACTTCCGTCAGTCATGAAATAGATAGTTTGCGGCGGCGGATCCATATCAAGAGCCATATGAATCGGGTGATGCCAAATCGTACCCCAGACCAACTTAGTCTCATTCACAATCTTCTGGAGCCTCTTGACTTCGCGATCTCCAATCTCCCACCAAGGAGCTTTTTGCTTGGGCCCATCTGGCTGCCATCCATTGGCCCCCCCTGTCGTTTTCCATTTATAATTTTTCCCCTTTGGGGGGTCGACCACGGCCTCCTTTTGCTTGATCATTTTCACCTTATCTCCAGCCACCCAAGCTGGGCCAGCGAAAAAGATCATCCCGATTTGCAATCCGTTTTGCATTTTCTGTAACGAGCGAGAGAGCTCCTTCCTCATGATTTGGTCACGACCTTGCGACCTCATCGAGGCCGAATAATCGATGACATAAGCCAAGCGCTCAGCAGTCGAAGTTTGACCAAAAAAAGTCGAGCCACCACCATTCCCAAATCCTTCGCCATCACCCCAGCCAGCCCCAAAATCATCGCCGACCCCAATATCTATCGATACATCCTCAACTTCAATTTGCGGAATCGGAATTGAAGTTGGTGACTCGGTATTTGCCACCAACATCTTAGCAGCCGCCATGCTCGGCGCAGCCGGCTTGCGCTGCACATTGGTTTGAATCTTTGGCTGCTTAATCTTTTGCTCTGGCTCGGAGGCTCCCGAATAAGACACCAATGAAGGTTGTTCGACCGGATTGGCCGTCATCAATATTACTGCAAGAATAAGGCCAATGAGAACCATCAACAGGAGCGCGGTGATCAAACTCACCAAAGTCGCAGTTCGCTGCTGGCGTTTCACGATTGATCGCGCGGATGGTCGCGGAGCTTCTGCTGCTTCGTTCACGGTATTGAATAGTGATTGGAAAAACCCGCCGAGGGATTACCCTCGCCTGATTTGCGACTTTAACGATTAAATTTTAGCACCCACCAGCCCTAAATTCAGCCCTTCCAGAATTTTTTCAAAATTCAAAGCTCCTTTCGTGACTGTCTCATCAATTCGGAATAGGCTAGCAATGTAATGATGAAGCAACTTCTAAATCTCACAAGCGCCGGCCTTTTGGCCATCTTTGCGGGGATAGTAGTTACCGGACTTACCTTCAACCTTACGAAGCGTAACAATGAATTCCTAGAAAATGGATTAACGCGTCCAGGACGCATTATCAGCGTCCACGAATCCAACACCGCTCCCGATTCCAAAGTCAAGCACACCGCTCAGATTCAAGCCAATCTTGCGAGCTCGGAAGAAGACACGCTCCTTAGCATCGTAGAAGTCGATATCCCGCCAGATTTCTCAGCCAAACTCGAAATCGGCTCTCAAATCCCGCTCCTCGTGCTCCCTGGAGATTCGCCCTCTGTCCGGCTCAAAACCAAAAAAAAAGAGGTCACCTTTGAGATCGGTTATCTTCTCGCGACTAGTCTCGGTATTCTCGGCTTAGTTCTTATCTGGCATACCCGTAATAACCGCAGCCTAGGTCCGGCCTGGCGCGGACGCACAGTCCCCCTTCCCCGGGGGCCAGTCCTCACCGCCTCTCTTCAAAAAATTTCCGTTAAATCCACTGTTCTTTACAAAGGTCCATTCGAGTTTTCCTACGCCGAAGAAAAGACGCGCATCGACCTTAACGACGGAACCTCGCTTCGTATTAACCAATATCGGCCGCTAGCCGAAATTGCTCTAGAGGTCCCCGAGCAAGATATCCTAAAGATCTTGCGTACTGCCAAGAGTGACTGGAATCTCCCTGCTGGAGCGGATGCGAAGACCGCGCTAACTCACCTTTTAAAAGAAGGACAAATCACCAACACTGATCAATTCTTCATCAATCGCAATCATCTTGGAATTCTTTCGCGGGATGAAGTCGACAACAACCACTGGCACTCGTGGGTTCGTGGGGTCTGGCAACTTTCCTCGACCGGACGAATCCTCGCTGGTCTCCTTTCCGAGAATCCAGCCTTCGTTCGGAAAGCCGCAGAAAAAGTGCTTTATCACGACGACTTCTCCCTTGTCTCCTCCCTTGCTCCCCACCTTACCAAGATTCGTAAATCTCCTTCGGGGACTTCGAATGACAAGCGAACTCTTGCTCTTGCCATAGCGCTCATTGAAGATCTTCACGATAAGAAATGCCCATGCCAAACCTATACAAATCACCCGTATTTCTCCCCCAAGCTTCTTCTTGAAAAGAAGAAGATGAAAAAAAAGAACCCCGAAGGTAAAGACAACCCCTCCACTGCACAAAAACTCTGTTGTAACTACTGCAAGCGCATTTACTCAGTCACCACCAAGCTCAGTTCCGGTCAACAACAGTTCCTTTGGAAACTACTCACCAGTCCCGAAACAAAATAGAATTTTTTTCTTCAACGCATCCTAATTCTTCAAATAATTTTAGCTGCGAAAAATACCCCTGCCAAAAAGTCCAAGGCATGGGCCAAAAAGAAGGGACTGTAATCCTTGGCCCTCCCGAATTGCTGGAGATCTAATTTTTCTTTCGATCTCGCGATGATAACATTTTTGCTTTCTCCACCGCATCCAAGTAACGATCAAAAAGAGTGATATATTTCTGATATCCATTACCCTTTACAGCCTCCTTCTTCCAATGCATGAGCTGGAAATCATACTTTTTGCGCATGATTTCGAGCCGCTTCTTATGCTTAGGCGCCTGAACAAGATTAGTTAGCTCAAGGGGGTCGTTCTTAAGATTAAAAAGCTCTTCAGTTGGCTTCATCTCATCGTTCTCGAACCACCAATAAGTGTATTTGAAAGGCCCCGACACAATACTCATGCAAGTCGTGGGCGCAGGCGGATAAGTATTCATCAACGCCAAGGTTTCATGCCCCCCTTCTTTTGAGTTCTCAAGCAATGGTAGAAGGCTCTTGCCATCCATATTTTCGGTAGCTTCCAAGCCCGCGAGCTGCAGAATAGTCGGAGCAAAATCAATGTTTCCAGTCAATCGATCACACCGAATCCTCTTGCCTGAGCTCTCAACGCGAGGATCAAAAATAATCAGGGGGACGCGAGCTGACTCTTCCATGGGCAAGACTTTAGACCCATAACCATGGGATCCACAGATAAAGCCATTGTCGCTCGTGTAAATGATTACGGTATTATCAACAATCTTTTGCGATTTCAGCTCATCGCGAATCATGCCAAGAGCAAAATCAATCGCATAAATTTGCTGGTAGTAGGTCGCCATAACCTCATCGTAATTCTTATCGTAATCCCACGATTCAAAACGTTCAAACTGTCTACCCTGCTTACTCTGCGGCGAGAGATGCTCACCGTAACGCCGCCCATAATTTGCCGGTTTAGTAAATTTCTTTCCTTTATAGACGTGGTCAAAACGAGGGTCCGGAGTGGTCGGTCGATGAGGTGCTTTAAAGCTAATGGAAAGGCAAAATGGTTTCTTCTTCTCAACCGACTTCCTGATCACCTCTTTGCTGAACGCCCCGTATGACAGAGTCGAGTGAGGATACTTTTTGGCAAAGCGCTTCATGGAGAAATTTTTTGATGTCGCGTAATTTGTCTGGCCCTTCGCCCCGCCATAGAAGTCAAATTCATCTTTACAAATCCCTTTCCCGTCGACCACGATTCCGAACTTTCCTGCGAATGCAGTCAAGTATCCCGCCTCTCGTAAACGCACCGGGTATGACTTGCTCCAAATTTGATTAGACATGTCTCCGTGGACGAAATTGCACCCCGTTTTATACTCATACATTCCCGTGAAGACATTGGCCCGGCTCCCCATGCAGATCGCGGTGGTATCGTAGTGACGATCAAAGATCATCCCATCATTTGCAAGCCGATCCATATTCGGCGTTTCTACCTCGGGATTCCCATAACACCCCATCGATAAGGTGTTCTGATCATCCGCCATTAGAAAGATAATGTTGGGTGGGACTTGCTCTTGGCCGACTAGCGAACCAACAAATGCGAGAATCAAAAAGGCCAATTTCATAAGTTTTTGGAGTTATGAGCAAGAAACCCTCGCAGGCCAAGAGAGAAGGGATATAGACCACTCGCCCGGAAGATCCTCCTAGACGCCAAAGTGCGAACGGAAAGCGGCGGCATCCTGCCCCACTCCATTAATCTCTCTGTCGACTGATTCCAACTGAGTCTTCAATCCACCGTCTTCAAAAGTTTGGCGGAGCTTCAGCAATTTCGTGAGGTAGCTTTGTCGAAGTGATTCCAACTTGGTATTGAAGGTCTTTTTCTTGCGTGCTTGGCGGCCCTTGGCCTTCACAAGGTCCTGATTCACCTCAGCAGGAAACTCGCTAATGTTAATTTCTCCGGAAAGATCACCATTCTTAGGAAGCTTATCTTCCAAGGACTGATAGGGTATCTCGAACTCAATTCGGCTATTAATAGAAAGCGTTTTAAACCAAGTGTCCACGTCTGAGACAAAGAAATCACGATTACCAACGAGATACTTGTTATAATCAGCGACTTCCTTGGTGACTAGGCGACGGCCAATTCCTCGGAGCTTGGCAAGCTGACCAGTTGCCGCACTTGGATTGTCCTTGGTCACGGCCGAAGCGCCATTGCCGTCGGAACTCCACTCAATAATGAATCCGGCGGCCTCCCCCGCTTTAGGACTGGCGTCATCCCAGCCAACTCCAGCAGAGCTCTTGAGATAGCGGAGTGCGCGAGCAGATGGGCCCCCGTCAGGTGAATTCGGCGCCCATGAGCCTTTTGTCCAAGACTCACCATTTGACCAATACCATGTATCGTCTTTTTTGCGGCCACCCAACCAGACGGACTGCTCAAGAAGTAGGGCTGAGTCGAAAAAATTACGCAGAAAAATTCCTTCTAGTGGCTTCGAAATGACCGCGAGGTGGCCATCAGCCGAACCAGCAATCAAGTCTGCTTCATTCCAAGACACCGGCTTTTGCACGAGCAAGAAATGGCGATTCTCATGAGCGACTGTGCCAGGAGGCCAATCTGGGCTAGGTGAATCTAGGGTAGGAACAAGACGCTCAAGTTGCGAAGCAAGAGCTCCAGAATTCAGACCATCCTTAGACCACTGAATGACGAAGGGATTTTTCTCACTATTAGGCCGAGCACGAATCACTCCGCTACTGCTCAGAGAAGCATACGAACCCAAAGCAGTTCCAGGGTTATCAAACTTCCAATCTTCTCCAGAAACCCAAGTCCAACCCCCCTTCCCCTGAGCACCCCCACCAATCCAGACCCGGCGTAACTCGAGATCGCTAATATCTTTGGAGAGAAGATCGATATCAGCTTGGGCGGACGGGGTTGCAAGATGGGCACCATGCATTTCGGCGAATTCCGAGGCTTTGGTCCAAGTCATGGGAGTATTCACGAAAAAGAGGAAATGGCTGCTCCGATCGATCGTGTCATCCGGAAAACGATCACGACGTCCATCGTAGAGAGCGGTCCGATATTCAGCGAGGCGATCCATTGGAGTCCTAGCATTTTCGATCGCGAGCAAGCGTCGACGTTCTTTTTCAAGCTGGCCCTCACGCGCTTTCTTTTCTTCTGCTAAAAGAGCCTTTTTTTCTTCGTCACGCTTCGCTTGCTCGACTTGTGCTTTACGCCCTATTTCATCGTTCTTTAGTTTTAGCTCTCTAGCATCAAGCTCCTTTTTAATCCTAGCTTGCTTGTCTTGATAAAGACTCCACGTAAAGATGATAATCGGGATCAGAACCGCGATGATGATGAGATTACGAATGATAGGCCAGTTGCTTCCAGCCTGAACAGGGACAGCAGCAGGAGCCACAGTTTCCACTGGCGCCGAACGTCTGTCGTTCTCCGCCTTTAGAAATGATTTTGGCAATGGTTTGAGCCGTGAACCAGGAGCTCCCTCCCCTTTGGCAAGAGGGACGAGTTTGGGCTTTCCGGATTCCGTTCCGCCAGAATTCGTATCGTGAGTCATCCGACGCTTCAGCATCGTTGCGGGTGCCTTTCCATCGGCCGCGGTACGCACCACTTTTTGCCCACTTGCTCCAATATTGGGGAGGACCTTCTCAAGGTCATTCGCTATCTCATCGGCCGATTGAAAACGCAAGGCCGGGTTCCGGCGCGTTGCTTTTTTGAAAATCGGATCCAACCTCCGATCACACTTAGCGATTGAAGAAGGAGGGCTTGCAGGCTCCTCAGGCATCTTACCAGTGAGGAGCTCGTAAAGAATCACACCAACCGCATAAATATCGGACTGGATTCCAATCGCCTTCGGGTTAGAAAAAATTTCAGGAGCGACATAGCCGGGAGTTCCGAAGATAGGGCTATCTTCCGAATGCTCTGAATCGCTGGCGGCCGCTAAACCAAAATCACCAATCTTAGGCTTAGCGTTAGGGTCGAGCAAAATATTTGCAGGCTTGATATCACGGTGGATGATATTCGCTTTGTGCGCATGCGCGAGACCGCGACAGATCCCAATGACTAATTTGACAGCGGTCGCTTCATCGATGACCTTCCCGTAACTAGAATGATGAAGCGACTTGCCCGCAACTAATTCCATCACGATGTAAGGCATCCCATCGGCCTCACCAAAATCATAGATCCCGATCAGATTGACGTGATTGAGCTTGGCCATCGAACGAGCCTCGGCCTCAAATTGATCCCTAAATGACGGATCTTCTCCAAATTCTACCGGCAGCAGCTTGATCGCCACATCTCGGTCGAGAGAGACCTGATTCGCCTTGTAAACCGCTCCCATACCACCAGTCGCAATCAACGAGGTTACTTCGTAACCATCAAGAAGTTTGCTCAACTCGGAAAAGTCCGGTGGATCAAATTGGATTGGTTCACTCATGGGGTTAGATAAAATATCAAAAGGTTTTGAAATTGGGGGGGTATCGAGGACCCTGAAGGATCAAAGGAAAAGCGGCAATCCTTGATTTTCAAAGATCGCACGCCAATCTTCAAAAATAAAACATCGATGAATGAAGAATTGATTTACGCGACATTGGGAGAAGAAGGCTTCACCCAATTGGCTTCCAAATTTTATGAAAAAATGAAGGAAGATAAGCTAGTCGGCCTGATGTATCCGGACGATGACTGGGAAGGCTCCGAGGAGCGCCTTCGCGACTTTCTCCTTTTCCGATTTGGAGCAGATCAGCGCTACCTCATTAAGCGAGGACATCCGCGCCTTCGAGGTCGCCACATGCCCTTTAAAATTGGCATCGCAGAACGCGATCGATGGATGAAACTTATGGGAGAAGCCGCTGATGAAGTGATCGTCGATTCCTCGATTCGTAAATCAGTGATGGAGTTCTTCGCCCAAGTTGCCGACTTTATGCGCAACCAACCAGAGGCACCCTGTGACCATGTATGACCCACTGATGAAACATCGAGCCCCAGTTCTCATTCTAATTGGAGTCATTTCTGTCGTCTCTATCCTGAATTGGATACATGATTATGGGGCGTGGATGATAACCCCAGTCAAAGTCGTTAATGGATGGGAAATTGCCTCGGGTGGAAATCTATCGAGTGACGTTTTAGCGACCCTCGCCACTACCCTGACAGCGGGTTTTCTTCACGCCGATGGAAGCCACTTGGGCGGTAACATGCTCTTCCTCTGGCTCTTCGGAGTCGTGGTTTGCGAGCTATGTGGTTGGCGCTGGATATTAACCGTCTTCCTTCTTACCACTATTGGCGGATCAATCGGCCAGCTCTTATTGGATCCGGAGAGCCCAATTCCAGGACTTGGAGCCAGCGGCGGGGTAATGGGCTTAGAGGGATTTTACTTCGGTCTAGCCTTCCTACATCCTCGTCCTAATTCACATGTTTGGCCACTTGCCCGGCCCGTCAATTCGACTCAACTCGCTGCCGCCGGAGTTGTCGGAGTTGGCTTGGATTTCCTTGGCTTAATGGGCCCGGCCAGCAACATCGGTCACGGCGCTCATATCGGCGGCTTTGTCACTGGAATGCTTTTGAGCACCCTAGCGAATCGCCTTGTTTCCCGTTAGTAGCAAGGAACGATCGCATTTAAATACTAAGATGCTTTACTGCGCTTTCGGGCCGCAAGCGGATGAGCCGAAACGGGTTGAAGCTGGTCAAGGCCCAGGAATTCGACAGTTCCGCCGGCACGGGTGTAGTCATCATCAAAATGATGCAGATTCTCCATAACAGAGTGATCAATCACGACTGTTTTTGTGAGATCTAAAACGATCGCCTTACCTTCGGGAATCATATCGAGATGCTTCTTAATGCCGAGGTAGTTGGTGAAGATGGCAGCATTCCCCAATCGAAGAACGTAGCGATCAGCATCATGATCAACGGCCGCTCTTGCTTGGAAAAGAGACCTCGGAGACACCCCGCGACTGAAATGGATTATCGCCTTCAAGACCATTCCCGCCGCGATACCGACCAGCAGATCCTTAGCGAGCGTGAAGAAAATTGTTGTGATGAAAATCGCAAGCTGCTCCGGCCCCACCTTAAGCATGTGGATAAATTCCTTGGGATGAGCTAACTTGATTCCTACTGCGATTAACATGGCTGCAAGCGCAGCATTCGGAATGAGTTCAAGAACTTGATAAGCAAGGAGGACCGATAAGAGGAGAAAGAGACCATGGAAAAAATTTGCCCAGCGGGTTCGAGCACCCTGCGCAACATTAGCCGAACTTCGCGCCACTTCAGAGATCATGGGTAGTCCGCCGAGGAGGCCAGCCAATGAGTTCGATACACCTATTGCGATGATATCCTTGTTCGGATCAGCTTTCCGCTTCCACGGATCAAGCATATCAATCGCTTTCACGGTAAGGAGACTTTCCAGAGTTCCCACAAGCGAAACCATAATGACGAACTTGATGAAAATCCCGGTCTGAGAATAGCCTTCAGCGCTCGCATTAATACCAACTTGATCGATAATCTTCCCCACTTTTACCAGCGTGTAATCGGGAGCTTCAGCACCCAAATTCATCATCAAACTTGCAGGAACCGCAAAAATTAAAACCAGCAACGGTGCTGGAATTTGCTTCAAAAGCGAGTGTTTTACGAATCCCCAGCCCAGCATGATGGTAAGACTCACACCACCAATAATACTGACTTGTGAATCTAAATTGGCAAAGAACGAAGGGATAGCGGCGAACAAAGCAAGCGGACCTTTCCCCGCTGCGAGGGATGGGTCGACGTTCAAAAGAACGGGAACTTGCTTTGCGATAATGATGAACCCGATCGCTGCCAACATTCCATGAACCGCTGACAAAGGAAAGATATCGACAAACTTTCCCCATTTGAAAACTCCCATGAGAATCTGAATGATTCCTGCCACCACCATCACTCCGAGGGCGAGGCGCCAACCTTCGATTCCACCACCAAAGGCGCCCACACAATCGGCTACAATAACAATTAAACCCGCTGCCGGACCTTTAATGGAAAGTTGGGAACCCGTGAAAAAGGTGGCAACTAGACCACCAATGATCGCCGTCAAAACCCCCATAATGGGAGGGAAACCAGAGGCCGCGGCAATCCCGAGACTGAGAGGGAGGGCGAGGAGGAAGACCACAAATCCAGATGTGGCATCCTTCCCAAAATTCTGCGTCAACCCAGCAAGTCCGTCTTTAGGCAATTGAGATATTTGATGATCTTTCTCCATGGCTCCTTTTTCTAAACCTATGAGATAGATTTAATGATTGTAAATATGCTAGGTGACAATTTTGACACATAAGAGCCTAGACACATCTAAGGTGCTTAGAACCTCCTTGAATCTGTCAAAAATAAATGAGTTTTCATAATAGGGTCGCCGAGCTGAATATCCTAGAAAGCAATTCTGATCGAGAGTTCCGCAGAGGGGCTTTGCACAGATTTGGATCAAATCGAGGAAGCCAAAAAGGCCAGATTTGATCAGGCCCCGGTCATTCTTAAGAACGTTGAATGAGATTTAAAACCTCTTCGCGAGAGGCTGAGTTGGAACGAAAAATGCCGCGCATCGAAGATGTTACGGTCCGCGCTCCCGGCTTGCGGATCCCGCGCATGGACATGCAAAGATGTTCAGCTTCCAAAACGACAGCTGCACCACGTGGAGAGAGCTTTTCATCTATCGCATCAGCAATCTGACCAGTGAGGCGCTCCTGAACTTGCGGACGACGCGCAAAGCCATCGACCAATCTTGCCAACTTCGATAGCCCGGTAATCCGCCCATCCTTTTCAGGAAGGTAAGCGACATGGGCCTTGCCGAAGAAAGGAATGAGGTGGTGCTCGCAAATCGAATAAAACGAAATGTCGCGCACCACGATGATTTCGTCGTGCTCCACTTGAAAGGTCTTCTCAAGATGGTCCGCCGGCTCCTCGCGCAAGCCACTACAGATTTCGCCATACATTCGTGCGACTCGCGCCGGTGTATCGAGCAACCCATCCCTCTCAGGATCTTCCCCAATTGCTCCTAGAAGCTCACGCACAGCATTTTCGATGCGGGCAAAATCAATATCTTTGGAATCACTCATGGCTTATCGGAGCCTCACCTTAACTGACGAAACCCAATTTGACCAGCGGGCCAATCACATTCTCGCCATAGGCTACCCCTCCTTCTTTTTCCAGGGTAACCGGCCGCGCGCAAAAGGCTTCTCGACCACGAGATAAAGAAAGCCACAAGCTATGATGATCACGGAGACCATCACCACCATAATGAACGCGTTCATGGGCCAGTTCCCTTTTTCATAAGGCAACACTGGCCCCAGAATATGCGGTCCAAAGATCGTATGAATGAAGAAATTGTGGAAGAGGTAAATCGTGTAGCACATCATTCCCACCGCCGTAATCCAGCGATTACGGAAGACCACCCCAAGGTATCGGCTGGCGAGGACGCACCAAAAAGCGAGGAGTAAAACAAACGGCCTTGGGCTGATCGTGAAATGATAATCAATCAGGACGAAAACCATAATCCACGCTAATCCTCCAACAAAGTCAGCCCACAAAGTCCCACCCTTTTCACGGAATCCCTTTAAGTTTGGAGACAAGTAGAGGTCCGCGAGAAGAAGGCCGGGTAGGAACCAATTCAACTGACGAATCACCGTATGATGCCAAATACTATCCGTAAAAGCCATCCATGACCCTCCGCAGAGTTGATCGACAGCAAAGATCGTCAAAACTAGAAGAAAGCGGCGCAGAAGTTTAGGCAAAGCGAAAACCCGGCATAGCAGCGGCACGATGAGATAAAACTGAACCTCAATCTCTAAGGTCCATGCTACGAACAAAAGAGGGTTATGTTGGCCATCGTAAATGAAGCCATGGACGTAGATAAGACCTGCGAAGTAATTTGGCAGTCGGTCCCAGCCGCTTTGCTCTATGATGATTGAAAGGAAAAGAAAAAAAGTGAGTGCAAGAATATAGGGAATCTCAATCCTAATGAAACGCCGCTTGAAGTAGTTCTTAACCAATGGCTTTTCTTCTCCCTGCAGATAATGAGCCACATAAGGAAGCGATAAAACAAGCCCCGAAATCAGGAAGAAAATCTGCACCCCAAACCAACCTCGCCCAATTAAGGCATGCGGCATATGAAGAAGCGCAGTGCCAGGATCTGTGGCAAGCAGTTCGGGCACCGTGGACGGTTCAGAGCCAGAAGTGAAAAATCCGTGCGAATGAAAAAGAACCACCAAAACGACCGCTAGACAACGGAGGCCATCAATCTCAGGAAGGTAACGACCAGATGAAGTCCGACGTTGGAAAGGCGCAAGGATACGATCAGACCATAAAATCCTATCCCCTTCCTTGGCCGCCATGCGCGGGATCCTAGGTAAAAATTCCAGTCCGAAAAGCAAAGACTGCTTTCGTATTATCTGATGTCCTTCACTTCCTTTTTACTTCACTCTTCAAACCTCATGCCGCACCAGTCTAACGATCCACTTCACGGGGTGAAACTCGAACAGATGCTCATTCATCTGGAAGACCAATATGGGTGGGATGAACTTGCGGACCGCATCCGTATCCGGTGCTTTGCCAATGACCCTTCGCTCAAGTCGTGCCTCAAGTTTCTTCGCAAAACACCTTGGGCACGTAACAAGGTGGAAAACCTTTACCGCGAATCAATTACCTAGAATCTTTCTTTTTGGGAAGCTCAGGCGCAGGCGCGGCAGCCATCTTGTAAAAAGTCGCCGGCACAGGCGCGCTGAAGGTCATCCGTTTCCCCGAATAAGGATGATCAAAGCTCAGCTCCTGCGAATGCAAGGCGAGGCGTTTGTTGTCACGAATCTTACGACCATATTTGCCGTCACCCACGATAGGCCAACCTTCATCAGCAAGGTGCACCCGGATCTGATTCTTACGGCCGGTCAGTAAATGAATCTCAAGCAAAGCTCGTTCCCCGACTATCTTGATCACTTTATACCTGGTTTTCGAAAGCTTACCCTTTCGCTTATCAGTCGATGAAAAAACGCGGCGCGCGTCATTCTCGATCAAATAACTTTCAATCATTCCCTCATCGGGATCTGGGTGACCCTCAACGAACGCGAGATAGGTTTTGGCAGCCTCCTGCCAATTTTTCTGAAGCGTCAACTTGGCTTTTTCGGTCCTCGCAAAAACGAGGACTCCCGAAGTGTCACGATCGAGACGGTGCACTACAAAGATTCGCTCACGCGACTTATAGTTTCCTTTCTTAACGTAGTCATCCAGCGCCGCGTGCGCAGTGCGACCGCCATCACGCCCAGTTCCAATCGTAAGAACCCCGGCAGTTTTGTTTACCACGATTATGTCACGATCCTCATGAATAATATCAAGCCCCATCGGTTGGTGCTTACGTTTGCCACGTTTCTTTTTCTCTCCAGCCACGCCGCAGCATGTTCAAATTTATTGAAGTGGAAAAGCGAAAGATGGTACAACAAAGCGTGAAATATTTATTTCGGTAAAAACCCAACTCAACTCTCACCATTCCACATAGATTTCCGCGAAGTCTTAGAAAACCCACGACTCTCCTCGCGCTTGGCATTAGTGTCTTGTTCTGCGAATCACAGTCCTAGCGGTGGACACTAAATTATCTAAATTCGCTCCTATTCAACGGCCCACTTTACATCCGATCGCAAAACATAAACTTTAAGGTGCGATTTAAGATCTTTCGTTCGGCCGCGCTTGTAAGAGAACATGATCTGCTCAGGGAAAGATTCTTTTACTACATATTGGAAGCGATCCTGCCCAGAACCTTTCCAAGCGAAAACAAGAACACTCTGTTTCTCGAAATCAACAGCCTTGGAAATCTTGGCAAGTGCTTCTTTACCGAAATACTTGGCCCCATTCTTAAGGGACTTTACCACGACTGGTTTTGTCTTGGACGCACCCTTAAACACAACTTCCTCAGCACTTAGATCTTTCAGCTCCGTGATTAGATCATG
Source organism: uncultured Verrucomicrobiales bacterium (assembly GCA_949373085.1). Lineage (GTDB taxonomy): Bacteria > Verrucomicrobiota > Verrucomicrobiia > Verrucomicrobiales > Akkermansiaceae > SW10. The sequence continues at coordinate 67,503 of CASICJ010000013.1, forward strand.
ATTGGCAGGAGCTGCAAAAAGCCCACTCACTAGACTTAAAAAGGAAACAAGAACTATCAAATGTGTTTTCATCATCACTAGGACACTTCAGTTTGAGAGTCATTAGAATTTTCTGCGAAACGTCTGATCTAGGCTATCCTGCTACTGAGACCGTGCCTTCATTTTAGGTTTAAGTTTCTCATGATTCTTCGACTCCGGCGCGGTAGCGGGTTGGTCAGCCTCGGCTTGTTCACTTTCGGACTTTCCGGCCTGGTCGGGCAACCAAGTGAATCGACCCCAATTCCTCCGGCTTGGTACAATTGGTAATTCTTTTTCCCCCGATTTGGTTTCGACCAC